>NZ_JAFBCQ010000001.1:930667-1240889 GCF_016907815.1 Microbacterium aurum
AGAGGCTCTCGCTCGCATCGAGAACATCGTCATCGACGGCGTCCCCGCCGGCGGCGAAGAGGCCTTCGTCACGCTGCGCACGCATGGCGAGCCGGCATCCTTCGACTTCGAGCCCCTCGACCACCTCGCCCTCGGCGAGAAGCTCGGCGCGATCGACATGGAGCGCGGCACGAAGGTGTCGGGCTCGCGCTTCTACTTCCTCACCGGCATCGGCGCGCGCCTCGAGTACGCCCTCATGTCCCTCGCGCTGCAGCGGGCGGTGGATGCCGGGTTCATCCCGATGATCCCGCCCACGCTCGTCCGGCCCGAGATCATGCGCGGCACCGGATTCCTCGGACAGCACGCCGACGAGGTCTACCGCCTCGAAGCCGACGACCTCTACCTCGTCGGCACCAGCGAAGTGCCGCTCGCGGGCTACCACATGGGCGAGATCATCGACCTCTCCGCCGGCGCGAAGCGCTACGCGGGCTGGTCCACCTGCTACCGCCGCGAGGCCGGCTCGTACGGCAAGGACACCCGCGGGATCATCCGCGTGCACCAGTTCAACAAGCTGGAGATGTTCGTCTACACCACGCCCGAGGATGCCGAGGCGGAGCACCTGCGTCTCGTCGCCCTGCAGGAGAGCATGCTGCAGGACCTCGGCCTGAGCTACCGCGTGATCGACGTCGCCGCCGGCGACCTCGGGTCGTCCGCGGCGCGCAAGTACGACGTCGAGGCGTGGGTGCCGACGCAGCAGGCGTACCGCGAACTGACCAGCACCTCCAACTGCACGAGCTATCAGGCGCGCCGGCTCGACGTGCGCTACCGGCCCGATGGGGGGAAGACCGTGCCCGTCGCGACGCTCAACGGCACGCTCGCGACGACCCGGTGGATCGTCGCCCTGCTCGAAACGCACCAGCGCGCCGACGGGTCGGTCGTCATTCCCGAGGTGCTGCGGCCGTACCTCGGCGGTCTCGAGGTCGCGGAGCCGGTGGCATGACGGCCGACCGCGCGCGCGGCGACGAGAGGCTGCCGCCGACCGGTTCGGTCAAGGTCGTCGGTCCCCGCAAGGCCGCGCGGCTCGTCGAGCGCGTCGCGGAGGATGCCGAGAACCCGGCCGTTTCGACGGAGCGGCTGCTCATCGCCCTCGACGTCGACGGGACGGTGCTGCTCGAGGATGAGACGCTCAGCCCCGGCGTCGTGGACGCCATCGCCCACGCGCACCGCGCCGGCCACGAGGTCATGCTCGCGACCGGCCGCAGTTGGGAGGGGACGCGCGGCATTCAGCACGTCCTGGAGTTGGCGCCGGAGTACGCGGTGTGCTCCAACGGCGCGGTCATCATGAAGCGCGTCGGCGGGCCGTTCGGCGACGAGAGCGTGTACGAGCGCTTCCACGTCGAGACGTTCGACCCGACGGAGGTCGTCACGCTGCTGCGCGAGCACCTGCCGGAGGCGCGCTACATGGTCGAGCTCGCCGACGGGCGGCGGTTGTACACCGAGCACATGGACGACTGGAACCTCGCGCACGCGCAGCGGGTGGGGTTCGACGAGCTCGTCGCGCAGCCGGTGTGCCGCGTCGTGGTGGTCTCGCCCGACGACACCGACGCCGACTTCGTCGAGCTGGTCTCGCGGATCGGTCTGAACAAGGTGTCGTATGCCGTGGGGTGGTCGGCCTGGCTCGACATCGCCCCGCAGGGCGTGGACAAGTCCACGGCGCTGGAGAAGGTGCGCACCTGGCTGGGCGTCGAACCCGAGCGCGTGCTGGTGATGGGCGACGGGCGCAACGACCTCGGGATGTTCCGGTGGGCGCGCGAGCACGGCGGCCGGGCGATCGCCATGGGACAGGGGCCCGACGAGGTGCGGGCCGAGGCGGGCGAGATCACGGCATCCGTCCACGCCGGCGGTGTCGCGGACGTGCTGCGCCGGCTGTAGCGCAATCGCAGGCGCGTCTTTCAGGGCCTGCTCAGGCGCTCGCGGGAAGATAGGACGGGTCTGCTCGGATAGACTCGCCGTTCGATGGATGCCTCACGAGCCCCGTGTCGCATGCGTCTGGAGGGTTGTCCGAGCGGCCGATGGACCCGGTCTTGAAAACCGGTGGGCAGCAATGTCCCGTGGGTTCGAATCCCACACCCTCCGCTTCGCGGCCCTGCCGCACCTGAAAGGACTCCCGTGAGTGCACGCACCGACGGCTCGCGCCGCCAGCCCGTCGCCCGTCACGGCATCCTGACCTCGCCGAAGCCGTTCGCGCAGATCCTCACCGTGCTCGGTGCGATCGTCGCGGTCGTCGTGCTGAGCGCCACGTCCGTCGCGGCGTTCGCGGCGTGGAACGCGGTGAGCTCGGTCGAGGCGGCAGGCGTGGACATCGGCGACGCCGGCGAGGCGCAGCTGCCGCCGACGCTCGGCGAGATCGAGGGCGGCGTGAACCTGCTGCTGGTCGGCACGGACTCGTGCGAGGGCGCGAACGCGTCGCTGTCGGGCGCGTGCCAGAACGGCGACACCGACGGTGAGCGCAACGACGTCACGATGCTGCTGCACATCTCGGACAACCCGCGACGGGTCACCGTCGTGTCGTTCCCGCGCGACATGATCGTGCCGATCCCGTCGTGCACAGGCGAGGACGGCAGGCAGTACTCGGCGATGAGCGCGCAGATGCTCAACGTGTCGTACATGTACGGCGGGCTGTCGTGCTCCGTGGCCACGGTCGAGAAGCTCACCGGGATCGACATCCAGTTCGCGGCGGCGATCCGGTGGACGGGCGTGATCAACATGTCCGATGCGATCGGCGGCGTGCAGGTGTGTCTGTCCGACCCGATCAAGGACGACCACACCGGCATCAACTGGCCGGCGGGGGAGCGGACGCTCCAGGGCGTCGAGGCGCTGCAGTTCCTGCGGATCCGGCACGGTATCGGCGACGGCTCCGACCTCGGTCGCATCTCCAATCAGCAGCAGTTCATGAGCTCCCTGGTGCGCAAGCTTCAGTCCGACGGTGTGCTCGCGAACCCCGGTACGCTCCTCAACCTCGCCACGACCGCGGTCAAGCAGGTCAACGATGGACAGCTCGTGCTGAGCAAGTCCCTCGCGAACCCGCAGAAGATGGTGCAGATCGCGATGGCCGTGAAGGACGTCGCGTACGAGGACATCGTTTTCGTGCAGTATCCGACCGTGTATGCCGAGGGCGGGCTGCGCGTGCAGCCGGTGCTCTCCGATGCCGCGGTGCTCTTCGACGCGCTGGCGAACAACCAGCCGCTGCAGCTGACCGGGTCCACGAGCGACGGCTACGGGACCGAGGTGGTGGGCGAAGCCACCAAGCCCGACGCCGGTGCGACAGCGACGCCCGCTCCGACCGAGACGGCGGCGCCGGATGCCGGGACCGGAGCGACCGAAGCGCCCGCCCCGACCGAGACCTCCGTGGCGCTGCCGAGCACCGTGACCGGCCAGAACGCCGCGCAGGTCACCTGCACCGTCGCCCAGCGCTGATCCGCGGGGGTGGGGCGTGTGCCGCCGCCCGCGGCGGCGGCGGCGCCCGCGAGACGGCACATCCGCGACGAAACGGGACGTGACCCATCCCGTCTCGTCAGGGATTGGCCGTCTCGTGCGGTGACGGCGGCCGGCGGATGCCGCGGCATCCGGTTCTGGAGGGCACGCGCGACCGGTTATGATTGCCGGGTGCGTTCGCGCCGTTTCGGCGGCGGGACGCCTGGAGACGTCGCATAGTCAGGCCTAGTGCACCACCCTGCTAAGGTGGAGTCCCCTTACGGGGACCGAGGGTTCAAATCCCTCCGTCTCCGCCAAGAAATCCCCGGTCAAGCCGGGGATTTTCTGACTTCCGATCGGTCGGCTATCTCTGATAGATCGGGGAGAGATTGGGCGGCAGTGTCCCCACAGTGTCCCGGAAGATCAGCCCGCTCCTGTGCGTGGGCTCTCCGCGCCGGTACCTGTGCGCGTGCGCCATTCTGCGACGGGCTCGCGAAGACCCAAGGCGGAGCGCACCGCCCGTGACCGAGCTTGCCTCCGGGCCTGTTCGACCCCGTAGGGGATGGCCGAGAGCGTGATGGTCAGGATGGTGGCGATGCCGTACATGCCGGCGGCGGAGAAGAGTGGTGGGCTTGCGATAGCGGCGAGGGCAGCGATGATTGCGACTATTCCGAGGACGGCCGCAACGCCCCAGAGGTAGGTCGCGATCAGGAAGAGGATTCCTGCGCCGGGTCCGGTGCGGGCGATTACCCAACCGACGATCTCGTCGTCGCGAGCGTCTTCTACTAATCGTCGTTCAGCGGTGCCCTCGCGCATTCGACTCGCTTCGTCCCCTAACCAGCGGGCTCGTCTCAACTCGGGCGGTCGACGCTCAGTGAGGACGACTGTCAGCAGCGGGGCTAGCGCGGCGATGAGTGCCACCGCCCAAGGCGTCAGATCGTCCACGTCAAGCAACCTCCCTCTCATGCGATCAAACCATGAGGCGCCGACGTGTGATGCTAGCGGCCGAGTTCGGGCGTGCGTTTTTCGGAGGACGTGACGGGTCCCGTCGCGGCGCTGTTCTCGGCCGCGGCGAGGCGGTTGATGTGGTCTCGTCGTTGTCCTTCGCCCAGGATGTGGGCGTACACCCGGAGAACAGTGCGGGGGTCGTCGCCTAGGTATTCGGCGACCTCGTGGATCGGCGTCCCGAGTCGAAGCCACGTGGATGCGGCGTAGTGACGCAGCGCGTGCCGGTGAAAGCCGATGGGGTACTTTCGCACCGTGGTGACCTTGAATTGGTCGCCCCGGCGGTTGGTGAAAAGGTACTCGTCCTGCTGCTTACCGCGTGCATAGCGATGGAAGATCGCGAGGGCGCGGGGTGAGAGCGGGACCGGTCGCGTCCCACGCCAGGACTTCGGGTCCTTCTCGTCGTAACCGTCGGAGTGGGAGCGGGTCACGATGAGCTGGGGCAGAGGACGTTCGATCAACCAGCTGACACGGGCGGCGCGGAGTTCGCCCCACCTCAGCCCTGTCAATGACTTGAACTCGTACAGATCCGCGATGTCTTCACGCTTCCGACGGACCGCGCTGATGGCGGCGGTGAGCTGCTCTGAGGTCGGCACCTCCGCCGGCGCCACCGATCGTTGCGTCACCGAGAGTTCGTTGATCTTCGCCATGGTGCGGACGGGGTGGGGCTGGTGAAGCACTCCCTGGCGTTCGGCGTATGTGAAGAGAGCACTCAGTGTCGTCTTGGCGCGGGCGACAGTCGCAGGCTTCTTGCCTGCGCGCAGCTGCTTCATGAGATGTGCTCGGATGTCCTCTGCGTGGACATTGGCGAGCGGCCGCGCAAGAAGGGTAGCGGGCAACGCGGCCAGGTTGTTGTTGTCCGTGTCGATCGTATGCGGATTGCCGTCACTCCTGGCCTGCTGGAACTCGGTCACGAGCTGCCCGAGCGTGAAGGACCGTTTAGGAGCGAGGGGTCTGCCCGTCTCCAGCAGGTGCTTCTGTTCCCGTTCCCACTGCTCGGCATCGTGCTTGCGATCAAACGTTCTATTCGCGACGAGCTTCCCGCCGAGCTTGACTCGCGCGACGTAGACCATCTTCCCGCTCTGTTTCTTGCGTGCTTCGATGCTCACAGGATCACCCCGGCGAGTCGCTCGATGTCCACCTTCCGGTAGACGCGCTTGTGCTCCGTCAGCACCACAGGTTCGATTGGGGCGCTTCCGGCCAGCGCCAGCGTCCGGAGGGTGGTCCGATGAATTCCGAGAAGTGCGGCTGTCTCTTCTTCGGTGCAGAACAATCGTCCGTCGTCCAGGACGTCGTGCCAATTGCGTGCCTCAACCACTCACCGGTCGACCGATGTTGGAGGTGATGCCGGTGAGCCAGCCTGCGGCGCGGGCCTTCTGGATCCAGTCCACGGCGGTCCGCTCGGGGATGTCGAGTTCGAGGGCGATGAGTTGGGCGGGCGGGGAGTCCGCGAGGGCTGCGCTGCTGTAGAGGATCTCGATGACCTCCCAGCGCTCGTCCTTGACGCCTCGTTTGACGACTGCTTCGGCGAGCCAGGGTGGGATGATCCTGCCTTCCGTGGCTGTGAGGTCCGCGATGGTGGTCCATTCGGCGCCAGGGGTGTCGTCGAGGAGGACGGACACGCAGTGGGGGATCGCGGCTTGGAGGATCGCTTGCGTGGCGGTGCGCTTCAGGCGGTCTTCGTCGAAGTCGTCGCTGATCGCCCGGTTCACGATGGTCGTGGGGATGTAGCGTCCACGGGCTGGGTTGTAGTGCGCTTCGATCGTGGTTTCGATGCCCGGGAACTGCCCTGTCGCGGTTGCGACGAATGCGGGCGCTATGCGCAGAGCGGTCCCGACCGGTTGCGTGGCGTCGTTTGACGTCATGGCGTTGCCAGCGAGTGTGTTCACGTCGACCTTCACCCCCTCAGTTTGTCTTACCGCTCTGCACTTCGACAGATTCGACCTTGACTAACAATACTGCTTAGGTATTTAGTCATGTCAAGAGGGAATCTGCTTCTACAAATCCAGTACTGGAGGAGTGACCATGAACGTGATCGTCGTCGCGAACCAGAAGGGCGGGGTCGGGAAGACGACCGTCGCGATGCAGCTGGGGGCGGCGCTCTCGCGTCGGCATCGGGTCCTGGTGGTCGACACGGACCGGCAGGGCTCGGTCGGCTGGTGGGCCGACCGGTCGCGGCATCACTTGGCGTTCGATCTGACGGCGACGCAGAGCCTGCTCGCGCTCGGGCGGATCCGTGAGCTGGAGGGCCGGTATCACTACGTCCTGATCGACACCGCTGGGGGTGTGGAGGGTGGGGCGCTGATGGACACGGTGATGGATGCCGCGGACTTCGTCCTCGTACCCATGACGCCGGATCCGCTTGCGTTCGCCCCGACCCTGCACACGATCAGCCGGCTGATCGAACCGCGGATGCTGCGGTTCTCGGTGCTGCTGAATCGGATCGATCCGTGCATCCCGCACCAGGCGGCGGGATGGTGCGACCTGCTGGACAGCGTCTACGGCATCCCCCGGTTCGATCATCACCTCCGCGAGTACCGCGCCCACGCCGATGCTCCCGCCCTCGGCGACGTGCTGACGACGCTGCCGGACAACCGGCGCACCCGCGGTGTGATCGCCGACGTCACCACCGTCGGGTACGAGCTCGAGGCTCAGTTCGAGTCGGCGCTCGCGGGGCGGTGGTGACGGTGGCGCGCATCGACCTGGTCGACGCCCTCCGTGACGTGCGCACCGCCGGCCCGGCAGGCACACCGGGGCCGAAGTTCGCCCGCTGTGACCGGAAGGACGCGCGGCTGCGGTTCGACCAGACTGCCGCGCTGACGGGCCTCGCGGAGACGCTGATGCGGCGGCGGGCGGTGAAAGCGGAGCGGATCACCGAGAACACCCTCATCCGCATCGCGATCGACCTGCTCCTGGCCCACGCCGGCGATCTCGTCGGTTCCACGGAGGACGAGCTCCGCGCATCCGTGACGGGGAAGACCGTGAACGAGCAACCACTCACCACTGAAAGGAAAGGAACCGGGACATGATCCGATTGAGTGAGGAGCACGCCGACGACGTCCTCGAACGCGCGGGGATCGCCGCGCTGTACTACGACGAGGCTGATGTCGCCGTCAACCCAGGGGCGCCGGGCAGGGATGTGGACTTCGTCCTGGAACCCCTCGCGCTGACCGCCATGACGGACGAGGACCGTGCCCGGCTGCGTGAGGTGTGCGCCCGGGTGATCGTCGACCCGACCCGTCACCGCCGCGAGTTCGTCCGGCTTGTCCTGAGCGCCATCGGCCCCGCCACCGAGTGAGAGAGCGGTGGACGACACGGACGCCCGCACACCGGGCGCAGCGCGGACGGAGGGCCGGGGTGCCGCGGCGCGGGCGTGGCGACTGGCGAACCCCGAACGCGCCCGCGAGTCACGCAACGCATGGCGCGAGCGGCACCCCGAGCAGGCCCGGGCGCTGACCAAAGCGTGGAAGGACGCGCACCCCGAACGCAACCGGGAACTGAACCGCGACTCCGCACGCCGCCGCGCCGCACGAGAGAAAGCCCTCGCTGCTGGCCGCGCCCGAGCACGTGACCGCGCCCGCACGCGCCGGGAGGCCGACCCCGACGGCGTCCGGGAGTACAAGCGACGGTGGTACCAAGCGCACCCCGACAAGGCCCGCGAGTACAGCCGCCGCTACTACGCCACGCACCGCGCCGAGGCCCTTCAGCGGGCCATCCGGTACCGCGACCGCCACCCGGAGGCCACGAAAGCCCGGGTGCAGGACTGGGCGTCCCGGCATCCGGAGTACGCCGCGAACTACCAACGCGCCTACCGGCAAGACCCGGAGAAGTACGCGAAGGCGTTGCAGGCGAACCGTGACGCGCGCCGCCTCGCCCGCCGGTTGCAGGCGGCCGCGCTCCCGCCGAAGCAGATCCGGCGCACACCCGCTGCGGAACGCCGCGCGAATCAGCGCGACGCGGACCGGTTCTTCACCTCCCCGGACGTCCGGGAGCACTACAAGCAGTACGACGCGTTCGAGTTCGCGCTCGACACCCACGTCCGCACCCACGCCGCCGACCTTCGCACCCGGGCGCAGCAGCACATCGACGGACGCGCTCGCGCCGGCCTTCCTGCACAGACCCTGCACGACGCCCTGTTCGTGCAAGCGATCTGGGACGTCGTCGCCACCGGCATCCCCGTCGACACCCTCACCCCAGAAGACCTCACCCGCGCCGTCGCCTACGTCACACAGACACACGCCCGCCGCAGACGCGAGCAGCAGTTCTCCAAGGTCGTGTCCACCGTCCAGAACTACACGAAACGCCACACAGACCAGCTGCGGAAAGAAGCCGACCTCGAGAACCGTGCCCGCGCGATCGCCGGGAAAACCCTGCTCGACGTCGACGTCCTCGCACACCGCATCGCGTTCGACCTCGTCAAAGACCGCCTCAATCTGCAGGGCCTCTCCGAACAGGACATCGCCAAAGCCCTCAACCTCGCCCGCGAAGCCCACCCCCTCCTGTTCGACACCACCCAAACCGGCCCCGTGACGTCACCGCCTGCGGCCATGGCCACACCTTCGCGACAGAGGTGACGCACAGTGAGGTCTTTCCTGGTCGGCGATCGTAGCTCCCTCCGGTGCGCTCCGTTCCGGGCTTTCGCGGCATATGCTCCCTCGCTGCGCTCGGTCCGCTATTCCACGACCCGGCACTACGCACACCTGCGGTCGCTTGTTGTGCCGCTTACCAGGAAGACCCCACCAGAGAGGTCGACCGTGACCCTCGGGAGGCCGTGATGAACATCGCGACTGCCGCGCCGCTCGCGGAGCTCCTCGCGGCCTGCACGGTAGGGATCCTGCTCGCCCTCCCCGCCCTCGCCGGCTGCGCGGTGCGCGGAAGCATCCGCGGCGCCGCCGTCGTCCTCAGCGTTGTGGCCGGACTGGTCATCTGCGCGATCGTGCTCGCCAGCATCCTCGGCGCGGAGCTCCACTGAACCGGGGCGCTTGCGCCGAGGAGAGCTGCGTGGCCGTCTGCCCGCTCCGTAACGCCGAAGTGCCGAACGCCGGAGTATCGAACTGCGGAAGTCCCGCACCCGTGTCACGCGCCTGGCGGCGCATGCCGTGGTGCGTCAGCGGGAGATGCCCCCGCGCTCCGGACCGGCAGGCACGACCACCGGGGCCGCTGCATCCGGCTGCACGGGACCAACCAGAGACTCACGCAACGCGGCGAGTCGCGCCGACGTCGTCCGCGCCGTCATCTCCGCGAACCGCGCCCCCGCGGGAACATGCAACTGCGGGATCACCTCCGACAGTGCAATCTCGTGTAACTCCACTAGCGTCTCCGCCACATCACGGGGGAGCCGCCGCTGCGACTGCGCGAAAGCCGTGACGTGGTGCAGTTCACTCAGCCATTGCGTGCTCTCCAGCCGGCTCATCCGACCGCCCTGCGCGACCGCCAGAGCAGCCGATGCGCCGGCGAACGCGCCAGCGTCATGGCGAGCGGCATCGAACACGATGTCGCCGCGACCATCGACAACCGTCAGTCGATCCGCCGCCGGGTCGGCCTCGATCGCGGCGACGAGGGCGCGAGTGCCGCCGAACCCAGCGTCATGCGCGGACCGGCTGGTGTACGTCGCGGGATTGCTCGCCTGAACGTTGCGCAGGTAGTGCGACAGGACGGCGAGCAAGCTGTCGGCGCGCCGGGCTCCGACCACCGCTACGCGCGTGCCGAAGCCGGCTGCGGCGAACTGCGCCGCTGTGCCGCGCACGACCGCTGCGTCGGTGAACGCACCCTCCAGCACGACCGAGTGGCCATTGGTGCGCGCGTACCGGAGACAGTCACGCAACCAACCTGCCGTCGCGGTAGCGACCTCCTGCTGTTGCTCGCCGGACAACAGATGCTCGCTCTGGGTGATCGGGTGAAACGCCCGCAGCTCGTCGCCGCTGAGAGCGGTTGCGCCCTCTGTGGCGGCGATCCGCGCGGCCACGCGTCCCCGGCCCGCCCCGGGCTGACCGGCGACGAGCACGACGACCGGTGTGGCGGAGGGGGGGCCGGGGAAGATCGTCGGGAGGATGTCCCGCTGCAGGATCTCGTCAGCGACGCTCGGTGCGGTGGAGTCAGCCATCGGCGGCCGCCGAGAGCTCCGCCAACCGTGCCGCGAGCCGCTGGCGCGTCGCGGTCACGGCTGCGCGGTCGTACCCGTCAACGCTCGCCACCTCACGACGCACAGCGCCGGCCTGGTCGCGCAGACTACGGGCGATAGAGTCGTCGGATTGTGCGGCGCCCAACAGGGCCGCAGTCAGAGCGGCCGCGGCGTCGCGGAGAAGGTCGTGCTCGACGACGTCGCTCGCCCGCCATTCCGATGTTCCTGCCACGTCGCCTCCTACCCGCGATTCTACCGACGGGCTTCCGGCGGGCGGCGGTCCACGGACCCCCGCGGTCGCTGTGGCCGCGCCCGCTGTCCAGCTCCGACGCGCCGTCCGCCGCCAGTGCGACATTGTTCTCGATGTGCTGCGAGCGCGCCCGATCGCGGATAACCATGTGCGCCCCCACGCACCAGGCCGTTACATCACGGAGCAATTCCCCGACAGCGCCAACACGAGCGTCACCCCCGCGACGGCACCTACGCGTTGGTCCATGGCCAGCGGCGTAGAGGCGCGCCCGCCCGTAGGAAAGGGAGCGAACCGGTGCGCGCGGTGATCGGGGATGACGAGCACCTGCGCTCACCGCGCCCGGCCAAGTTCATCCATATGAGTGAATCACTCTCGTTTGCCCTTGCCCTGTGGGGTGACGCCGCGAGCAGGGATCCCACGTGATTAGGGCCGAAGCGCTCTCGGCACGTCCTGCGGCGGCTGGTCCGCGGCGAGTCGCGCGTGAGTCGGTTACCGCACTCCAGCCCCAGAATGTCCACCGCGTAGCTCGCTCGACAAGCGATGGGGTCCCCGGTGAACCAGATGCACGCCGCGTTCGCCGGCGCCGACCCGGTCTTCTACGAGCGCCCCGGGCAGGGCGGCGGCGAATCGACCGGGAGGTTTGGTCCTGACAGCGAGCGCGACTGGAGCTCCTGGGCGCAGGTCACGGATGACCACTGGACTCATTGGCATCCGCTTCGGCGCGACCTCCCCGAACAAGGGTGGAAGGTGCATGTGAGCACCGTTCCAGCTCAAGCCCACGACGTCCTCCGTCGCGTGTCCGCCTATTGCCATTCATCACAGCTCACGTTCAAGCATTTGCGGGACGAGCCCACACTCGGCAGGGCGATGAGTAAGGATGCCGACCGCGCGAGCGCCGGAAAGTTCATTGCCATCTTCCCGGCCACGGACGCGGAGCTCCACGATTGTCTGGTCGACCTGGAGACCGTCTTGATCGGGACCGTAGGCCCTTATGTGCTCTCCGACGTTCGGTGGAACGAGAGTTCGCTGTATCTGAGGTATGGCGGCTTTCGCCGCCTGTCGGTGGTCAAGGACGGCATGCCCGTACCCGCTATCCGCGATCTGCGTTCGGGCGAGTTGGTCCCCGACGTCAGGGCGCCGGGTTTCTACGTTCCGCCCTGGGCACACATCACGGAGTTTCTCCGACCACAGATTCGGCGTCGCCACGACATTGCTCCCCCCGAAGGTTTCCCTCAGATCCTTGGGGTGCTACACCATTCAAATGCGGGCGGGGTATATCTCGCTGAGGTGGATGAGACCCGCGTCGTTCTGAAGGAAGCGCGCCCCCATAGCGGATGGACCCCCGATGGACGCGATGCCGTCGACCGCCTGTTCGACGAGCGACGCACCTTGGCATCACTGTCCGGCGCCGTCAACGTTCCCCGACCGTTGGGAACGTTCAGTTCTGAGGGGCATCACTTCCTTGTCCTCGACCATATTGAGGGGACATCGCTGGTCGAGGCGGTCATCCACTGCAACCCGGCGGGTGGCCGCTGAGCTCCAGTAGCAAGAGGGTCGGACCTGACCTGCAAGCGCGACCACCTCACCGATAGCGACAACGGCGATCCGACGCCAGTAGTAGGTTCAGCAGATGCGAGGAACGCCGTGAGCGCTGACGAGGTGGTCTACGACGCCGCGCCCGGCAACGACCGCTACTTAACTCTCCTCGGATCCAAAAGAGCCGCGATTATCTTCGCGATGACCATCTTCGCCACGACATTGGTGCAGGTCCTCTCGATCCCGGTCATGGCTTATCTGGGTGGAAACACCGTGTGGGGTCTGCCGCTACCGGAGCCGGCGGTGATCGCTCTGCTCGTGTTCGGATGCGCCGCTCAAGCGGGTTCACTTCTGCTCGCTGACCACCGTCCTCGCCTCGCTGCGGCGGTCGCTGTGGCGGTGTACCTCGCGCTCGCACTAGGGCTCAGTGTGCCATCGTGGTTGACCGGAATGTACCTGGTCATCGCCGTCGCCATCTTCCTGCTTGCGGCTCGGATACCCGCCCTGCCAGCGTCGCTGTGGGCACTAGCCGTCATCCTGGTCACCATGGGAGTCCTCTTCGCGGGTTTGCTGATTGAGGGGATCGAGATCACCTCTACCGCTGGCTTTGTCGTCGGAGAGTCCGCTCGCTTTGCGGCGCCGGTCGCTGGGGCGGCAGCATTGGGGATCTGGTGGAGAGTGCGCGTTCGGCAGGTCGCCCTCGCCAGGGAAGAGGCGATCCTCGCAAAGCAGGAGCATGCCCGTCTGCTTGTGGAAGCGCAGCGTTCCGAACGCACTCGAATTGCGCAGGAGCTGCACGATGTGGCGGGTCAGCACCTCGCAGGCCTCATCACGCTCGCGGGCGCGGCCATGGCCATCGCCCCCCACCACCCGGAGCGAGCGATTGAGCTCGTCGGGCAGGTGCGACAGGAGGGACAGTTCGCCGCGACGAGTCTCTCGGTGGCGCTTGCGGACTTGCGTGCCACGGGCGCGGAGCCGGTCGACGCTGGTGCTGACCTGAGGCAGGTGACCCACCTTGCCGAATACTGGAGACGCGTGGGTCTGCCAGTCAGCCTGACATGTGTGGGCGCCGTCGAAGATCTCCCCGCTGTCGTATCCAGCACGGGCTACAGGGTCCTGCAGGAATCGTTGACGAATGTCGCCAAACACGCACCTGGCGTGACGGCGCGAGTAACCCTGCGGGTGAACTCCGACGCGCTCGACGTGATGGTCGAGAACACCGAGAGCACCGACGGCAGCCAAGCGATACCCGGGCTCAGCTTGGGGTGGGGGCTCAGCGGCATGCGCGACCGCGTTCAGCTGTTGGGAGGATCATTCGAAGCTGGCCCCACGCCGGACCGGGGATGGCGAGTCAGAATGTCGGTTCCCCTCGCATCAACCACCCATGACGAAGGATAACCAGCAGTGTCTAACCCGAAACGCATTCGCGTGCTCATCGCCGACGACAATCGCGCCGTTCGTCTCGGTATGCGCCTCCAACTCGATGCCACCCCTGAGATCGCTGTCATCGGCGAAGTGGGAAACGGCGCTGACGCGGTGACAGCCGCTCGCAGTGAACACCCGGACGTAGTTCTGATGGATCTGCACATGCCCGGTCTGGGCGGGATCGAGGCAACGAAACAGGTCATGGCTGCCACGCCCGCGGCCGTCATCGTCATGACCAGCTTCGCCGTCGACGGCTACGTTCGCGACGCGCTGGACGCCGGTGCCATCGGCTACCTCCTCAAGAGCCATGACTCCGAGCGACTCGTAGACGCCATCCATGCCGCGTACCGCGGTGACCCGGTCGTGTCGTCGAGGATGATGGCACCCGTTCTGGCCGAGTTCGTCCGCCGGGGACGCGCACCGCGGTTCGATACAGCTCTTGATGTTCTGTCATCGGCGGAGTTCCGTGTTGTCGCCACGCTCGCGAGCGGGATCACCAGCAACGAGGACATCGCTGCGAAGCTCAACGTTTCTGTGCACACGGTCCGCTCCCAGCTCCAAACGGCGCTGCGAAAGACTGGACTCACGGACCGCACTCAGCTGGCGCTTTGGGCAGCCCGCCAGCAGATCAACCCCACCTAGCCGCGCCAGGGCACCCGCCCGTGAGCGGCACCAGAGCTCACACTCATGCGAGTCGGGCTCCGCCACAGCGTGGGCACACTGCGACCCCAGCCTGGATGACCCCAGCGCTTACCGCCACGTGGTTATCGTTCTCGACCCCATCCCCGACTCCACTGTCGTCTGCGCGCTCGGCGCATTGGGATTCGTTGCCGCCATTCCGCCGGCCGTCGTCGCCAGTCTCAGGGAACCGATCCGAGCAGTTCGGGTGCCCTGACGAGCGTCAGGACACCCGAGTTCGAGGAGCGAAGTCGTTCAGGGCGTGTAGCAACCCGTATAGCTGACTCGCCCCGGCATGTCCGACTGCTCTAGATTCGTGCGTTTGCAGCGCAGAGACCCCCGGCACGATGGCGTACGCGTGAGCGTCGCGCCACGACCGGAGGTCTACGCGTGCTAACCCTCCAGACGGCGCCCAAGAGGGCCGTCGCCGATGGGATGCGGGACTGCTCAGCCGTCAGCCGCTGTCGGCCGCTGTCCCCGGCGGTGCGTGTAGGTCAGGACCGCCACGCCGATGACAATAGCCAGCAGCCCTAGACCGCCAAGAGGGAGCACGTCCGGCGCGAAGATGTTGCCTCCGAGTCCTTCGCGGTCGACTCGATCCATTTGGGCGCTCAGGTTGAACGGCACCATCACAAGCAGGAACAAGCCGACGAGGATGAGAACGGTCCCCCCGGCCACACCAAGCGTCTTACTCATTTCGGACCTCCTCATGATGGGTTGCAAGCCGCTGCAACTGTCGCGGCTTCCCCGACAGTAGGCCGCCACAGTTCGATGTTCCAGGGATCCTTCAAAGTGGCGTAGTACGCGTGGCAGGAAACCTGCTGACGACCGCCCGTGGTGTCCCAGGGTGAAGGCGTGATCCGCGCGAACTCATCAGTCACCTGGTTCCGCACCGTGATTGAAATGACCGTACCCCCGAACGTTGCCGTCGTCTTCCACCAGGTCGACGTATGGACCGAGAGCTCGCGCCCCGCGGCCGGATAGCGGGTCACAACCGAACTGATCAGCGACTCACCGTAGTAGGTGGGGTCGGCGATGATCGGATAGGTGAAGCCCCCTCCGGTATGGTCGACGACCTGCACCAGCGCACCGTCCTCGACGACATAGTGAGTAGGCACTTCGACGCCTGCAGCGTCGATGGCCCATGGCGCATATGCGCCGCCCACCACGTCATCGCCCTCGAGGAAGAGGGCTCCTCCGCTTTCGCCGATCTCAATATGCAAGTCCGCTGGGCTCTGCAGTTCATAGCTGAACCGATCCCCCGCCGACTCATCTGCGAGGACAGTTGCCAAACCATAAAGTCCGGCGCCCTTATCGACTGCGACCTGGGTCACTGTTTCGCCCACGAATGCCACAGCGTTCGACTGCAGCTGCAGAGCCTCGCCGAGCTGCTCGGTGCCCTGTGGCGCAAGGCCGACCTCAGCGCTTCCCACCAGAACGGCCTCGGACGCTTCCGAGGGCAGTTCAACCTGGTCAGTCGCCGTCGAGAAACGTGCGGACGAGAGTTGCTCTATGGGCCGGGGAGCCACCACGGGCGATATACGCGCGAAGAACTCCGGGGCCACCGAATCGAACAGCGAGACCAGTTCGTGGCGCTCGGCCTCGTCGCCGTCAGGTGCGGCCGCGCTTGCCATTGATGGAGCCAGGAGGCCGACCAGCCCCACGGCCACACCGACCGTCGCGATGGCATATCTCGCCTTGGATGTATGAGTACCCACAGCTACTCCTTCGTGTTGTCACCCCGAGCCATCCTCGGGACCCGCGGCGAGCGTAGCGTCCGCCTTCTGGCGCACGAGTGTGGGGCAACTCGAGATGAAGACTCCAACTTCTGGGGGTCATTGGTCTATGCCGACACGCCTGGGCCGCGACCCGCGGTCCGAGTGGTCCTCGCGCAGAGCGAACCTTGTCCGTCGAAATCATGCAATCGGATGACCGCCACGGCAGAAGTGGAGCTGGTGTCCGATCAGGTCGTCGCCCTCGAGCCCAGAGAGGTGGTTCTCCGGAGTGGCGTCGCTGACGTTCGCGATCAACGATGTCGGTGTCGCGGTTCGATATGCCGTCCGGAGCTTGTGGGCCATGGCTGAGCCGATGTTGCCGATGCCGACGGACCAGCAGGAACCGAAGCTCGGGCCGGGGGCGCGCCTCAATGGTCACGGAGCACGAGCACCTAAACCGGCGCGGTCCACCCCACTTGTCATTCTGTCCGCGACTGCGCCTCTGTTTAGTGGACCGATACCCGGGCAGACTCACCCCAATGAGTGAATCTCTCAGCCGAGCAGCGTCCCTGGACGGGTAGTTTCAATACTTGCGCCGGCGCCACCTGCAACTTTCGTTCGGTCAGCTCTCGAATGGTGGAGCGACGCTGGGGTGGCCGGAGTCGCCGTCGGACGGCGGGACGTGATTCCCAGCGCGCCGTTGACGGCCATCGAACCAACTCCCCTCTGGCTAGATGCCTGCCGGCGCCACGGCGCGGGCCGGCTGCTACTCGGCAAGTGGGGATGTGTACTCGTTGATACCAATGCTGTCGCACCTCTCAGAGGCAACAGCCCGGACGATTGATCGCGCCTCTTCTCGAGGCGCTGCGGTTGCGGCCCGCGGAACGGAAGCGGGGGTATCAGAAGAATCTCGAATATCCGAATGGGGCACCCGGACCCTGTTTGACCGCTTTCGAGTGGTGTCTCTAGCTTCGAAGAAGGGCAGTGTCGCCCACAGGAGGAGAGAACACGATGATTAGCAGGAAACTCAAGATCGGTCTTGCAGCGATTGGGGTAACGATTGCGGCGATGTCTGTCGCCGCCCCCGCAACGGCTGCCGACGAGGAGACGTACGGCGGCTATACCAAGGCGGAATGGATAGCTGCTGCACACGCGACAGAGGGCCTTGAGATTAGCTATCTCGAGGATGCCTGGTCCAACGAAGCGGTGCGAAGGAACATCGCGACGTCTACGACGGAAACGGTGACTCGCGGGCCCGTCACAATCGTTCCAGGACAATCCGTCTCTGCCCGGGCTTGTGGCCCCCAGCGATCCACCTGGGTAGAGGTCACGAGGACGAGGAATGGTCCCCTCTATGCCTTCTACCGGCTCACGACCCGATTGAATTACGTCTACGACGGTTGCCGGACTTGGTACAGCAGCACCAACGTAACCCCACAGTCACTCGGTGCTGGGTGGACCGTGGACTCGTATCCGCACTCTGCCAACGGGTACGAGTACGCGAACGGCAGCAGCTACGGACGGACTTACACGGAGCGCAATGTTCGGTGGCGCAACGACATCGACATCGTCACGAGCTACGGGACGATTGCCACTCGCTGCCACGCAAACTGGGACGCCACTACTGGCTGTTCGAGTAGCCTGCTCTAGATAGGTCGACGTGGGAGGACGAATCATGGCGACCACCGCGAAGGTTCGACGGGACAGTCCGCCACGCACGGTGAAATCCGTGTCCTGGGTGAGCGCTCTGCCCGCACTCTGGATCATGTCAATGACCATTGGTGTGTTGTTCGGCGTTCGACTAGGAGCCTTGGCGGCGCTGAGCGCGCTGTGGGGGCTGGTGCTACTTCACTACAGGATGCGTTACATGGCCCTGGCAGCGGTCGCGACCGGCGTCGTCACGATTGCGCTGCTCTATGTCATCACGGGCCGCCTCTTCTGATCGCTCAACGATGTCCACTGGCAGGTTGGGTACCAAGGGGTAACCCAACCTGCCATCTGACTCGATGCTGCGGGCCATCGGGATCAACGTGCCGTTCTGATATCGGCACCGTGAAGCGGTCGATCTATCGGCAGACAGCCGGACCCGGAGTCCGCGCTGCAACCACGCGGCCATCCTCGCTTCATCGCCCGAATCCGCGAGGACGGCGCCGCTCGCAACGACGTGGCCGACAAGCGAGTTGAAGAGCGAGAGTGGCCCTGCGATCCCCCATTTGAGTGAAAGTCATCCGAGTCGTCCCCTGGAAAGGGTGGCGGTGAGTGCGCGCGCCCTCCGCCGCCTTTCGGACACAGGTATGGATGCCGCCGACCTGGTAGGCCACGCCAACTGGGCGACCGAGGCCGGTGACATGCAGATGGGCCTTGACCCTTGATCGTGGACACTGTGTCGGTTCGGTTATGCCGCTTCCGCGATGGTAGCGGACGCGGTCGCCGCGTAGGCGGCTTCGTAGGTGTTCGGGCTCACGTGGCCGATAGCGGAGTGGCGCCGTCGGGTGTTGTAGCGGTTGGCCCACCGGAACACGGCCCGGTAGGCGGTGGCCTGGTCGGGGAACGCGGCCCGACCCTCGAGGAGCTCTCGCTTGAGCGCGGCGTTGAAGCTTTCGGCCAGTGAGTTGTCGGCACTCGTGCCCACCGCTCCCATGGACTGGGTCACCTTCAGCTGCTCGCAGAGCACCGCGTAGGCCTTCGACGCGTAGACCGAGCCGTGGTCGGAGTGGAAGATCGCGCCGGCCAGTGACCCGCGATCACGGGCAGCAGCGCGCAGGGCGTCTTCGACGAGTTCGGTGCGCATGTGGTCGGCGACCTGCCAGCCGGCCAGCTTGCGGGAGCCGAGGTCGATACACGTCGCGAGGTAGAGGTTCGAGCTGTCGGCGATGGGGAGGTAGGTGATGTCGCCGACGTACCGGCGACCCGGCTCACCGATGGAGAAGTCGCGTTCGATGAGGTCGGGGAACCGGCGCCCGGACTGGTCCGGGATCGTGGTCTTCACCCGCCGTCGCAGCCGGATCCCGACAAGCTGGTGCTCGCGCATCACCCGGGCGACCCGCTTATGATTCACCCGCTCGGTGGGCCGGACGCCGTCGTTGAGGTCGGCGGTGACCCGGGGTGCCCCGTAGGCGCGGTCTCCGCCCTGCGCGGGATCCTGCAGCACCCGGATGCGATCGGCGAGGACCGCGTCTTCGGCAACCCTCGCCGCCCGTCCCGGCGCCGCCGCGAGCCAGGCGTAGAAGGACGATCTGGGGATCTCGATGACTTCGCACAACCGCTTCACGCCGTAGGCGTCCTTGTGGTCCTCGACGAACTGGAAGCGGTTCGCCAGTTCGTCTCCCCGGCGAAGTACTTCGCCGCCTGACGGAGGATGTCCCGCTCCGTCTCGAGCTTGGTCCGCTCGGCCTTCTCCGCGGCGAGCTCGGTCTCCAACCGCACGATCCGCGCGGCCTGCGACTCCGGACGCGCCCCGGCCGCCGACGGTGTCGGGCCGTCAGTCGTATGCCCGGAGCCCAGCTTGTCGACCCACTCCTTCAACGCACCCCGAGATATGCCGAGGTCGCCCGCGATCGCCTTCAACGTCGCACCAGGCGTGGACTCGTACAAGTCCACCGCCCGCTGCCGGAACTCGTCCGTGTAGTTCTTCCTTGCCATCCCTTGGATTCTCGCTTCCCCAGCGTCGTGCTGGAATCAGCGTGTCCAAGATCAGGGGTCAAGTCCCGATGGAACGAACGCGCTGTCTGACAGTGTGCGTGTCCTGCGCTAACTTCACGAGCCGGGCGAATGCCGGTCCTACTTCGTCCGGATACGACCGCTGCTCGAGCACACAACTGTCGTACCCCTACGCTGGGCCCTAGCGGCGCGGATCCCTGTTGGCCCGCGCACGTTTCGGAAGGATGACGGGTGACGAGCAAGACGAGTGTGGTCACTAATCGGATCGTCGCGGATGTCCCGACTGAGTATCCCGGCCTCGGATTCGAGGACTACGCGGCGGCGTTGACAGATGCTATCGCGGCTGCAGACCGACCTCAATTCACAGTCGGGCTCTACGGGAAATGGGGTAGTGGTAAGTCATCGCTACTAAAGGCAATGAATCGGATCCTCGAGGCTGACGCGAATGTAATCACCGTCGAGTTTGACGCGTGGCGTTATCAGCGCAGCCAGGAGATCGTGATTCCACTCCTCCACGCGGTCTTCTCCGCTGTTCAAAAGACGAACGACCATGCGCTCGCTCGCGCCGTCGGACGACTGCTGCGCGCGTTCGGCGTGAGCCTCGGTTTCAAGATCCCGGTGGTCGGCATTGAGTTTTCAGCAGCGGACGTGAGGGCAGCTTGGGACGAAGAGTCCAGTCCACCGGTGACCCTCGACGACGCGTTCGCGAGGCCTTTCGAAGAGTTGCGTAGAGTCGGCGAGGCGTTGGACGGACGGCGTATCGTTGTCTTTGTCGATGATTTGGATCGCTGCACGACGGAGAACGTCGTTGGAATGCTCGAGTCGATCAATGTGATCACCGATGTCGCGGGATTCGTCTTTGTGCTCGCGCTTGATTATGACGTAGTCACCCAGGCCGTCCAGAAGCGCTATCCCCACGCGAACGGGCACGAATTCATCGAGAAGATCATCCAGGTGCCGTTCCGCATCCCGAGTGCGATGACGACGGCGCCGGGCGCGCTTGAGGCACTCGTTCCCGGATTCAGTGGTCTGCGTCACCTCGAGGGCCTGACAATCGAACTGGAGGATGCGATCGAAATTGCCTTCCGCGGAAATCCTCGTTCTGTAAAGCGTTTCGTGAACGCGCTGACGCTATTGATGCGCATCTTGGAATCTCGCCGGGCTCAGTTCAACGCGCAACTACTCACCCGCATCCTTCGCAAAGCGGTCACGGCCGCGCGGTCGTACCCGTCAACGCCCGCCACCTCACGGCGCACAACGCCGGCCTCGTCGCGCAGACCGCTGGCAGCGGAGTCGTCGGCGCGCGCCGCGGTCAGCAGGGCTGCGGTCAGTGCGGCCGCGGCGTCGCGGAGAAGGTCGTGCTCGACGACGTCGCTCGCCCGCCATGCCGATGTTTCTGCCACATCGCCTCCTACCGGCGATTCTATCGGCGGGTAGTCCCGCTCACCGGTCCGCGGTGGGCGACCGGCTGCGCTGAGGCGGCCGCCCGCGGAATAGGATTCCGAGGGGACGACCACCGAGGAGTCGCACGTCTTGAGCAACAATCACGCCACGTTCATCTGGTCGATCGCGGACCTGCTGCGGGGCAGCTTCAAGGCCCATCAGTACGGCGACATCATCTTGCCGTTCACCGTGCTTCGCCGACTGGACGCCGTGCTCGCACCCACCAAGCATGCAGTCTTCGCTGCCGTCGAGCAGGCCAAGGCCGACGGCATCCCCGTGCGTGCGTCCCTGCTGCGTCACAAGGCTCACCACCAGTACTCGTTCTGGAACGAGTCCCGCTTCGACCTGAAGACCGCGCTCGGCGATTCCGAGAACCTCGCCGCAAACCTCCTCGACTACGTCACCGGGTTCAGCGAGAACGTGAAGGACATCTTCGACAAGTACAAGATCGCCGAGCGCATCTCCGAGCTCGACGAGCACGACCTGCTGTTCCTCGTCACGCAGCGCTTCGCAGCAGTCGACCTGTCGCCGACAGCGGTTCCGAACGAGGAGATGGGCCACATCTTCGAGGAGCTGATCCGCAAGTTCGCGGAGGCCTCGAACGAGACGGCCGGTGAGCACTTCACTCCACGCGACGTGATCGAGCTGATGGTCGACATCCTGCTCGCTCCCGAGTCCGACACGCTCGCGAAGGCGAACGTCGTCCGGTCGGTGTATGACCCGACTGCGGGCACCGGCGGGATGCTGTCGGTCGCTGAGGACCACATCCGCAGCGCCAATCCGACGGCGACGCTGACGCTCGCCGGGCAGGAGATCAACCCGCAGTCGTACGCGATCTGCAAGGCCGACATGACCGTGAAGGGCCAGTCGGTGGATGCCATCTTCTTCGGCGACACCCTGACGAACGACGGCCATGCGGGCGCGACCTTCAGCTACGGGCTCTCGAATCCGCCGTTCGGCGTGGACTGGAAGAAGCAGCAGAAGGCCGTCACGGAGGAGCACGCGCAGCGCGGGTTCGCGGGCCGGTTCGGCGCGGGCCTTCCGCGGGTGTCGGACGGGTCGATGCTGTTCCTGATGCATCTGATCTCGAAGATGCGCAGCGCCGAGGACGGCGGCGGGCGCGCGGCGATCGTCCTCAACGGCAGCCCCCTGTTCACCGGCGGCGCCGGGTCGGGGGAGTCGAACATCCGCAAGTGGGTGCTCGAGCGCGACCTGCTCGAGGCGATCATCGCGCTGCCGACGGACATGTTCTACAACACCGGCATCGCCACCTACATTTGGGTGCTGTCGACGAAGAAGGCCGCCGAGCGCGTCGGCAAGGTGCAACTCATCGACGGATCGAAGCTGTTCCGCAAGATGCGCAAGGGCCTCGGCTCCAAGCGCAACGAACTCGGCCCCGACGACATCGCACAGATCGTGCGGCTCTACGAGGGTGAGCCGGATGCCGCGCGCTCGAAGATCTTCGACCGGACGGACTTCTTCTACCGCACTATCACGGTCGAACGGCCCCTGCGCCTGAACTGGGCGCTCACCCCCGAGCGCCTCGCCGCGGCTGCTGAGCTCAAGGCGCTCGCTTCGGTCGATCTGCAGCCGGTCGCCGGGAAGGTGTCCGAGCTTGTCGAGGGGTCGTCGCCCACCACCGACCTCGCCGCCTTCCGCAAACGCGTCACCGCACTCCTCGCCGATGCCGGGATCGCACTGACCGCGGCGCAGCTCAAGGCGCTGCTCGCCGCGCTGTCGGAACGCGACGAGAGCGCACCGATCGTTCTGGATGCCAAGAAGCGCCCCGAGCCCGACCCGACCCTGCGCGACACCGAGAACGTGCCCTGGAACGAAGACATCCACGCCTACTTCGACCGCGAGGTGAAGCCCTTCGCCCCGGATGCCTGGATCGACGAGTCCAAGACGAAGGAAGGCTGCGAGATCCCCTTCACCCGCCACTTCTACCAATACGTCCCGCCCCGCCCACTCGAAGAGATCGACGCCGACCTCGAGCGCGTGCTCGGGCGAATTCGGGCGCGGTTGAAAGCGGTCAAGGCATGAGCGGTGTCCCGCTGCGGTACGCCGCGCGGATTCTGGCGGGGCAGTCGCCGGATTCCGGCGCGGTCGAGCTTCTCGACGAAGGTTTGCCCTTCCTCCAGGGGAACGCGGAGTTTGGTGCCCAGCACCCGACGGCAAGGTGGGAATCGGCCTCGGCGCCGAAAGTCGCGGAGGCAGGAGATGTCCTCGTCTCCGTCCGTGCGCCGGTGGGCGCAGTCAATCTCGCAGATCAGCGTTACGGGATCGGTCGGGGCCTGTGTGCGATACGACCGCATACGGGTCCGTCTCGGTACTTCTACTGGTGGCTCCTGTCCTCGGCGGAGGAGCTGAACTCGGTAGCCACCGGCTCCACGTTTGCCGCGGTCTCGGCCTCTGACCTGGCAGCGCTCTTGGTCCCAGTGGCTGACGAGACTCAGCAGGCGCAGATCGCCGACTACCTCGACCGGGAGACGGCGGAGATTGACGCGTTCATCGCGGATCAGGAGGAGCTCATCGGGTTGCTAATCGAGCGTCAGGACTCCACGTGGCAGGCGGCGATCGACGGCATGGCTGCGCCGGAGGTGCCGCTTCGCCGAACGATCGATTCGATCGTTGACGGCCCCTTCGGATCGAGTCTGACATCAGCGCACTATTCGGATCACGGAGCCCGCGTTGTCCGCCTCGGAAACATAGGTGTTAATGCGTTCAAGGAGGAGGACGAAGCTTACATATCGATGACGTACTTCGCTGAGCTTCAGTCGCACGCCGTCGAGCGGGGTGACGTCGTCATCGCTGGGCTCGGTGACGAGCGAATGCCACTCGGCCGCGCTGCTGTCATTCCGGAGCTTGGCCCCGCTCTGGTCAAGGCTGACTGCTACCGCTTGCGACCTAATCGGCTGATGACCGCCGAGTTCTTGGCCTGGGTTCTATCGGCGCCTCAGACTCGCGGTCGGTTCGGTGAGCTCTCGCGCGGCTCAACTCGACAGCGCCTGAACACGTCGATTGTTGGAGACGTGATGGTGCCGTTGCCGAGTATCTCTGAGCAGCAGCGTGTTGTTCTCCAAACCAGCGAGCAAATGCGTGAGCTTGACGCGGCGATCGCGGATGCGCGCGAGGCGATCGCCCTCTCGAAGGAGCGACGCGCGGCGTTGATCTCGGCGGCGGTCACGGGCAAGATCGATGTGCGGGGAACGGCCTGAGCGTTTCGACTCACTGCGCTCGCTGAACGACCCGGGGCGTGAGATCGCGTCAGGCGACGGATTCGAAGTGAAGCTTGAGGCCGAGGGCGTCGGCGACCTTCACGATGGTGGCGAAGCTGGGGTTGCCGTCGGCGGAGAGCGCTTTGTAGAGGCCTTCGCGGCTCATGCCGGTGCGGCGGGCGAGCTCGCTGAGGTTGCCGGATCGGGCGATGGTGCCTAGTGCACGCGCGACGTCGGTCGGGTCGCTGCTGTCTTCGAGCGCGGCCTCGAGGTACGCGGCGGCGTCGGCAGGGTCGGTGAGGTAGTCGGCCGTGTCGTAACGGCTGAAGCGGTCAGACGTCTCGGTCATGGTTCTTCCACTCCTCTGCGATTCGGTGTGCCTGGGTGATGTCGGACTGCTGGGTGGACTTGTCGCCTCCGCAGAGCAGGAGGATGAGCCGCGAGCCTTCCTGGAGGTAGTAGACCCGGTAGCCGGGGCCGTAGTCGATTCTCAGTTCGGAGATGCCGTCGCCGACCGGTTTCACGTCGCCGGGGTTGCCTGCGGCGAGCCGGTCGATCCTGACGAGCACGCGGGCTCGCGCGTGCCGGTCTTTGAGTTTTCGTATCCACTGGTCGAAGACCGCGCTCTTGACGACCTCGACCATGTGTCAACTGTAGTTCACAGTCGGTGGACTGGCTAGAGTCGAAGCCAGCCGTCCCCTCCGGGTCTTGAGAGAGTGAGCGTCGTGGCGATTCAGCACGAGGATGCGTTCGAGGTCGAGCTGTGCGGGTATCTCGCCGCGCACGGGTGGGAGTACTCGCCCGACGACACCGGCTACGACCGTGGACGGGCGCTGTTCCCCGGGGACGTGTTCGCGTGGCTCGAGGCGACGCAGCCGGAGCAGTTGGAGAAGCTCGTGAAGCCGGATGCGTCCGAGGCATCCCGCGATCAGGGTCGCAGACAGATCCTCGACCGGATCGTCGCGTCGGCGTCGACCGACCCGATGAACGGGGGCGGCACGCTGAACGTGCTGAAGGCGCCGGTGGGGGTGCTGAACGCGAAGTTCACGCTGTTCCAGGCGCGGCCGGCGACGTCGCTGAATGCGAAGACCACGGAGCGTTTCGCCGCGAACCGGCTGCGGGTGATGCGCCAGGTCGTGTACTCGTCACGGCACGCGAACCGGATCGACCTGGTGCTGTTCGTCAACGGCATCCCGGTGGCGACGATCGAGCTGAAGACCGACCTCACGCAGAACCTGACCGCGGGCCTCAAGCAGTATGCGCAGGACCGGAGGCCCGAGGGGGAGCCGCTGCTCACGTTCGGGCGCGGCGCGCTCGTGCACTTCGTCGTCACGAACGAAGAAGTGCACATGACGACAAAGCTCGACGGGCCGAACACCCGCTTCCTGCCGTTCAACCGCGGCAAGAACAACGGCGCCGGCAACGCCGCAGTCGCGGGGTCGAGCCCGACGGCGTACTTCTGGGAGCAGATCCTCGAGCGTGGCACCTGGCTCGACCTCGTCGGACGGTTCCTGCACTACCGGTTCACCGAGAAGACCGACCCGATCGACGGCAAGAAGACCTACGACCGGGCGCTCCGCTTCCCCCGCTACCACCAGTGGCGCGCGGTCACGAAGCTCGAGCGCACCGTCCTCGGTGAGGGCGTGGGCCACAACTACCTGATCCAGCACTCCGCGGGCTCGGGCAAGACCGACTCGATCGCGTGGGCGGCGCACCGGATGGCGCAGCTGCATCATGCGGACGGGTCAAAGGTGTTCGACGGCGTCATCGTCGTGTCCGACCGGCAGGTCCTCGACGGGCAGCTGCAGCGTGCCGTCGAGCAGCTGGAGACGACGTCCGGGGTGTTCCAGGCAATCACCCGGGGCGGGGACGCATCCAAGTCGGCGCAGCTTGCCGAGGCGCTGCTGGCCGGCAAGCAGATCATCGGGGTGACGCTGCAGACCTTCCCGCACGCGCTGGAGACCATCGAGAGGGATGCCGGGCTCGCCGGCCGCCGCTACGCGGTGATCGCCGACGAGGCGCACTCGTCCCAGACCGGCGAGGCCGCGGCATCCCTCAAACAGGTCCTCACCGCCGGCGCGACACCCGAGTCGGAGGCGGACGACGTGGGGGCCGTCGACGTCGAAGACGTGCTCGCGGATGTCATGGCGCGGAAGGTCGGCGTCGGGACGATCTCGTTCCTCGCGTTCACGGCGACGCCGAAGGGCAAGACGGTCGAGCTGTTCGGCCGGGAGGACGATGCCGGCACGAAGCAGGCGTTCGACCTGTACTCGATGAAGCAGGCGATCGAAGAGGGGTTCATCCTCGACGTGCTGAAGAACTACCTGCCCTACGACCTCGCGTTCACCCTTGCTCACACCGACACCGCCACGGGGCTGGATGTCGAGATCGACACGGCGAAGGCCGGCAGCGAGGTGATGAGGTGGGTGCGGCTGCACCCGACGAACATCGCCCAGAAGGTCGCCGTCATCGTCGAGCACTTCCGCGCCAACGTGCGCAGCGAGCTCGGTGGCCGGGCGAAGGCGATGGTCGTCACCGGGTCACGCAAGGAGGCGGTGCGGTACAAGCTCGCCATCGACGCGTACCTGAAGGAGCACAAGCTCGACGGGCAGCTCGGCGCGCTGGTCGCGTTCTCGGGCACGGTCACCGACCCGCAGTCGGGGCCGGAGGAGTTCACCGAAACGTCGCTGAACCCGGGGCTCAAGGGACGCAGCCTGGACGCGGCGTTCGGCGGCGACGAGTTCCAAGTGATGATCGTCGCGAACAAGTTCCAGACCGGGTTCGACCAGCCCCTGCTGGTCGGGATGTACGTCGACAAGAAGCTGTCGGGCATCACCGCCGTGCAGACCCTGTCACGGCTGAACCGTGTAATCCCCGGCAAGGAGAACACGTACATCGTCGACTTCGTCAACGACCCGGCCGAGATCCTCGCGGCGTTCCAGGTGTACTACGAAGACGCCGAACTGACGGAGCCCAGCGACCCGAACATCATCCACGACATGCTCGGCAAACTCCGCGCGATGAACATCATCGACACGCACGATCTGAACGCGGTCGTGGATGCCTGGCTGCACAAGTCCAGCCACAACGCGCTGTACTCGCACATCAAGGCATCCCGCGACATCTTCTGGGACCGCTGGAACACCGCGGCTGCGACGGGCGACGAGCTCGAGAAGGGCAGGCTCGAAGAGTTCCGGGGGACGGTGTTCGCGTTCGTCCGGTCGTACGACTTCCTGTCGCAGATCATGGACTACGGCGACACCGACATCGAGAAGTGGGCAATCTTCCTGCGCGTCTACCGGCGCGTCATCGAACGCGATGAGGCCGACGCCGCCGCGATCAACACCGACGACATCGTCCTCACCCACTACCGGCTGCGGAAGCTCGAGGCCCTCTCGCTGGGGCTGACGTCGGGTGAATCCGGAGAGTTGGCGGGAATCACCGCCGCCGGCTCCGCGCAGCCGCGCGAAGCGAAGTACGGCCTGCTGCAGGACGTGATCGACAAGATCAACAGCCTCTTCGCCGGCACCGACGTCGACGAACTCAACGCCGTCAGCGCGGCCGAGACAATCCTCCGCCACGTCGTCGACAACCCGAAAATCCAAGCCGAGGCGATGGCCAACACCCCCATCGACTTCGAGTCCTCCCCGACCATCGTCGCTGAGCTCGAAGACGTCCTCTACGCGTCGGACGCCGGACACAGCGCCGCCATCCGTGCGCTCTTGCAGAAGAGCGACTTCCCGTCAGTGGTGAGCGTGCTCGTGGCGATGGGACTATACGAGAAGACCCGCAGCGAGGCGGAGCGCGCGGCTTCGGCGGGGTGAGACTGCGACACGACGCCGCGCGTAGCTTGTTGCCACTGCGCTAATCATCAGCAGCGTTGCTCGAGGGACGTTGTTCAGTCTCGAGACTGCGGGGCGTCGTCGACGCGCGGCCAACTCCTCCCAGCATGCCCCGCCGTCGGTGGGCTCAACTCGGCAGGTCCTTTCGCCACTCACTCAGCGGTCGCCGCAGGTGACGCGACTTCCTCACGGCCTCGACGCGCCGCTTCTGCCAGTTTTCCTCAAGCGTGTGCGGAATGGCCGAGATCAAGATCGCACCGATCATCGCAATGCCCCACGCACCTGCAGCCGCGAGGGCGTTCGGATCGGCGAAAGTCGCTATCGCGAGGTTCACGAGTGCTGTGAGTCCGAAGACGGCGGCTGCACCCCAAAGGTAGGCCGTGATGGCGAAGTACAGCCCCGCACCTGGGCCGGTCTGACGCATGGCCCAGTGGATCACGTAGTCGTCGTGGAGATCTTGAGCGAATTCCTTCTCCGTCGAGTCCTCGCGCATGGCGCCGATCTGATCCGAAAGCCATTTAGCGCGGCGCAGGTTCAGTGGGCGCCATTGCGAAAAGTAGACGCCGACGACGGATGCGAGGGCCGCGATTACTGCGACTCCCCATGGTGTGAGCCAATCCAATGTGATGTCCTTCCTCGCAGATTGACGAGTTAACACCACCGTTCAGACATGCGCGGCGGGCAGGGCCAGCTCTTTGTCGCGCTGGCATCCGTACACGGGCGGCGCGAGTTAGTGGGACGTCAGCGTTCGTAGGGGATCCCTCAGCGGGCACCGCCCGCCACCGCAGCCGCCGCTTCGTCTATCGCGCTCGGCGAAGATTGCAGGCATCACGGATCGCCCGGTCTAACCAGATAATCTGGGCGACGTGCCCGGGGACCACGTATTCATCTCGTACATCACCGAAGATTCCGACCAGATCGACGAGCTCCAAGGCGCTCTCGAAGCCGCAGACTTCATCGTCTGGCGAGACAAGGACAAGCTTTGGCCGGGTGACGATTGGCAGCGCGAGATTCGCGACGCGATCCGAAGCGGTTCGTTCGTATTCCTGGCGTGCTTCTCTTCCAACCTTGCGAAGCGGGAGAAGTCGTACCAGTACGAAGAGTTAACTCTCGCGGCCGAGGAGTACCGGTTGCGCCCGCCCGGGGCGTCATGGCTCATGACTGCCCGGCTGGACGAGTGCGAGATACCCGAGATCGATCTCGGGGCCGGGCGCACTCTGGGCCACTCGATTCATCGCGCAGATCTGTTCGGAACTCAGAAGACGGCGCAGATAAGTCGACTGGTGGTCGCTATTCAGCGCGCTATGGGATCGACGCCGGGAATTCCGCCGGCATCCGTCTCGGCTGTTGCCAACAATGCCGCTCTCGCGGAGAGTGATGTTGTCGAGCGGCTTCGATTCCTCTTGCGGAATCCGCAGTTGATCATGGACTACGACGAGTACCTTTCGACTCTTCGAGGGCCGATTCGGCAATCGCTAAGTGACCGCGACGTGTTCCCGCTCGGGGTGCCGCACGGCACCAAACTGGATGCCGCGTTCGCGCACGAATGGGTCCAACGAGTGCGGCGATACGAGGACACGGTTGCCCCGACGCTGGTGCCCCTCAAACTGATTTCGATGTACGGCACGCCGGCTCACGAGCAGGAGTTCACGCAGACTCTCGCAATGCTTGCGCAAGAGTCGACGCAAGAGACCGGTGCCGACCTCCTGACATCTCTCCATCAGTATCCCGCGCTGGTCGCTACCTTCGTTGCCGCGCTCGGGGCAATGTCCAAGGCCAACTATTCGATGATGCGAGCGGCGACAGCGGACGTGCGCGTCACGTTAACCGGGGGGCGTCGGGTGCCCTTCATTCTGACGTCGGGTAGTCAAAGCATCGTCGGGATCGATCAATGGCGATCGCTTGGCACAGTCTTGTGTCTGGAAGACGAGGGCAAATCCCCAACCGATGACGACGCGAATGCGCTGATCACGAAGCAGGGCGGCCGGCGCCATACACCGATCTCCGATCATCTTCACACAGTGCTCGCGCCGCTCTTTCAGCCACAGTTCGCCAGCGACGCCGACTACTCTGATGCCTTCGATCGCGCGGAAGTGTTGCTCGATGCGATCGCCACGGACGCCCGCGCGCAGTCAGATAACTACTACGGGCCTCACGGCGGACACGGGCGGTACACCTGGCGACACAAGCACCGCGGTCAAGCGCCAGAAGCGAGGATGCTCGAGGAGGCGCGAACGCAGGGGAGCGGATGGACTCCGTTGTTAGGAGGGCTGTTCGGAGGGGACTCGCAGCGGGCGATCGAAGCGCTCGAGTCAGTGCAAGATCTCGCGAGCCGCATCCGAAACTCGCAGTGGTAGCGCTCGTCTGCCCACGATCCCGTTCGTAGCGAGGAGCGCCGCATGGCGGGCGGCGCTTGCGCGACCGATTCGTATCCGGGCAGTGCCCTATGGTGGGGCGTCGCGGGCGGGTAGTCCCGCGTTGGCCTGCGCCTAGCGCGACCGAGCGGATCGTCTCGCCTCCGTTAGGTCAGGGAGACGCATCCCAAGCGAGGACCGCCACTCTGGCTCGGGCTCGACCAAATGCCCGGCCGGCCGGTAAGTGTCGGGGGTGCGTGGCAGAGTCTTACCGAACGACCTCGGCTCGCATTCAAGGAGTGCCCCGGTAAGGTGGTAAGCATGGCGGCAGCGACAAAGAAGAGTTACCACGCCTCAGAGGGACTTGAGCGCGCTATCGTGGATCTGGTTCGTGTGGGCACCCGCGGTCATGGCGCTGGTGTGCGGCAGCTGGCCTCGCGACTCATTCGCTCCGTACCGACGGGAGTTAGCGACGCTGAAGCATTCCGCGACGCTGTACATCAGGCGATCGCGGCCGGTTCCGACTCAACCGAGCTGCGATACGTTCCCGGTGCGATTCCCACTGAGGCTGATAGCGCGCAGCCGCTCGTGGACATCGAGCTTATCCCGGACGGTGCCGGGCTGGTCCTCGATGACGACGTCATGAGTGAGCTTCAGGAAGTCCTCGCGGAGCGTCGCCGCGCGGACGAGCTGCGCCGCGCAGGAGCCAGCCTCACACGCACCGTTCTCTTGAGCGGCCCTCCCGGCGTCGGCAAGACCATGACTGCGCGGTGGCTGGCGCAAGCGCTCGAACTCCCGTTGCTTTCGCTCGACCTCTCGTCGGTGGTCTCGAGCTATCTGGGGAGTTCGGGGCGCAACATCAAGGCAGTTCTCGACTATGCGAAGAGCGGACCGTGCGTGCTCCTGCTCGACGAGTTCGATGCCATCGCGAAGCGACGTGACGACGACACCGATATCGGCGAGCTCAAGCGCATCGTCAATGTCATCCTCGTTGAGCTCGACCGGTGGCCAGATGCGAGCCTGCTGATCGCCGCGACCAATCACCCGCAACTGCTCGATACCGCAGCTGAACGCCGCTTCGATCGGTCTCTCGCGTTGTCGCTTCCCGGCGATGAGGAACGGCGCACCATCCTGAATCATCTGTCCGCTGGATTCGATAATGCCGACCCGGACGCCCTAGCGCTCGCGACCGAATTGACCGCCGGCATGAGCAGTTCTGACCTGACGCGAGCATGGGCGCTCGCGCACAGACGCTCGATTCTCAACGCGTCCGTTGTGACTGACGAGCTGGTAAGTCAACTCGCGCGTCGTATCGAAGATGCAGGCCCACAACGTGACAGGCTTTTCTTGATCATGCACGACAAGCTGGCGATGTCGAACAGGCAGATCGCAACGCTTGTGGGCGTAAGCCATCCGACCGTCGCCGCTGGTATCAAGCGAGCCGAAGGAGTCCAGCGTGGCGGAAGTGCGAAGCAATGATGCAGCATCTCGACCACTCCTCGTAAACGGAGAAGCGCTGCGCCTCGATATCCAGGCACCGCGCGCAGGCGGTGGAGACAAATATGAGCCGCAGACCGTGGAACAAGCCCGCGACGTTCTCGGCCCGCAGGTGGTCGCTACAGCGCAGGCAGTCGAGACGCTTCCACGATCACTCCGTGCAAGTGATCGTGTGTACGTCGAAGCAAAGCTGCTCCCGAACTACTTGGCAGCGTCCTACTTCCCGACGGAGCTCCTCGCACACGTCGGAGCGTCGCCTGTGGGATCTCGCGCTGACACTGGGCTATACGTAACGAAGTCGAAGAGTGTTGAAGCTCAAACTCGACGACTGATCTTCACCGTCTCTGACGACGGCTTGCGCGAGTTGCGACGCCTCATCACCGAAGGCGGCCGGAACAGGACAGAGAACCAGGCCTTTACCCAGATTCGAGAACTGAGCGAGATCGGGCTCCCTCGTCAGTCCGACATCCTGAGAGCGTCGTCAAGCGAAGAGCCAGAGCCCGCATCGGCGGAGCGAAAGGTCTGGGAGGCGGTTCTCCACCCACGATCTTCGACCTTGGGTGAACCGATTCCACTTGACGAGGAAACGCTCGAGCGTTGGTTCGACCTGATTCAAAGCGAAGGCGGGGAGGTCCATCGTGACTACGTGCGCCGTGTCGGCGGCCTAACGTTCACGCCTGTGAGTGTCGACAACGTTAGGGCATCGTCGCTCTCGCGTTTCAACCCCTTGCGTGTTCTACGTCCCATGCCGGCCATCCGGCCACGCCCGCGGTTCGGTACCCGCAGCGTGCAGCGGCTCAGTGCGCCGACTTCGACTCGACCGTTCCTCTCGACAGTGTCCGTCGCGGTTTTTGATGGCGGGGTGGACACTGCACGCAGGGCGGGCTCCCTATTCTCGATCCCTACGCACGACCTCACCACCGAAGCGCCGGATCAGGGTGAGCTCGATCACGGCACGGGCGTTACAGGCGCCGTCCTCTATGGGCTGGTCGGACCCGGCGAACAAGCATCGGCACCGCCCCTCCCCGTCGAGAGCTATCGAGTGCTTCCGGCTCCCCAGATTCCCGGCGACCTCGAGGGCTACTGGGTACTTGACCAGATCAAGGACGCAGTCGAGACGAAGGGGCACCGCCTCGTCAATCTCAGCCTCGGCCCGACGCTCGCCGTCGAAGACGACATGGAGCCGAACCGTTGGACGAGCGAACTTGACCAACTGGCCTGGGAGAAGGACGTGCTCTTCGTCGTCGCGGCCGGCAACGACGGGCACCAAGACCAGATCACCGGACTCCATCGTGTACAGGTGCCAGCTGACATGGCCAACGGTATGGCCGTTGGGGCGTGTGACGCTCCTGCTCCTGAGAAGCCATGGGCGCGAGCAACGTACTCATCAATGGGACCGGGACGCCACGGTGCGCGGGTCCAGCCGCTCGGAGTGCAGTTTGGCGGCAGCGACAACCGGATGTTCAACGTCCTTCGGGCGGACGGCAGCTTCCTCGAGGCGTCGGGCACGAGCTTCGCGGCACCTGTCACCACTCATGCTCTCGCTGACCTCGTCACACGGCTTCCGCGAGTGAACAGCAGTGTTCTCCGCGCTTTCGCTGCGCACTTCGCCGAGCGGCCAAGGAATCACGTCAAGCTCCGGGACGAAGTCGGATATGGACGCCAACCCGTCACCTTCGCTGACCTCCTGGAATGCGCACCGAACGAGGCACACGTGCTTTACGTCGACGAGATCGAACGAGGCGATCTTCTCGGATATCAGGTTCCCGTCCCCGCCCCGACCTCGAGCGACGTGCAAATACACCTGACGCTCGCGTACGCGTCGCCCGTGGACCCGACCCAACCGACCGAGTACACAAGCGCGTCACTCGAGCTCGTACTCCGGCCACATCACCGCATTCACACATTCACCCCGCCAAAGGGTCGAACTGACAAGAAGCAGATTCTCGACATCGGCAGCACCGCGGCTCGGTCCCTCCTCGCTCAGGGGTGGACACCTAGCCAGGAGCCGGTAGCCAAGACGCTCGGTGCGGCGAAGACAGGTGCTTCCGAGGCTCAACTCCGCGATAGTGGGAAGTGGGAGACAGTTCGCCACTTCCGAGTGACCCTGAAGGCCGGTGAGTTCGAACTACCGCGACTAGAGCTGTCTTACGTCGCGCGCCGCAGCGGGGCGCTGGACAACTCCCCAACCAAGATCCCGTTCGCGCTGCTCATCTCGGTCGTTGACGATTCTGGCCGCACCGACGTCTATGACTCGATCCGCGCGCGGTTCGGCCCGCTTCGGCCGGTTCAGCGGGCACGGGCGAGAGTGCAGATGCGGAGTGCTTCTTCCTCTCACTGGTATTAGTCGCGCATGACTGCGAACGTCGACGACATGGGGGCTCGGCTCGCGTAAGAACAAAGGAACCTGCGATACCCATGGCGACGTCGACCGCGACGGCGTGCACTCCGGCCGGACGCTCGTAGTTCTGCTTTGCATCGACCCCTACGTCACGCCCGAAGGGGTGGGCGGGGCCGCGCAAGGGCGTTTTAGCGACCGGGTTTCTGGGAACTCGCCGCGCCGGTTTGGAAACAGTAATCGGGCGACCCCTGAGAGGCCCGCAGGAGCAGGTGCTCCCGAAAGCCGCACGCCCGAATACCGGTCCCTATGTGCATTGGCTGGCCTACTCGATGGAGTCGAAGACCTCGACGAGCGAGCTCCTCGAATGCTTCATCTACGACGAGGAGTGCGGCTGGTTGTGGCGACGTTCCTGCTTGAGGTTTGCGAAGGGCAACTTGCCGTAGTGGGCGGTGAACTTTCGGGTGAGGTCGGCCTCGACCGCACCCGGGTCCACTGACTCCACCCGCCACGCGACGAGAAGATCAGCGCTGTCATTCAGGCACCAGACGTAACGACCGCCCCAATGTCCGATGGGCTCGCCAGCGCCGTGTCGGCGGAACTCGTCCAAGCGCTTCGCAATGCCCCGTCGGCCATTCGCTCCTTGCGTAGCGACGCCGATGTAGACGACGAATGCGCCGTCAACCCAGGCCGTCTGGAGCTTCTCAAGTGCGACGGAAGGATCGCGCTGCTGAAACCAGCCAGCCGGGCTGACCTGCCGGAACTCAGGCGAACGTTCGGGGCTCGGCCGAACGACGATGTACACGCCGCCCGCCTTCGGAACCTGGGCTTTCGGTAGGTCCACGAAAGGGACGAATCCCTCGAATCCCTCGGCGCGCAGTTCATCAATGAGCTGATCGGTGGTGGTCACGGTCGGCACTCTATACGTGTGCTCCGACGACCGACCATCGATTCAGGCGGAGCACCAAAGCATCGCGCCGGCGCTTCCGGAACCTCTCAAGTGCGCGGGAAGGTTGAGAGCACGCCCATCCTGCTCAGCGGCCGCGCGTACGACGGTCCTTCATCGCGCGAATGCCGGTCGATCTGAGGGCGAGGGTTGAGTCTGCGCACACGCCGACCATCCATGATCCACTTCGGCGCGTAAGCCCCGCTCGCAGCGAATCTCAGCTGGCGTCCCTCAAATGAGCGCGATGCGCGAGAACATGCACGGACGCGACCAGCGAGCCGACGCCAGCCGAAAAGGATGCAATGCACGCAGGCACTTTCTGTGTAAGTCGTGCTGACTTCGACATATCAGGCGTACCCTAGCCCCATGCGCGGAGGTCTGGAGCGTTGGAAGCGGGGCGTCGGCTCGCAGGGTGTGCGGCAGGCGATGGCTTACGCGTTCCAGGGCTCCTGCGATTCGCACGTCCGCGCTCCGACCGGCATCGACACACTCGCCGCGTACGGCGTCGCCGGCGCAGATGGCGTCCTGAGGTACACGGTTGAGGATGCCGAGATCTCGGTCGACCGGCTCGATGAACCGTCTCTGCGCAGGTGGGTGGACGGCTGTGACCCGTCGACGGGGGAGCGTCGCGGCCGCGACCTGATGTCGCCGGACGCGGACCTCATCCTCGATGGAACGATCAACGCGCCAAAGTCGTACAGCATCGCCGCACTCCTCAGCCAGGAGCTCGCGGCGGAGTTCGAGGCGCTGCAGGACCGGCTGCGCGATCGCATCATCTTGATGTGGCAGAGGGAGCTGAATGCACGCCGCGGCGCCGGCGGGCGGATCCGCGAGGACCTGCTCCGCATCGAGGTGGTCGAACTCCGGCACCGCCGTTCCCGGGCGCTGGACCCGCACATCCACCGTCACCTGTGGCTGAACGTCAAGGTCCAGGGTGTGGACGGGAAGTGGTCGAACATCGACTCCCGTGTGGCGATGAAGATGCACACGGGAGTCAACGCCGAAGGTGAGCTCGCGGCGCGCACCGATCCGCAATGGATCGCAGCGCTCGCCCGCCATGGGTTCACCGTCGGCGGGGATGGCGAGATCGAGCAGCTCGCCCAGGCTGTCCGGCCGTTGTCGCGTCGGTCGAATCAGATCGAAGCGAACCGTGCCGTCCTGCTCGCCGCGTGGCGGCGGCAGAACTCGGGCGCGGAACCCGGCCCGGATGAGCTGCGGCGAATCGACCGACTGGCCTGGGCGCGGGCGCGTCCGAACAAGCCCGGAGAGGTCGACGAGCACGACTGGGAGGTTATGATCGCCGACGAGCTCACGCACATTGACCCGCACCTCGCGGCGGCCCGCCCTCCCGTCGACCTACCGCCGCTGCCGCTCGAGGAGCTGAACCTGGACCTTCTGGCTGCTCGCGCGATCGTCGAGGCGGACGAACGGTCGGCCAGCTCGAGTGGCCGGTTCAGCATGTTCGACGTCCGTGCCGGCGCGACCCGGGCGATCGCGACGGCGGGTGTCGTCGCGGACCGGAGGGACCTGCAGTCGACGATCGACGAGGTCACCCGACGAGCGCTCGCCCTCACCGATGATCTCTTGCCCGGCGAAGGCGAACGTCCCGCGCATGTGAAGGGGTTCATGGCGTCGGCCACGGCGGCGCTGAAGGTGGCTCTGGGCGCCGAGTTCGACCGGCTCGCGACCCCCGGCATCGCCGCCGGTGCGGCAGAGGTTGCCGCGGCGGCGACCGAGGTGCTCGAAGATCACGTCGCCCTCGACGATCGCCAGCTCGCCGCGGCCGGCGCGATCGCGGGGACCGACCGGCTCGTGTCGGTGACCGGGCCGGCGGGGGCGGGGAAGACGACGATGCTGCGCGTCGCGCGCCGGGTCCTGAACGCACAGGGACGCCGGATGCTGGTGGTCGCGCCAACGAACAAGGCTGCCTCTGTCGCGGGCCGTGAGATCGGCGCCGCCGCATCGAGCCTGCACGCCCTCCTCTCCGATCACGGATGGCGGTGGGCGCGCGACGCAGCCGGCGCGGAACAGTGGTTTCGCCTGCAGCCAGGGCAACCCGACCCTGCCACCGGCCGCCTCTACCCTGGTCCGCGACGGTTCCCGGTGGCGGCGGGGGATCGGATTGTGGTGGATGAAGCGGGCATGGTCGATCTGCGCACCGCACACGCCCTCGCCGTGCTCGCCCAGGACACAGGGGCGGGGATCGCGATGGTCGGTGACCACTTCCAGGCCCGACCCGTCGGACACTCCGGCGCGATGGCTTCGCTCACCCGCCGCGCCACTGCCATCGTCGAACTCGCCGCCGTCCACCGCTTCGACGACCCCGGCTACGCCCAGCTGACCCTCCGCATGCGCAACCCCCACTCCCGAGAAGCTGCGCTCGCTGTCGCAGCGGAACTCGACAGCCGAGGGCTCATCCGATCGGTCGCGGACAAGACCGCAGTACGAGACGCGATGGTCGACGCGTACCTCGCCCGGACGGCGACGCACCGCCGGGTGGCTCTCGTCACCGGCACCAACGAAGAAGCCGACGCGATCAATGAAGCCATCCAACAACGACGAGTCGATGCCGGCGAACTCTCACTCGCGCGCATCGCGATCGGACAGGCAGAACAGCGGATCCTGGAGGGCGATGTCGTCCAGACCCGCCGCAACGACAGGGACACGGGCGTCGAGAACCGCGCCCTCTGGGCGGTCCGCCACATCAGCGCCGACCACCTCGAACTGGCCAGCATCAGCGACACCACCGACATCCGTCACGTCTCCCTCGAGTACGCCGCGGACCACGTCCACCTCGCCTACGCGTCGACAGTGCACGGCATCCAGGGGGAGACCACCGACGAGTCGATCGTCGGCCCCGGCGTCGACGCCGCAGGCCTCTACGTCGGCATGACCCGCGGGCGCACACGGAATGAGGCGATCGTCATCGCCCGCCGCGGCGCGGTGGCACGCGAGCAGATCGCAGACAGCATGCTCCGCGGTATTCCGGAAGTTAGTGTGGGCGACTCCGTCCATGCCGCGCGAGCGGAACTCTCCCGTGCGGCACGCGTGAACCCCGAGAATGGTGACCCGTCGCGGCGCCCCACCCGCGAGGAAACGCCGCCGCACGGCGCGCAACTTATCAGGCGTGCGCATTCGTGGCTGAAGCACGCGCGCGCGGAACTGCTCGAAATGGACGCCCGCATCGCGAGCGGCGCCGCTCACGGTCACGGGCGTCCCGGCGTGACCGTGGAGAACAGTGCCGAGCGAGATCGTCTCGCAGCGAAATACGCATTTGTGTCCGAGGCGTTCGCCGCGAAGATCGCGGCCGCGGGAAAGTCCCGGGCGGCTGAAGAATCGCCGTCGGTGGCCCGGCATCGGGAGCGCCCGGGCGCTGGCATCTCCCGGTAGTGTCACCGCGGATCACCGGTGCGAGGATCAAGCCCGCTCTCCCACCGCCGGCGTTGCACCTCCACGCCGACCACCCCGCCGTCGGACTCCCGCATGGGCGCGTGGAAGTCCGGCGTCTCGAGCTGTGTCGCGCAGAAGCAGATGGCGTCGCGCTCGGTCTCGCACCACGCGAGCGTTTGACGATCATCTCGGTCTAGCGCCACCGCTGTATCCGGTACATCAGGTGAGTCCCGTGAGTGTGCGCGTGGATCGCCGCGACATACGCGATCAGAAAGCGCGGCCGGAACACATCGTCGATGATCAGCCAGCTGCGCCGTGCCTCGTGAGCTGTCGTGACATCGCGGCCGGTGAGCCGATCCGCGGCCAGTCGATCGGCGTACGCGACGCGCAGCATCGTGGCTCCTGCTACGCGCGCAGCTTCCCGCAGCTCTTCACTATAACGGGGATTCCTCCGGTGGTTGCGCACCGCTCCGAGAGCCCCAGGGCGGCAAGTGTCAGCCGATGGCGAGGCATCGGCTGACTGGCCGACAACTGCGGAGAGGGTGCCGAGCGATGAGCGTTCATGTGACGGTGTACGGGGGAGAGGGTTGCTGGAATGTGTGCGAAAACGTGCACGGCCCTGCGGCTCGCTGGCATCCGGTTCGAGGTCGTCGAGATCCGGAAGGCCGGCCGGGTCGACGAGCTGCGCGGACGCGGTGTGCGTGAGCTGCCTTGGTTACGATGTCGCTGGGGGGGAGCGGGACGGGTTTACGGCTCGACAGGATCGTTGAAGTGCGGCTCGCCGGCATCGAGCAGGGACACGCCCATTAGTCGCTGCGCGAACCCGTCGATGTCCGCGACCGCCTCGTCGACGGCTTCGAACTGCCCGACGATGATGACCTGTACCGTGCCGGTGATCGTGGCGTGGATGGTGGCGTGGCAGGTCGGCACGCAATCCTCGACCATCGCGCGCCATCGGCTGTAAATGACGACGCCTTCGACGTGATCGATCAGCTCGACGTCGACGTGAGCGACCGAGCCGGGGATCGGCGCATCGTGTGCGTCGGTGGTCGCGGACAGAGCGAGGGACACAGTACGAGGCATACCCCCGAGTGTTCCGAGGGAGCACCGGCCGGCTTCACCCGTGGCGCGGGGCAGTGGATAACGCCGCGACAATGATGGAGTGCGAGGGGGCCTACTGGCGCCTGGCTGACCGGGAGCGCTGGGTCTCGTCGCTACCTACCGGTAGCATGGCTGAATGACCAAACGGCAAAGGGTGGCGGCCACGGCGCTACTCGCCGTCGCCGCCACCCTTGTGGGATTGGGTGCCTATTTCGCCCTGCGGTGGGTCTTCACTGCTTGGAACGAGTGGCAGTTCTCCTTGCGCCCCGAGGTGGAAAATTGGGCGGTGCCCTCCCTCGGAACCGAATTACCCGCGATCGTGTGGGCGTGTTTTATCGGGGCTGCTGTTCTGGCCGGCGGTCTGATCGTCATTCACACCCGCTCTAGGGTGAAGGAATCCCGCTAGCACCATCATTGGGCAGCCCGGTCAATATCTGCGACAGCTAGGTACAGCGTTTCGAGATAGTCAACTGTCTCGGCGCGGCACGCGTTGTTCACGTTCTCGAACTTGTTGCCCTCCGCGCGGCCGCGGATCTCCATGCCCAAGACGCCATCGGACATCTCAATAGGGGAAGAGGCCCAGCCAGCGCTGGTCAGGCATGCAGCGTATGCGTCGTAAGCGGCCGCGTACTCTTGCAACGAAACCTCAGAATCTTGCAGTGCCCTACGCTGTGCGGGGCTAACAGCTTGTGAGCGCGCCCTCGCGTACTCCTCTTCGCTCGGAGTTGCTGCCGCGGGGATCAACGTCTGCGCAGTTTCCGACGAGCGGCTAACGGTGTACCCATACCAGGTCCAGTCCGTCATCAGCGAGGGTGCGTTAGCCCGTGCGCGGAGGTAGTTCCCACTATTAGTGCCCGCCGACCTCTCAACAATTGAATAGGCTGCGTTCAGATGGCCCGAAGAATCGGTGTACGTCGTGCTGAGGCTCCCCAAGTACGTCAGTGTGGTGCCGCTCACAAAGCGGAACATCTTGGCCTGCACCTGGTAACACACACGAGGCTCGATTGCTTGTATCCAGACGAGAGTAGGCGTGCTCGACCTCAGATAGTCACAAGTGGAGCCGGTAAGCGGAGCAGCGCGAACTGCGAGTCCGGCTTGCCTGACTCCAGGACCGTCGAGGGCAAGTGCAACAGCGGGAGTTGTAGTCGATAGGAGAGCGCCTAGCGCGATTGCGGCGGCAGCGACGTGAGCAAGGGTGCGACTTTGCAGATGGTGTCTCATGGGGCACATAGTGGCTCAATGGCCTTCGCCTCCTCTACATACTTTCGGCTGAGACCCTCAGCGGATGAGGGTCCGCCCCTCGAAGCTGTCACTGCCGACGCTGCACCGCATAGCCCACAACCAAACGTGTATCGGGTGCGCTAAGCCTGACAGTATCCAGCCTACGAGCACGGCGCGTTGCGTCCACGCGATCACCTCGGCCTCAATCGCCAGAGCGTCGACATACGCGACCCGGTGCGGAACCCACGCAGTGACCGGGACGGGCGCCGTGGCGTCCCACACGGCGGCCGGTGCCGGTCACCTGGTCGATGGTGAGGCTGAGAGGCTTTCGGGCGCGCTCCGCGCTTGCTTGGCCGCCGCGCTCGACGTCCGACTCGCTAGAATCAATGGCGCTGAGGGCTCCAGAGTTCCGCAGAACGACCGTCGCCAGTAAGCGACGATCTGTAGCTGTCGATCCCTGAGAAAGTCGGAAGGCGCCAACCCTTGCAAGAAGAGCAAAAGTGGAGCACCCTTGCCGATACGAGGAACGCGCACGGATCGCGGACATTCAGGCAACCATGCCGGCCGACGTGTTCGCCGTCGACGAGCGGGACCGCGATCGCGTGTTCGCGCTGATGCAGGAGGCCCGGAGCATCAACGAGGCTGTCATCGAGCGCTCCGAGGAGGCCGGCGAGCCGCAAGCGGCCGCGCGCCGCTACTTCACCGATCGCGGCGTGACGTGCGAGGTCAAGCTGACCACGAGCCCCACCGGAGAGCTGGCGACGTGGGAAACGCTCACCGACCAAGTGCGCGAGTACGCGCGCACCAACGCTCCGCTGCCGATGGCGGGCGAGGTGCGCGACTAGAGCGACGGATCGCCGGCCGACGCGCTACGCCGTGCCCGCCTGACCTACGCCGATCGTGCGGTGCAGGCCTTACATGACTAGCGTCCTTGCTCCGGCCGCGGCCGCCGGCCGTCGACAACGTGCCGGAGCCAGGAGCGAGGTACACGCGGCGCCTACTGCGATGGTTCCAGCGAGGGCTTGACCATGACTCGACGAGAAAGCGCCAGTCCTTCGAGGTTGGATCCTCGAAGGACTGGCGCTCGCACTCCATCTGCGTGAACCCGAGTGCCCTCAGGTCTTGGCGGGCACCCGAGGTCTGTCTCAGTAGTCGACCCAGAAGTAATAGGTCACGTTGTTGGGGCCCTTGATGCACGCCTGAGGGCTATAGCCCTCTCTTATCCACAGCCGCCGCTCGGCTTGGCAATGCGTCATCGACTGGAACGGCCCCACGATGCGGGATGCCGCGCTCGCGGGAGCAGCCGCGACCACGGAGCCGCTAACCGCGAGGATGGTTGCGATGATCGCCGAAGTGAGGCGTGTCTTCGTTCGGTTGGTTGCCGCCAGGTCTTTGCGCGCAAGGGATGTCATCAAAGGAATCCAATCTCTGAAAAGCCGCCCGAAGAGGTCCAGCTCCCTACGACGATGGCGTCGGACAGATAGGGAACTCAACGACCTTTCGGAGGATATTCCAAGACTTTCGTCGGATGCGAACAGAGTCGTTGTAATGAAAGGGAGTGCCGTGCGCGATGGCCTAGGCGCAGTCAGCGTTGCCCAACAGTGCAGGTGACCTGCGCGGCCGTCTGTCCGGTGATTGAGTTCGGCAGCTGCACTACCGGATCGGTTGGTGCCCGGCTCTCACTCGTGGTCGGGTCGGTCGTTCCGGGCGCCGTTGGCGTCGGGGCGGCGGTCACCCCCGCTTCCGGCGGTGTCGCCTCTCCGACAACTTTGGTGCCATAGCCGTCGCTCGTCGTGCCAGTCAGCTGCAACGGCTGGTTGTTCGCCAGCGCCTCGAACAGCACGTCTGCCGCAGAAGTCACCGGCAACACGCGCAGGCCGCCTTCGGCGTAAGCCGTCGGGTACTGCACAAAAACGATGTCCTCGTAGGGCACGCTCCGGACGGCCATCGCTATCTGCACCATTCGCTGCGGGTTTGCGAGACTCTGGCTCAGCACGATCTGCTTCTGATTGACCTGCGCGACAGCGGTGTTCGCCAGATTGAAGAGAGTGCCTGGGTCGTTGAGGACACCATCCGACTGCAATTTGCGCACCATCGAACTCATGAACTGCTGCTGGTTCGAAATACGTCCGAGGTCGGACCCGTCTCCGATGCCATGGCGGATGCGCAGAAACTGCAGCGCCTCGACACCCTGGAGAGTCGGATTACCCGCCTTAAGGTGCAGCCCCGTGTGATCGTCGTCGATGTCGTCCGCGAGGCACACCTGCACGCCCCCGATGGCGTCCGACATGTTGATGACGCCCGTCCAACGCGTCGCGGCAGCGAACTGGATCTCGATACCCGTGAGTGCCTCGATCGTCATCTTGGTGCAGCGGAGACCCCCGTACATGTACGAGACGTTCAACATCTGCGCGCTCATCGCCGAATACTGCGTCCCGTCTTCGCCGATGCATGCGGGGATAGGCACGATCATGTCGCGGGGGAATGAGACGACCGTGACGCGACGAGGTGCGTCGCTGATGTGGACAAGCATTGTCACGTCGTTGCGCTCACCGGCGGTGTCGCCCGCCTGGCACGCGCCTGACAAGGCTGTGTTGGCGCCCTCGCATGAGTCCGTGCCGACGACGAGCAGATTCACTCCGCCCTCGATCTCACCAAGTGACGGGGGCAGAACCTCGCCATCGTCACCGATCGAGACCCCGGCGGCCTCAACCGTAAGTGCGACAGTCCACACGTAGAACGCTCCCACGGCGCCGACGCTGATGACGGCCACCATGACGATCGCGCCCAAAACACTGAGGACCTGCAGCGCAGGGCTCGGCGAGCGCAGGATGCCATGCCGCGCAATAGGTGTTCGAGAAGTCGTACGAGCGCTCACATCGTCCTTTCTTGACGGATCGACACAGGCTATCTCGTTCTTTCGGAAGCGGCGACGCTCATCAGATGGCCGATGCCGTAGCTGAACCGCCAGCCCTATATTGTCGCGCACGCCGCCCTTGACGCGCACGGAGCGGAGTGCAACCCCGCAACGCGGGGGAACGCCACAGGCCCCGCACCGGTAGCCGGTCGCGGGGCCTGTCGGAGGAACGAATCAGCTGGCCGTTGTGCCCGTCGTCCGACGTCTCGGCAGGCACAGGCGTCGTTCGCGACGCGGCCGGCTTGCGTGCTGCGCGCCGCCTCACACGCGCCTTCTTCACTCACGCCTCGAAGCTAAGGGTGATCCGCTTACCCAGCGGCAGTCTCGTTCTTATAGCGAGAGTCGGACGTACGCCCCCTCGTGTGGGCCGCAACTCGGCGCCTTAGGGCAGCGTCAGCCACGATTGGGCTGTCGACCGCTCGCTCCTGCAGCACCCGCGCTCGGTCGAAGCGCACACACGAGCGGGCGAGAGTACAGTGACTCTCACCCGCTCCTGTCCTGATGGGTCAGCGTGCGATTGTGGTGTCGGCGTGCGAGGCCGGCGCTGCTGTGGGCCCCGTGGCGTAGGCCGCGGGGCCTTCAGCTTTTGGGCTGCGGCTGACGGCGAGATCCGCGAACTTCAGCGACGCACCGACGTTGTCGGCAACGATGTCGCGGGTTTCCCGGGTCTGACCGGTCTCCTTGTCGGTGTAGGTGCCGAAGCGGAGGTCGCCGGCGACGAGGACGCTGTCCCCTTTGCGCAGTGATGCGGCGACGTGGCGGGCCTGCTGGTTGAACACGACAACGCGGTGGAAGACGGTGCCGGCGTCTTCCCACGTGTTCGTGGTCTGATTCAGGCGCCGGTCGTTGACGGCGACGGTGAACCGGGCGTACTCGTTGCCCGATTCGCCGGCGCCGTATTCGGGGTCACCGGTGAGGTTGCCCTCGACGGTGACGGGGATTCTGGTAGTCATTCTGCTTTCCTTCCGTTGGGAGACGCCGGGGCGTCTCGGTTAGCGTGGGCCTCGGTGGTCCACGCGGTCCATTCCTGCTCGTCGGTGATGTTCTTCCAGGAGCGGGGTTTGTGGGTGCTGTGTGAGCGGGCGCATCCGCCGGCGTATGCCCGGCCGAGGCGGGGGAGCGCGGCGGCGAGCCGCTCGTGCCAGCCGATGGGCCCGAACCCGGCATCCGAGGTGTCGAAGGCGGCGTCGTGGGCGGTGTGGAGGGCGGAGAGCTCTTCGACGAGCGCGGGATGTTTCCACCAGCAGTCGGGGATAGTGGAGAGGGGGATGTCGTAGCGGACGGTGAACCATTCGACCCATTCCCGCAGCCGTTCCCACGCGCGAGGCGCGTCCTGGTCCTCGAGGCGCCGCCAGTTGACGATTTCGGCGCCCAGCGGTGCGGAGGTCCCGTCGCGGTAGAGGGGGTCGAACCCGGTCATCGCTCCGGCGATCGCATCGTCGAAGTCCGGGACTTCCGGATACTCGTTCACGACCTACTCCCGGTGGCGGGTTGCAGCTTGCGGCGGAGCCGCCGCAGGGCTTCGTCGGTGGCGGTGCGGCGGGACCGGTTCTGGGCGAGGACGGCGTCGCGGTCGATGAGTCGGTGCAGCAACTCGTGGCAGTACGGGTGCATCGGGGTGAGGTCATCGTCCGCTTCGAGGGCTTTGAAGACGCCGCCGCGGGTGATGACGCCGCGGTAGTCGAGGTGGTGCAGTTCGAGTTCGGCGACGGTCGCGGGCTGCCCGCAGCCGGCGCAGAGGAGGGGGATGCCGAGGGTGCGTTGCCGGGCGAACCAGCGGTGCCGGCGGGCGAACCAGGCGCGGGAGCGTAGGTATTCGGTGCGGTACAGGTTCGCAAGGGGTGCTTTGCGGCGGTTGCTCATTCCTCGCTCACCGCCTCGACGGGATCGGCTGTGGCCGGTGGTGCGGGCGGGGTGGCGTGCTGCTCGAACACGGCACGTTGTTCCTGTTCGGTGGCGCGTTTGCCCGTTTCGATGTGGCGGGCGTCGCGGCGTTCGTCCCACCCGGCGAGGTCCAGGAGTACGCCGCGCCGGTTGCGGTAGGCGAGGAGTCCGAGGGTTTGCGGCATCCGGCGGATCTCGTCGACCGACATCAGGGGGCGGCGTTCGTGCTGCTCGCTGGTGGAATGTCCGTTGTCGCGGGTGGACCAGGACCTTTGGGTGCGGCGGGTGTCCCGGGTGCCGAGGAGGGTTTCGATGTCGCGGAGGTGGTCGACGTGGGATGCGCCGCCGAGGAGCACTTTCGCTGTCGCGGCAGCCCAGATCGTGTCGGCTTCCGCGCGGGACCAGGATGTCTCGGCTTGGGAGAGGGCTTGGAGGACGACGAAGGTGCAGATGCCGCGGCCGCCGCCGTCGGCCATGATGCGGGGCAGGTTCCCCCACCGGAACATGTTCACGATCTCGTCGAGGATGAGCCCGAGCGGGTGGGTGAGGCGGGATCCGGGGGAGGCGAGGGCACGGACGCGGGCGACCTCGACGATGTCGTCGACGAGCGCGCCGAGGAACCCGCCCATCGCGGCGGCACCGGAGGACGATCCGATGAGGTACAGGGTGTTCGCGTCGTCGAGGAACGTGCGCGGTTCGAAGACGGGGTCGCCGGGGCGGGGCATGAGGGTGTTGCGGATCTGCGGGACGGCGAGGGGGGCGACGGCGTTCTGCACCCCGAACCAGGTGGAGGAGACGAGCTTGTCGTCGCCGCTGAGGGTGGCGTCGAGACTGTCACCCCACCCGGGTGCCCCGTCGGTGCGGAGGATGCCGACCGCTTCGCGCGCCTGCCCGGGGCTGGTGCCCCAGTCGTACAGCTCGTCGACGGATTTACCGCCGACGGCGGCGGCATGCAGCAGCCGGCCGAGAACAACCCCGGATGCTTGGGCCCATTCGGCGTTGGTGGTGGAGGTGCCCAGGGCCGTGCCGGTGATGATCGCGGATCCGCGTTGCATCGCGACGAGCGGGTCTTCGCACCCGGTGATCGGGTTGATGCGGAGGGTGTGGCGGATGCCGGAGAGGCCTTGCGGGTCGAACACGCCCACCTGCCCGCGGTGCTGACGCATCCGCATCGTCGCGGTGAGGTTGTCATTGGTGGTGGAGGTGGTGATCAGCGGGCCGGACCAGTCGACGATCGCGGAGATCAGCACCCGGTACCCCTTCCCGGAGCGGGGTGGCCCTTCGAGGGCGACGGAGTCTTCGATGGACACGTACACGTCCGTGCCGCGGGACTGCCCGACCCGCCAGCCCACGTCGGTCGCTTCCGGTTTGGTGAGGTCGCGGCGCAGCTGCGAGGCGCGGCGCAGCACGGCCTTCGCGGACAGGTGGTGGCGGATCTCCGACCGTGTCGCGAACCCGGGTCGGGCGCGCAGGTCGGCGATGAACGCCCGGTCCGACTGCCGGTACCGGCGCACCGCCGCCCACACCCACACCACCAGCGCCACGATCGCAAGGACGGCGATGATGTCGGCGAGGCGGATCTGCCACACCGGCAGGACGCACCCGGTCGGCGCGGTGTAGGAGGCGGGGTTGCCGGTGATCGCGACGGTAAGGCCGGCGAACAGGTGCTCCGCCGCGGGCCGCGCCCCGCAGATCGCGTAGGTGACGGCCTCGGCGACGAACCCGAGGGCGAGGGCGAGGACGGTCGCGATGGCGATGAGGACCGCGGCGCCTTTACCCACTGTCTCGTTCATGACCGGGTGTCTTTCAGAGACCGGATGCGGCGGCCGCGGCGACGGCGAGCCACGCGTCCTGGGTGGCGGGGCGCAGCGCGTCGAACCGGAGCGGCCCGGATTTCAGGGCGGGATCGAACGGGACGATCTCCACCGCCCGGACGAGCCCGAGGAACCCGTCCGCGATCGCCCGCACCCCCGCGGGTCGGGCGGGCTCGGACTGGGTGACCACGACGACCGCGCCGCGAGCGAGCGTCGCCGACCGGTCGTCCCGGTCGCGGAGCGCGTCCAGCAGAAGGGCGGCGGATTCGGCGGATTCGGGGGTGGCGAGAGTGGGGACGATGAGCTGGTCGGTGGAGTCGATCATCCGGATCCACCGGTCGGCGGATTCGTCGTTCCCGGAGTCGAAGATCACCATCCGGTAGTAGCGTGCGGCGACGCGCATCAGCAGGTCGAACTGGTCGACCCGGATCCGTTGGTCTGCGGCGAGCAGTTCCGGGTTGGAGCGCAGCACGTCGTACCGGTCGGTGGCCTGGTGGTGCACGAACCTCGCGATGTCCGACACCCCGGCATCCGGGGACAGCAGCTGGTCGGCGGCGGGGAGAAGGTCCCGCAGCGTCGTGTCGTACAGGCCCTGTTCGGTGCGCCAGCCGAGGGTGCCGCGGGTGTCGTTGTTGTCCCATGCGAGCACGTTCCCGCCGCCGTGGCGGGCGTAGACGGCGGCGAGCATCGCGGTGGTCATCGTCTTTCCCACCCCGCCTTTCCCGTTCGCGACGGCAAGGGACCGGCATCCAGCCCACTGCCGGGACGCCAGCCGGGTCCACTCCGCGCGCCGCTGTTCTGCCGTCGACGGGGGGATCGTGATCCCCATCCGCGCCAGCAGTGCCCGCCACCCGGTGTGGGTAGCGACGGCGGGGGGTGGGGTGAGGAAGGAGGGGCGGCTGGGCGGCTCCGCAGTCGGCGTGGACGGTGTGTCGGCGTCCGGCTGCGGAGCGTCCTGCCTCACCTCCTCTCCGTGACGTGTCTGCGTGGCGCGGCGGGTGCGGTGCTCGTCGCCCGGGACGGTGTCGATGACTGCGGGCGTTCCGGGCGGGGTGGGGAGGGGGGTGAGGGTGCCGTCGGTGCTGATCAGAAGGCGGTGGGCGCCGCGGTCGCCGGAGGTGACGAGCTCGACGGGGGTGCCGGCGTGGCGGGCTTCTGCGGTGGCGCGGCGGATGATGGCGTGGCGGATGTCCTCGGCCTCGTCGGGGTGGACGGGTTCGGTGTGTCCGTCGGTGGCGACGAAGACCGCGGTGGGTCCGGTGACGGTCGCATAGGCGCGGGCGCGGGTGTCGGTGCTCATGACGTCATGCCTCCCTTTCCAGTTCGCTGGCAGGGGCGGACAGCCACCCCTCAAGATCGGTCTGCGGGTAGTCCGGCTCCGGCCACAGGTCTTCGATCTGCCGGGCGTCCAGGGTTCGGAGGTCTGCGATGTCGTCGTCGGGGGTGGTCATGGCGTCGTCGGTGTCGAACAGGTCCCGCTCCCACGGGGTGGAGGTGGCGAAGCAGTGCACCAGGTAGGAGTACTGGCCGACGTAGGCGAGGAACTCGCCCTTGCGCAACTGTCTCGCCATCTCCACGTGCGTCGCGGACAGGTTGAGGCGTTCGCGGAGCGGGGTCTGTTCTTGCTGGTTGATGCGGAAGATGAACTTGTTCTCGATGTCCCCGACGATCGAATACGCGAGGGAGCGTTCCAGGCTGCGGGCGTCGCCGACGGCGTCGAGGTCGCCCATCTTGTGCAGGATGACGATGTTGCTGATCCCGTAGTGGCGGGACAGTTTCAGCCACTGCTGGAACATCTGCAGCGACGCGAGCGAGGTCATGTCCCGCCAGCCCTCTTCGCGGACGACATAGCGGGTGCGGTGGGACGCGCGGTCGCTGATCACGGCTTGGATCCACGCGGTGGAGCACACCTGGGTGAGTTGCGCGGCGAGATCCCCGCGGGCGAACAGTTCGGAGGTGTCGGTCACGACGATCGGGGCGTCCTGGTCGAACCGCACGGTCGATTCGTCTTCGAACAATCCCGCGAGGTCGCCTTCCACGAACCGGCGCAGCACGAACCGGGGCTGGATCGCCCCGTCGGCGGCGTGGAACGCGGCGGTGGTGTCGGTGGCGATCTCGCCGAGCTCGTCGTACACGCCACGGAGGGTAGGGCGGTCGCCGGTGCGGGTGATGCACCGGTCCAGCGCGTCGATCACCGCGGCATGCTCGACCGCGGTGAGCCGGCCGGCGAGGGCCATCTCGATCACCGCGATCAGCGTCCCGATGCGGCGCTGCTTCACCATCTGCTCGTGCTGCTCATCCGACGTTCCCGTCCGCCGTGGCCCCCGGTCGAGGGGGTTCAGGCGCGCGCCGGTCCCGCCGCCGAGCCGGATGACCCGGCCGCCGGGGACCGCTTCGGCGACCCGCACCCATTCCCCTTTCGGGTCGGAGGGCACAACCACCTGATGCCCGAACGCGATCGACCGTGTCACGAGCGTCTTCACGGTCGCGGACTTCCCGGACCGGTATGCACCGAGGACGAGGATGTTCGTGGAGAGGGTGCCGCGTTCGGAGGAGTCGACATACGCCTCCCAGGGGGAGAAGTGCCACAGCGCGTCGGCGTTCAGGTCGACGCCGAGGATGGGGCCGCGGTGGCCGAGCCCGGAGTCGGCGACGAACGGGTAGATCCCGGCGATGTGCTGCGAGGTCGCCTGATGCGGCGGCAGCACCGGACGCACCAGGTTCCAGTACCCGCCCTGTAGGAGGCCCGGCCCGAACGGCCCCGGCACCGCAGCTTCCGGGAGCGCCCGATCTTTCCGGCGGGTGCGGGGCGCCGCCGGTTCCTGCCGCGCGGCGGTGAGGCTGCGCTGCAGCTCGCGGCGTTCCCGGCGGGTGAGGCCGGCGGGGGTGAAGGTGGCGGCGTGTCGGGTCATCACTTCATCCCCAACCCGAGGGGCAGCGCGTTGACCATGAGCGCTTCGGCTTGTTGGCAGTACAGGATCTGCGCCTCCATGCCCGCTCGCGACAGGGCGTTGCGCATCCCCGCGATCGCCTGGTCGAGGCGTTCCTCGTCGGGCGCGGAGATGGTGAGGTACGCGCCGTACTGGAAGTCGCCGTGCCCGTTCGCGATCTCCCGCTCCTGCTGCTCAAGCGCCCGCCAGTCCGCGGCATCGGCCGCCGACCCGTCCGCACCGCGCTTGGCCCGCAGCTTCTCGTTGCCCCGCCACACCTTCTTCTCGTCCCGGATCCGCTTCAACGCCTTCGCGACGGGGACGGGGGTCAGCACGATGGAGAGGATGTGGGAGATCGCCTCGCCGGTGTTCGGGTGACGTGCGAACGTTACCGGGGCGAGGAACCCGACGTGGGTGTCGGAGCGTGGCCACTCGTGCACCCACATGGTGGTGTGCACGCCGGAGTCGGTGACGACGATCCCGTTTCGGCCCTTCGGTTCGTCGAGGAACATCGGACCGATCGCTGCCGGGTCCACCCCGGCGAGCTGGTCGGGCCGGTTCTGCACGGTCGCGGCGAAGTCCGGGTCAAACGCCAACCGGCTGAGCGCGGCGACGTCCCGCACCGACAACCACCGCTGCACCTGGATCTTCGCCGCGGTGAGCGCGTCGGCGAGGTTCCCCGACTCGATCGCCGCGAGCGCGAGGATCGCGTCCTTCCCGCCGCCGAGGCCTTTCAGCTGCGGGCCGAGGGCGACGAGGTCGAGGGTGAAGACGAGGTAGTTGCGGTGCGCGACCTCGAACCGTTCCGACTGGTCCATCACTTCGAGGTAGTTTCGCGCGACCGAGGCGTGCGGGTCGATGCCGCGGAGGGCGCGGACGGTGTCGAAGTGCTCGCGGGCGGCGCGGATCGTGGTGGGCAGTGTCCGCTCCTGCAGCGTGACTCGTTTGATCCCGGGTCGCTGGGTGAGGGGGCCGAGGACCCGGTCGAACTGCTCGGCGAGGTCGAGACGCTCGGGGAGGTCGTGCATGAGGAACCCTTGGACGGCGAGTTCGGCGATCACCGACACGGACCGGTCGTGGGGGTTGTAGACGCATGCGATCCCGTCCACGTCCCACAGCTGCACCGACGCGCGGATGCCGGGGAGGTTCAACGTGCCGGCCAGGTGGGCGGCTTCGGGCCGGTAGCGGTGGGTGGTGGCGCCGGCGGCGTGGCGGGTCTGCTTCATCAGCCACAGCCCGGCCATCTTCGGTGTTGAGATGCCCCGGATGGTGGTCACCGCGGCAACCCCGAGACCCAGGTACACGGGTGCCGCGTACAGCAGGCCGAGCGGCCCGAACCGGTTCACCGCGATCAGCAGGACGAGGCCCGCGGCGACGAGGAACACGGCCTGCCAGCCGTCGAGACCGAGGACGAGCCCTTGCCCGGACCGGCGGGGGAGCCGGACCGGCCGGGACTGCTCGGAGGTGCTGGTGGTCATGATGACCTCCCTGTCGGCGGGGCGGGTGTTGACGGGGACGACGGCGGGGACGTCGCCGCCGCGCGTGGCGTCGGCGGCGGCGAGGCGGTCTTCGGGCTGCCTGAGGTGGGGGTGCGGCCTTGCGCGGGTCCGGTGGCGCCGCGCGGACCGCCGGTGCGTGCCCGGCCGGCGGGTGAGGCGTCTGCCGCGCGGCCCGTGTTGCGGATGCCGGAGGGAAGCCCGCCCATCCGCGAGGGGATGCGGGCGACGGTACCCGCGGCGCGGGCGGCGGCGTGTCCGCCTCGGGAGCCGAGGCTGGAGCCGATGCTGTCGGCGGCGACGGCGCCGGCGAAGCTGAACAACCCGAAGATCGCGAACGGCGCGAACGCGACCATCACCAGTCCGATGATGAGAGGCCAGGACCTGGGGTCCCAAATCGTCTCGACGTTCGCGAGCCCGTTGATGATGAGGGTGACGAACCCGATCGTGAGGGGCCCGGTCAGCAGGAGAACCACGACGGCGGACACGTACCGGACCACCCACTGCGGGCCGACGCTGCGCAGCGGGAACAGCATCCAGGCCACCGGCCCGACCATGATCAGCGCGGCGAGGACGATGTTCCGGAACGCGAACACTAGCATGAGCAGGACCATCCCGAGCATGAGGAGCCCGTGGATGAGGAACGCGAGGAAGTAGTTCGCGCGGCCGCCGGCCCACATCACCGACTGGAGCGTGGAGAACAGGGTCATCGGTCCGCCGCGGTTCATGATGTACCAGGTCATGTCGTCGATCGTGTTCAGCAGGTGCCCGGTCAACCACAGGGTGATGGGTACTGCGGGGATCGCGATGAACGAGCGCACCAGGGCACCGACCAGTTCGCTGCGGTCACCGGAGACGACCGCGGCGGCGATCGCCCATACCATGGCTCCGAACAGCACGCCGAGGATGCCCCATTGCCAGAAGGACCATTCGCCGACTGCCGCGGTCCACAGCAGCGTCGAGGTGTCGAACCGCATCGCCTCCGCGACGAGGAACATCACCGCCGTCGCGGCCAGCGCGAGCCCGCGGCCGGCGTTCTCGAAACTGACGCACACGACATCGCCCAGACTGCACCCGTACTCCACCAGCAACGACTTCCCACCTGCCGTCTTGATCGCTGGGATGTGTTCTTCGTAGGTGGTGCAGACTGTGGCTCTTGCGCCATCGACGAAGACGCTCAGGAGGCACTGCTGGGCTTTGATCTGAGCGGGATCGTCGGGGGTGCAGGTGATCTGCGAGCCGGACTGGCTGCAGGTGACCGGGTAGGCCGGTGCGCTCCAGGGTTGCCCTTCGACCGCGACGGCTGCGGGCACGACTCGAGTCGCGGCAGCTTCCGGGGTCGAAGCTGCGGCCGGGGCGGCGACAACGAGCACGAGGCCGACGGCGACGAGCGCCCCGGTCAGCATCGCGCGGACCCCGGTCATGACGATCAGAACCCGAAGTCGAAGTTCACGAACCACTGGAACAGGCCGGACGCGGCGCCGAGCACAGCTGCCGCGATGAAGATCCAGAGGATGTTTTCGCCCGCCCACGTCCGCACCCGGTCTGACGCGAGGCCGCGGAAGGCGAGTGCGGCTCCCGCGAGGATGAGCATGATCAGCACCACGATCAGCGCGCCAGCGAGGATGTAGGACGCGATCAGCTGGAACCCCGCGAAGAACGGGGCGCTGAAGTCGGGCTGGATATCGGGGACGTCAACGTCCAGCCGGACGAGGGGAATCGACATGGTGTGCTCCTTGGGGGTGAGGTGTTACCTGAGAGGGAGGCCGAGCGCGGCCATGAACGGTTCCGGGTCGATCGCAGTACCGGACTTCTGAACTTCGAAATGCAGATGGCATCCGGTCGACTTGCCGGTGCTTCCTTCATCGCCGAGTGGTGTCCCGGCCGTCACCTGTTGACCGACGATCACGCGCAGCGAGTCCCACGCCATATGGCCGTAGAGGGTGACGAGCTCACCGCCGTGGTCGATGCGGACTGTGTTCCCCCACCCCGGCATCGGGCCGGCGTTGATCACGCGACCGGGCCCGGCGGCGTAGACCGTTGCGCCGCAGGGTTGGTCCATGTCGTAACCGAGGTGGTCTTTCGGGCAGAACGCGCAGTTGTTCACCGGATGCCACCCGAACCCGCGGCCGGTCGAGTAGCTCCCCTTCAACGGGTAACCCCACTCGCCCACGGCGACCGGTCCGGCCTGCGCGTCTGAGACCGCGACGGTCGTCGCGCTGCCCGCGACCGCGAAGGGAATCGCGATCAGCGGCGTCAAGACCACCGCGACCGCCAGCGCGAGGGCCAGCAGAACCCCCTTCACCGCCTTCCGTCCCGTCCTCGATCTTCCGAGGGCTGCGGCGGTGGCGAGTGGGGCGCCCATGATTACCGCTCCAACGGCTCCGTGAAGTACCGCACGACCTTGCAATCGCCCGCGCGCTGATCCGTGCCCGGAGCCGGCACCGACCCCTCGCCGCACAGCACCTGCACGCTCACCCGCACCGGCTCATCGAACGAGCTCTCGCCGCCGTTCCCGTCCGCCTGAGTGAACGTGAGGGTGACATCCGCCGTCGCGATCGTCATGTCCCCAGACGGGTCATCCGGCACCGGCATCGTAGTGATCGGCCCCGACACCGCGGCGCTCACCCGGCCATCCTGCTCCGCAAGCGCCTCCCAATCCTGCTCAGGAAGAACGACGCCTTCGCGTAGCTCGACCTTCGCCGCTCTCGTATCGGCTTCGCGGTCGGCGTCGGAGGTGTACCGGACATCCGGGGTGAACCAGCCCTCCAGGTAGGCGAGCCACTCCTCGCGGGTGCTCCTCTGCGTATCGAAGGTGGATGCCGCAGCCAGCGCTGCCCGGATGTAGACGTCCTCGTCGGTGGTGATCGGCTCGGGAACCCACCCCCGCTCAGCGGCGGTCGGGTCCACGTACGCATCGCCGGCGCCCGTCGAATTCGGGCTGGCTGAGGTGCTGGGGCCCGGTGACTCCGACTGCGATGACGTCGGCGTCGGACCGGCATTGCCGCTGATCGCGGCGGCGACCAGGACTGCGATGCCCGCCACCAGGACCACGCCGCCGACGACTGCCCACAGCAGCCCCCGGTGCGAACCCGTCGACGTCATCATCGCGTATCTCCCTGATCATTCAGGGCGGCCAGTGTCGTCGCGGTGCGGACGCCGTGCGACGGTCGCCGTGTCCGCATCCTAAGGGCGTGGGCGTCGATGCATCTACCGGGGTTCGCTGAACTGTGGAGAACCCCAGGTGCACGGCGCGCGGCGAACTCGAGGGTGTGTACCACCTCCGAAGCTGCTAGCCTCGCCGCCTCAATCATGAGAAAACGGTATAGCAGTGTTCTTCTGAAGTAAACACCTATTGTGCCTAGTTTGCTGGACTGCGTGCGTTCGGTGGGGGAGGATTGGCGGGTGCCCAAGCTCGCTCAGCCCGCCGGATCGGGCGACGCCCAAGAACCCGTCGCCATCCTCGGGAACCTCGTCAAAGCCGGCATCCTCCGCTATCTCCGGGCGAACCCCAACGTGACCGTCGGCCCCATCTGCGACGCGCTCCAGCTCGGACCGACGACCGTGCTCCCGCGCCTGAAGGAACTCGAAGCCGCGGGACTGGTCGTAGCCGACCCGCCCACGACCGAGGCTCAATCGCGTCGCGGGGTGTGGGTGAAGTACCGGACCAACAACGAAGCCGTAACGGACCTGTATCTGAGGCTCGGATTCGCTATCGGCGAGTTCTCGGATTAAGCGAAGCCGTCTTCTGCACATCCCCAGGACCCACCGATCGCGACCCTCACTGCAAGGCACGGCCTCCGCTTACTTCAGGGTGCTCGCGAGCTGAGGAGGGGCTTTTCCGGTTCGGATACCTCGCTGAATGGCTGCGTGAGGGCTTCGCTGGAATTCGCTCAGCAGCCCGCGAGGATAGGCGCGGGTCGAGAGCGAGAGCGAGGGCGCGCGTGTGCAGGGTGTTGACCTCGCGAGTGCATCAGTCGACACGCTCGCGGACCCGCCTTTGTCGGTGACCTCGAGTCCTTCCAGGCGTTGTGACGCACCCCACATGGCTATCGGCGAGCGTCAGGGACTCCCCGCGCCGACAGAGCGGATTGGACTTCATTCGCCTTGCGCCGCATCGAGGCGATTCTCGTGGGGCATGTGGTCCGTTCAGTGCAGCGGCACCTAGAGCTCGCCTAGAGACTGAGGGGTCAAGCCCCGTGGAGTGGTGTAGCGGTCGGTGATCCTTCTGTTGTTGGTTTGGGTTAGGCGGTGAGCTCGAGGACGGTGTCGGTCACCTCCTCGGTTGCGGTGTCGGGGACGAGGGTGAGGCGGGATTTGGTGAGGATGTCGAGGCCGAGGTAGCGGCGGCCTTCTGCCCACTCGTCGGTCTGTTCGGCGAGGACGGCCCCGACGAGGCGGATGATCGCGTCCCGGTTGGGGAAGATCCCGACGCTGTCGGTGCGGCGGCGGATCTCCCGGTTGAGGCGCTCGTTGGGGTTGTTGGACCAGATCTGCTGCCAGAGCCCGTCGGGGAACTGCGTGAACGCGAGGATGTCTGCCCTTGCGGCGTCGAGGTGATCGAACGCGTCGGGCAGCTTTCCGTCGACGTAGTCCAACAGCCGGTCGAACTGGGCGTTGACTGCGCTGGCGTCGGGCTGGTCGTAGACGGAGTGCAGCATCGCTTTCACCGCCGGCCACATGGCCTTCGGTGTCACGCTCATCAGGTTCGCGGCGTAATGCGTTCTGCAGCGTTGCCAGACCGCTCCGGGCAGGTTCGCCGCGATGGCTTCGACGAGCCCGGCGTGGGCGTCGGAGGTGACGAGGCGGACACCTGCCAGGCCGCGGGCGACGAGGTCGGCGAAGAAGCTGTTCCACGCAGCTCCCGTCTCACTGGTAGCCACCCGCAGGCCGAGGACTTCGCGGTGCCCGTCGGCGTTGACGCCGGTCGCGACGAGCACGACGGCGTTGATGACGCGGCCTCCCTCGCGGACCTTCATCGTCAGCGCGTCGGCGGCGACGAACGTGAACGGGCCTGCGTCGCCGAGCGGGCGGTGGCGGAACTGGTTCACGTGCTCGTCGAGGTCGGCGGCCATCCGGGACACTTGCGACTTCGACAGGGAGTGGATCCCGAGGGTCTTCACGAGCTTGTCCATCCGGCGGGTGCTCACCCCGGCGAGGTAACAGTCCGCGACCACGGTGATCAGCGCGGTCTCGGCGCGTTTGCGGCGCTCGAGGAGCCATTCCGGGAAGTAGGTGCCCTGGCGCAGCTTCGGGATCGCGACGTCGATGGTCCCGACACGGATGTCGAGGTCGCGGTGGCGGTAGCCGTTGCGCTGCGCGACACGGTCGGGCGAGGGCTTGCCCTATTCGGCGCCGACGACAGCGTCCGCGTCCGCGGACAGCAGCGCGTTGATCGTGGTCTGCAACAGCGAACGCATCAGATCCGGCGACGCGTCGGTCAGGGCTTCAGCGAGCACGCTCGCAGGGTCGACAATATGAAGTGCGGTCATCGTGATGATGCCTTTCGAGTGGGATGTGAGAGTTTCCTCGAAGGATCACACGGTGACCGCGCCCGTCTTCACGACGAGGCCGGCCACCGTGGGCTATACCACCTTATGGGGCACTACGCGCACCCAAGACCAGGAGCTCCTGGGAAGCCCCGCCGCCGGCTGTACCCGGACCCGAATCCTCCATCGTCCGGCAGGTCGACCCCACAGTGACCGAGTTCGAACCCGCGAGCGATGCGCCCCGCCCCTGGGTGCCGACCTACAAGTGGGATGCGAAGATCGGGAGAACTGACGCCCAATGGGCGGCCGATGACTCCGATCTGCCCACTATCGACGTCATCTCCGCCGAACGAGACGGACACCCCTTCATCGTCGTGTCGGGCTCATACAGCTGGGATCTCATTGGCGACGCCGCGAAGCGCACCCACCAGATCTGGACCAACCTCTACACCCACCTGGTTAGCACCGAAGATCTTCCCGTCGCCCTCGGCGAACCCGAAGGGCGAGACTTGATCAACGGCCTGGGAATGTCCCGGCTCCCCATGAGCTACAACAGGTATGTCGGCGAGTACCCGTTCGGGCACCACCACGGCGCAACGCTGAGTGTCGTGGAGCACGAGTGGACGGACCCGCTCAGCGTTCCGACACGACCAGCTGTATGGGAGCTGCTTGGCGAAAACGAGTACGCGCCAGGCAACCTCGAAACGATCTCGTTCGACGCCCCCGCTCCTGAGTTCTTCGGCGCCACGCCGGGCACTCTTCACTGGAACGGCCGCAATGGATGGACCGACGCGAGTGGCCGACTCATCGCCGTTCTACGCCACTCCGTCAACGTCGGCCAGAACGAGCTCCTGATAGATGCCGGTTTCTTGCAGGACTGGCTCACCGCCGAGCGGAAGTCGCTGATCTGGGTCGAGAACACAGGAAAGGACGTCTACCGAGAGATGGGTTGGGGCAAGTCTCATCCGGGAGCGCTCGTTCGTTCCCAGGTCCGAGCGTGGACCCCAGGGCAGGACCTACGAACCGTTCCACCCGGGTGGCAGCGCATACCGGCCCGCGGCGATTGATGTCACGATCGGCGCAACTCATTTCCACAGGTGGTGCCGAAGATACCCCAGGACGTGCCACACCGGACCGCCCAATGCCCACAGTTCAGTCAACCCTTGGGAGGGACGACACACGTCTTTCAGAAGACGCGCGCCACCACCTCCATGCCCGCTCCTCTGTCGAGCACCGCCGCTGTCTGAGGTCTCTCTCAGACCCGCTTTTGAGACGTCACGCCTCTTGCAGGTCGAGGTAGAGCCTCAGCTATCGAGCGGCGGTCAGGTCTGCTTGGATCTCACGGATCGTCTCGGCGAGCACGCCAGACGCAAGGAGTTCCGCGCCCAGCGGCCCAGATGAGTCTTCGCCCAAGAGCGGCAGGCGGGCTAGCGCGGTATGGGCGGCTGGCGTCATGTGCTCAAGCTGCCAGCGAACCTCGTCGCGCCGCGCGGTCTCCTGGTCGTCGGCCGCAAGTGAAGCCACCTTAGCCGCATAGGCGGCAGCACCCAACGCGTGAGCGCCCATGTGCGCGACGCCCGAAGCTTGGCCGGCCGATCGTGCAGCCGCAACCGCTGCGGGCGACTTCACCGATTGAGCTGAACGGCCGGCGTCGAATCTCCGCTTGATCTCCCCAGCCGCATCGAGTTCACCGCGACCATAGGCTCGGGTTCGCTCGATGCCGTCTCGTGCCCGGTCGTCGTCCGGAGCTTCCGCCTCGAACAGCGGCAGGACTCGTTCAGCGCAGTCAGCTGCCCACAGGGCGACGAGACGCCGATCGGCATCGTCGAGTGTCTGCGGAGAGGCCATACACCAAGACTCTCACGGCCGGTTGATTCCTCGTTTGCAAGACGCGTGGCAGCTCAAACCTCTTCACGGTCGATCCTCGTGGGGCTTCGGATCTCATCGTCCTGGGTCGAGGTCGTGGAAAGCAGATGAGGGATTGATGGCTACACGGAGTCGTCTTTGGTTCGAGCGTCGAGGATGAACCTGGCGGTGAGCGCAGTGGCGCGGTCGTCGTCATTGAGCAGCCCGAGCATCGTGTCCTTCGTCGCGTCGATGGGGAGATCGGTCAGTGCTGCGACCAGGCGTCGACGGGCAGCAGGTTCTGAAGCTCTCAGTTCCGCCGCCAACGCGGCGACGACCTGATCGATTTGCCCGTCACGCATCGCGAGTTCCGTGAGCGCATCGGCGGCTTCGACATCATCCTGGCCCGTGCTGATGAGCCCGACCAGCGCAGGGATTGATCCACGTTTGCCGTGTTGAGCGCGTGTGATGATCGCACGGGTTCGGATGCGCGGATCCTCGTGATTCGCGGATTTCATAATCACCTGTTGCGCGGCAAGGGTGTTGATCTTCACGAGCGCATCGAAGGCGCGACGCCTCCGATCACTCTCGTCGGACTGCATCGCATGAGCGAGTACGGGGACAGCGTCGTCCCCGCCTCCTCGCGCGATAGCCCATTGCAGGGCCCCTGCCGCGTCTTCAGTGTTCTCACGCAGCATCGCCTCGACGAGTATGGGAACGTCTCGCTGATCCGCTTCGGCAACCTTCAACGCCAGCTGCTGCCTGCGTGAAGGACTCGCCGATTCCAAGCCTCGGATGAGTCCGATGGTTCGAAAGACGTCGTTCCATGTCTTTGGAGCAGTGGCTTGTACTTCTTCGAGTCGCTGCACCAGTTCCTGAGCCTGGGTGATGTGCTCCTGGGTGCGTTCGATCACGTCGGCGACCATGATGGCAGGATCGAACTCACGGTCTTCAATCGCGTCCGCGATCTGCGCGAGGCTCATCCCCAGCGACCGCAACCCTTCGACGTGGAACAGTCGACGCAGATCGTTCTCGGAGTACTCCCGGTATCCGCCCGTTGTTCGCTCTGTTGGGGACACCAAGCCGATGCGGTCGTAGTGGCGCAGCATCCGAGCGCTGATGCCCGAACGCTGCGCCACCTCACCGATCAGCAACTACTGCTCCTGCACTGTTGGTGCTCCGCGAAGAGCCACCACACGCTTTGCTTCTGCGGTCGCCGCGTCGAACCCTTCATCAGGGTCAGCCATGATCGCCAACGTTGCCACGGCGTGCGCGCTCACCGCGTCGTTCTCACTGCGCGCTGCGTCTTCGATCACCGATTCGACAGCCGCTCCGAGCACGGCGAACGCCCGACTCAGGCTCCGTTGCGTCTCTCGGTCTCCCCGCCCGAGCTCGCTGACCAGTTCCTGAGCCAGCAGGGCCTCCCCGCCTTGAGGGACAAGCCCGGCAGCAGCGCGCCATGCGGCGCGGGCCACCTCAACGTCATCGTCATGAAGGAGGTCCACGGTGATCGCGTCTCCGGTCTTCGGGTCGCCAATCTTCGAGAGAGTGTGCAACGCCTGACTGCGCGCTTGTGGCGAGCTGGAGCGAAGCTCAGGCAGCACGGCCTTCACGGTCAACGCAGGATCATGTCGAGTCAGCGCCCACGTCAGCATGTCCCGGACGAAGAAGTCCGGCTCCACTTCACAACGCTGCACAAGAACCTCAATGTAGGACCCATCTGGTCGAGTGCCGGCTGCTAAAGCAGCCTGCAACCGCGCAGATGAGCTAATGCCCCACAGCGCAGTCCTCAGCCGGTTTCGTGGTGTGTCCGTTGTGATTTCGACCATCTCGATACCTCCTCAACCTACTTCACACCTTGTCACCGTGACAATGTCAAACGCTCGGAGCCGGACGGAGATTCCTTCACCCATCGGGTGAACTACTGCATCGTCCACAAAGTCGACCGCCTCGCGCGCAACCGCCTGGACGACGTCGAGATCCACCGCGCCTTGATCGAGGCCGGGGTGACGCTGGTGTCGGCGACGGAGAACATCGACGAAACACCCTCCGGGATGTTGCTGCACGTGATCATGTCGGGCATCGCCGAGTTCTACTCCAAGAACCTCGCCACCGAAGTATCCAAGGGATTGCGGCAGAAGGTCGCCACCGGTGGAACACCCATGCGGGCACCGATCGGGTACTTCAACGTCCGCCAGCGCGACGCCCAAGGACGCGAGTACCGAACCGTTGAACTCGACCCGCTACGCGCGTCACTTGTCGCGCGTCAGACTATGTGGCACGGGTAGTTAGTTGCTGATGCAACGCCCCAGCTGAAAGGTCTGAATGTCATGAGTCGTCCACCGACGATCCCCGCGGAGAAGAAGCTCCGCATCGTGTTGAGCGTGCTCCAGGGCGAGATCACGATCGCTGAAGCAGCCCGCCGCGAGAAGGTCTCTGAGCAGGCCATCGGGAACTGGAAGCGCCAGTTCCTCGAGGGCGGGCAAAGCCGGTATCGAAGCGGGCAAGTCCAAGCCCTCGACTCGAGAGCAGCAGCTCGAGGACGAGGTCGCTGAACTTACGACCGCGCTGGGTGAGGCGGCCGTCGAGATCCGGGTCGGCGCAAGGCCGCGTTCGCGAAGGAACCGACGGGCCCGAACGAGGTCTGGCAGCTCGACTTCTCCGAGTACGAGACCACGGCGGGCGGGACGTGGCGGATCGCGGCGTGCCGGGACTACTGGTCGAAGTACGAGTTCGACGCGCACGTGTCTCCGACGGCGAACATGCACGACGCCGTCGAAGCCGTGCAGAAGGCCCTCGACGAGACCGAACGGCTTCTCGGCCACCCGCTCATCGACGACGCGGTCGTGAACGCTGAGACGGGTGAGATCGAGCCGGTCCTCACGATCGTCACCGACAACGGCGGCCCGTTCCGATCAGCGACGTTCGAGCTGTTCATCATGCGTCACCCCGAGCTCAAGCAGGTGCGCACGAAGGTCCGCACCCCCGGGGAGAACGGCTCACGTGAACGCGGCTTCGGGACGATGAAATACGAGTGGCTGTTCCGCGAGGAGATCGACGACGCCCTCCAGCTCGTCGAGCACGTGAACGCCTACCGGCAGGACTACAACCACGTTCGCCCGCACGAAGCGATCGCCTGGAACCGACCCGCCGACGTCTACGCCGGCCGGGCCGACCCCACCACCCCCAACTTCGAAATCGAAGAAATCCTGCCAACTACTTGACGCGAGACAGTTTCTCGACACCGTGCGGGTCAGCTGGTTTTGATTATGCCGCGGTCAGTTCCGGGATGGCCACCTCCTCGGGTTCGGTGAGGAGCAGGGCCATGGAGTGCTCGCTGAAGTAGCGGCGGTCGGCGCCGTCCCATTCGTCGTGCTGCTCGAGGAGAACGTGCCCGGCGAGGCGGAGCAGCGCGGCGGGGTTCGGGAAGGTTCCGACGACGTCGGTGCGGCGTTTGATCTCCTTGTTGACCCGTTCGAGAGGGTTCGTGGACCAGATCTGACGCCAGTGCTGGAACGGGAACTGGCAGAACGCGAGGAGCTCGTCTTGCGCGTCCTCGAGCATGCCGGCGACTTTCGGATGCGACCGGGTGAGCATGCGCACGACTTCGTGGAACTGCGCGAACACGTGCTCCGTGTCGGGCTGGGCGAAGATCGTGCGGATGATCGACGCGACCATCGGGCCAGCGGTCTTGGGGACGGCGGTGAGCACATTCCGCATGAAATGAACCCGGCAGCGCTGCCAGCTGGCGCCTTGGAACACGGTCTGGATCGCCGCGACCAGCCCGGTGTGCGCGTCCGAGATCACCAGCTTCACCCCGCCGAGCCCACGGGCCTTCAGCGAGCGGAGGAAAGTCGTCCAGAACGGTTGCGACTCGGTCTCCCCGACCTCGAACCCGAGCACCTCACGGCGCCCATCCTGCGCGACCCCGACCGCGACGACCACGGCTTGGGAGACGACCCGGCGCCCGACACGGGCCTTGCAGTAGGTCGCGTCGAGGAACAGAACACATACGGGTAGGCCTGGTCCGCCAGGGGCCGGTCCCCGAACGCGGCGACGTCCTCGTCCAGGTTCGCGCAGATCCGGGAGACTTCGGACTTGCTGATCCCGGTGTCCGCGCCGAGCGCTTTGACGAGATCGTCGACCTTGCGTGTCGAGACGCCGTGGACGTAGGCCTCCATCACCACCGCGAACAGCGCCTGATCGACCCGCCGGCGCCGCTCCAGCAGCGACGGGAAGAACGAACCCTGCCGCTGCTTCGGGATCCGCAGCTCCAACTCCCCGGCCGTGGTCGTCAGGGTCCGCGGGCGGGTGCCATTGCGTTGCGCGACCCGGGCCGGGGTGCGCTCGAACGGGACGGCGCCGATGAACGCGGCCGCTTCCGCATCGATCAACTCCTGATAGAGCGTCTCGGTCGCGACCGGATCCGGTCAGTGACATCGGTGAGTTTCAGTCCCCCGAGGAGCTCGAGGAGGGCAGACTGGCGGGGAGCCATCGTGCATTGTGTCTTTCTGTGAGTAGCTTTAGTCGGTTCTCACTGACCACCGCACGATGGCTCACCACGTCAACGACGTGACACCCAGCACCGAGAACTACACCACCCCAGGGGACGTCACCTCCGCCACCTCCGCCAGTGAACTCACCCCGGATGTGGCCAAGGTCGGATAGCGCCGCACGTGAGGGACTTCTGCGGCTGACCGGTCTGAGCTGATCATCAGCGGTTGACGTTTCGGAGGGTTTCGTACTGGAGGGCGATCTCCCGAGCAGCCCGATACTCCGGTATCTGCTCTCTATGGTCGGAGTACTCGGCGCTCGTTCGTCTGCCCCCGGATGTATAGAGCGTGCTGATGAACTGACTCACAAGCCCTCCGCTTCGCCGGTGTGGCGCCTGCGAACAGGCGACTCGCTGGGCGCGCTGATCCAAGGACACCCGTTTCGGCTCTTCGTCGCCGCTCATGAGTCTGTTCCTTTCGCGTCGTCACGTTGACGCCCCTGTCGTGGTCTGGACGCTGCCCGCAGCGCACTCGCCAGCGAGCAACACGGGGCTGACACCAGATGTGAGACGCTCGACCGCCCGCACCACAACTCGGACATCTGTGATTGAGTTATCTCAAACTATAACTCGTATATTGGAGTACGGGTAGTGCAGCGTCCCACCAGATTTGAACCAAGATCATCAAGTGACCTAGGAGCTCGCAGCTCGGGCCGGACAGATCAACGGGTTCACCGCGCGCCACGGTCCAGCTTGGGCGCCGAGCGCGCCAAACCTGTTGAGACAGATCTCGGTCAGATGTATGTGGCCCGGGCCCCGTGTTACGCTAGCCCGTACAGTCCTATACGAGTTATCGCAGGGGTGGGATCGGCGTGAGCAGCAGTCCGAGGGACGACGCACCAGACCAAGCCAGGATCGCCAACCAACGCGCAGACGCGCAGCGGAACCGCGCCTCAATTCTCGTCGCCGCAGCCAGGGCGCTGCGACGAAACCCCGAAGCTTCCGTGGCTGAGATCGCAGCTGAAGCCGGCCTCGGACGGATGACCGTCTACGGGCATTTCAAGACCCGTGCCGAACTCATCGATGCCGCCATGATCGAGAGCCTGGGACGCGGTGAGGACATCCTGGCCCAGGTGCCGCTGGACGGACCACCCGCCGAAGCGTTCGGCAGACTCATCGAGTCAAGCTGGACGCTTGTTAACGAGTCCCGTGGCCTGCTGGCCGCAGCACAGGAAGAGCTGCCGTCCGAGCGCGTGCGGGAGCTGCACGCAAAGGCGGAAGCACGAGTGCGCGGCGTCCTTGAGCGAGGGCAGCAAGAAGGAGCGTTCCGCACTGATCTCCCCATGCATTGGCTGCTGACGACGACGCATGTGGTGATGAATGCTGCGGCTGACGAGGTGGTTGCCGGCCTCGTGACCAGTGAGGACGCCGCGCGCCTCATCATCGCCGTCCTCCAACCAGCGATCGCGGCCGCTCCGGGCCGTGAGCAGCAGTGCTGACGCCGGCAGAACCTCGGCCAGGATGACTGACCTGGAGTCACCGATGAGACCCCTTCGTTATTCGATCAATGTCACGCTTGACGGCTGCTGCCACCACGAGGCCGGGCTCCCGCCAGACGAGGAGTCGATGCGCTACTGGACCGCCGGGCTGGCACGAGCCGACGCTCTGCTGTTCCGCCGGGTGACCTACCAATTGATGGAATCGGCGTGGCGGAAGCCGGCCAGCGGCACCTGGCCTGATTGGATGGATGATTGGCAGATCCTGTTCGCCGAGACCATCGATCGAGCGAAGAAGTACGTCGTGTCCAGCACCTTGACCAGGGTCGATTGGAATGCCGAGCTGATCCGGGGAGAGTTGGGGCAAGCGATCCAGCAGCTCAAGCAGGAGCCCGGCGATGGCCTGTGGGTGGGTGGCGTGACGCTCCCGCGCACGCTGGCCGACCTCGGGCTGATTGACGAGTACGAGTTCCTCGTGCAGCCGGTCATTGCCGGCCACGGTCCGACCTTGTTCGCCGGTCTGCGGGAGCGGATCGAACTCGACTTGGCGGGTCGCCAGCAACTCGTTTCGGGTGCGGTCGTCCTGCGCTACCGATCACCGCGCGTCCTAGCCTGAGCCCATGGCCGTCCTGCTGCCGTTACTGGCTCAACCCAATGTCGTAGGAGAGGGCGACACTCCCCATGGACGTCGTCGAGCAGTTGGTGAGGGTCAGCGAGCATGGCAGGTCGAGGGCTCCGAAGAGCCGCTTGCCGGAGCCTAGGAGCAGTGGATGGATGAACAGGCGCAGCGAATCCAGCAGGCCCTCATTCAGCAGGGATCGGACCAGAACGCCACTGCCGAGGATGGCGATATCTCCGTCACCGGTCAGCTTCAGGGTGCGCACAGCCTGAAGGACATCACCCTCCAGCGCAGAGGTCTGCTGCCAATCGAAGGCAGACACTGTGGTGGTCGCGACATACTTGGGAGTCGAGTTCAGGTGAGCGGCCATCGGGTTGTCGTCGGGCACATACGGCCAGTAGGCGGACATCTTCTCGTAGGTCTTCCTGCCGAAGAGATAGGCGGTCGTTCCGTCCAGCCCTCCCGAACTGGTCGACGAGTGGATGCCCGCGGCGTACGGCGCGCCCCAGCCGCCGTGCTCAAATCCGCCCTCGCGGTCCTCGTCCGGCGAGCCCAGACCTTGCATGACTCCATCGACCGAGAGAAACTCGATCGCGATCAACTTGCGCATGATGCACTCCTTTCTCAGTCCAGGATCCCCTGGGTGAGACGGCTGCGTCTTGAAGATTTCTGACCGGATGTGGCCCATCGGTGACCACATGAGCACGTCAACGGAATTCTCAGGTCCAGTCCTGACCCGACATCGGGTCCGTCCTGAGTTCGCCGGGCTGGTGGCAGGTATCGTCGGCTTCCAGGAATGGACGAATCGCCCGGTGATCCGTCGTCAGGTGGCCGGGAGCCTGATACCGCTGGTGCTGTCGTCCGGCCCCACCCTCGACGTGGTCGGCCTTTCCCACGGACGCGGTATCGGTCGCCACGTGTCGTTCATCGCGGGGCTCATGCCTGGCTACGCCACCACCCGCTTTGACCGGGTGCAGGAGTGCGTCCAGATCTATCTCACGCCGTTGGGCGTCGTCTGCCTGCTGGGTGTGCCCGGTCGTGAGCTGGCCGAAGCCGTGGTCGGGGTTGCCGACGCGGCCCCCGCTTTCGACGACAGCTTCCAGGACCGGCTTTGGGCCACGCCGACCTGGCCTGGCCGATTCGACCTGATCGATCGCAAGCTGCTCGCCCTGCTGGCCCGCGGCCCTCGCCTGGAACCGTTCGTCAGCTGGATGTGGCAGCAGATTGAAGCAACCGGGGGCCGGGCCCGGATCGGCGAGCTGATCGGCCAGACCGGATGGAGTGAGCGCCACGCCATCTCCCGTTTCACCGAGCAGATCGGCCTGGGTCCCAAAACGGCTGCCCGCGTTGTACGTTTCGAGCGCGCCCACGAGGCGTTCCGCCATGACTCCAGCGCGAATGTCGCCGCGCGATTCGGCTTCTCAGACCAGAGCCACCTGATCCGCGAGGTTCGCCGGTTTGCCGGAGCGCCACCCACCACACTGATCCGAACCAACCCGCCGACCGCGCATAGCGCCATAGGGCGGGCCCCGAGTGCCGAATCGTCAGGCCATTCGGCGCGTCACGAGCGGTAGGGCCGGCCGCCCGGTTGGGGCGAAGATTGTCGCGCGTGGTGACGACGCGCCTTCGTTCGGTTCCCGCGGGTTTGCATTGAGCCATTTCGGGCCTTGTGGGCCACCGCCACTTCGGCCAATCTCGGCGATGGTGTTGCCCTGACGGCCTCGCGGTTGATCGCCTTGAGTGTCAGCGCGAGCGCTTCCGAGGTGGCGCTCGTCACCACAGTGGCTACAGCGGCTTGGCCACTGTTCGGACTGCATGCCGGATGGGTGGTTGACCGAGTGCAGACGGGACGTCCGATCTTGCTGGTGAACCTGGCGCGAGCGGCCGCCCTGCTCATCCTCGCGGGCGCAATCGCGACCCAGGTTTCGGTAATGCCTGCCGTCTACGCTGCGGCACTCATCTACGGTGTCGCGGAGCCGCTAGTTGTATGAGGCCATGACGTTGTTGACGCGTGCCGGTGTTGCAGAGGCAGGCGGTTGCCCGTCGTGAGCGCCGTGGGGACGGTGATAGTTGTAGTGCCGGTTTCACGTTTTCAGCGCGGAAGCGCGTTCGGCTTCTGAGTGCCAGATGCGGGCGTAGAGGAACTCTTCGGCGAGGATCCGGTTGTAGCGCTCGACTTTGCCGTTGTGTCGAGGCGTGTATGGCGTAATGCGCTGGTGTCGGCTGGTGCCGACCGCCTCGCGGAAGGCTGCAGATCGGTAGCAGGAACCGTTGTCAGTCACGACGCGCTCGATTCGGGTGATGCCGTGCGCGGCGAACCAGGCTCTGGCCCGCTCGAGGAATGCGACTGCGGTGACGGCTCTCTCGTCCGGTAGCGCTTCGGTGTAAGCGAGTCGGGTGTGTCCGTCGATGGCGGAATGCAGGTAGACGTACCCGGTCCTCGTACCGCGGGTCTTCGTGCGGGCGACTGCTTTGGCTTTATCGCTGCCTTTGCCGTGCACTCGCCATCCGCCGCCGTCGGGGATGCGCCCGACCTTCTTCACGTCCAGATGCACCATGTGGCCGGGACGCTTCGCGTTGATGCTTTGCGGCTCCCGGTTCGTCTCGCCGTTCGGGTCGATGAACTTCCGCCGGTTGAGGCCTAGCTGCGCGAGGAGCCGGGTGATGGTGCGACGGCTGACCGGTGTTCCTGCCTGCTCGAGCTCGAACGCGATACGGGACGCCGACCATTTGTGTTCGCGCCGCATCGACTCGATCTGCTCCACCAGGCGGCCAGGCGTTGCAGATGGCTGTCGCTGTCGGAGACGACGAGCGGTCCAGTAGGCCGATCTTCCCGAATCGCTTGTATCTGTTGACCCATTTCGAGGCGGTCGCGCGGGAAATCCCCATCTCGGCGGCCACGTGGGAGATGGGGCGGCTACGGCAGCGTTCTATCAGGCGACGTCGGCCTTCGGGTGAGAGGGGAGCGTTGGCATTCGTAGGCGAGGTCATGGCTGCTCTCAGCGATCTCAGATCAGCTCCATCACCGGGCCCTCATGCACGGCCTCGTAGATCACGTTGCGGATCACGTTGGCCTCATCCGAGGTCAAGGTGCGGTCGATGGGGCGCAACACGATTCGCAGCAGGAGATTGACCTGTCCGTCCAGAATGCCGAGCCTGGAGCGCGCGGCCTCGGGCAGTCCGTCGTGGGGCGTGCGACTGAGAACCTCGAGAGACTCGATGACGTCGGCGTTGTCTCCGAGAGCGACACGGATGCGGTCACCAAGCGTCTCCTCGTCTTCTTCTGCATCAACGACGACTGAGAGGTCGCGTCGTGCCGCAGGCAGAAGTGAAACGTGCTGCCATGGATCCAGGGTGAGCATCTGGGTTGCTATGCGAGGGTCTTCTGCCCGGAGGTAGCGGATGTCAGGGATGCCCTTGCGCAGCATAAGTGCCCGTTCAAGCCCCATGCCGAGAGCCAGGCCGGACCATCTCTCGGGGTCGAGGCCTGATCCGCGCAGCACCTCGGGATGGATGCGGCCGCACTCGGCGAGTTCAAGCCATTCGCCGTCGTGGCGCACATCGATCTGCCGGCCACCGACGGTGTACGGGTGCGCCACGTCTGTTGTTCTCCACTGCGCATCCGGGAGGACTGCCTCGACCAATTCGCCGATCATCGAGAGCATGTCCTGGTCATCGGTATCCGGAGTGCTGCGGATACGCCACAGGTCCACCTGGTGCGGTTCCCCCACGTGGGTGCGATCGACGGCGTCGCGACGGTAGACGAGGCCGGATGCCACGAGTAACTCATCAACTTCGGACATTCCCGCATAGTCCTCAAGGGCGCGCGGGAGTTCGGCGCTCATGTGACTGCGGAGCATCACGGCGGGGCTGATGTAACGGGTGTACCGGCGAGCCCGAGTGACATCACCTGGGTCGTAACCGAGGCGGTCGTAGTTGTCCCGAACAGGAACGACCGGCGAGCTGCGCACATACCGGAGGGAGCTGTCCCACTCAGGCTGCAGACGGTCGATGACTGATTGCAGGAGTGCCTGGATGGCGTGACGTCCCTGGTCGGGATCGGTGAGGTCGCGCACGTTGAGAGCACGATAGAGCTGGTCGGAAGTCAGATAGTCGGTGTGCGACATGAGAAGGTCTCCAAGAAGATGGCAGGTAGGTGAAAGAGGAGAAACTTCCCCCGGCCGTACCTGCGGAGACCTACTGCGCTACGACTGCGCGTCGAAGACCCCGCGGCCATATCCCGGCCGGGGGTCTTGAAATCGCTGCTGCATCCGCATGACACCAGTGTAGCTGCGCGACCAGCCAGCAGCGAGAAACGTCAACAACCTCATGGCCAGCAACAGCTAGTCGACACGGCGGTCAACGCGGCAGTGCCGCGCCTCGTCCCGACCGCTACCCTCACGAGCGCGAACAGCCAGCTGTATGCGACAAGCACAATGCTCAACAGCTTCGTTGGCCCACCTGTCGCGGGCCTACTGATCGGGATCTCCACGGTTCTCACCGCCGTGACCGGCGGTGCGCTCTACGCCCTCGCCGCACTCAGTTGCCTGTTCTTGTTGCGCTCACTCGACCAACCGGGACACCAGCGGGAATCCCACGCCGACGACCACGGCCGCGTCCGAGACGGTCTCGCTTTTCTATGGCGGCATGTACTGCTCAGGCAACTGGCGATCCTAACTGCCGTCATGAATCTTGTCTGGGGTGCCTGGACGGCGCTGTTCGTCATCTACGCCATCGCGCCGGGCCCACTCAACCTCGACCCGGTCGCATACGGAGGGCTGATCACCGCCATGTCGGTCGGTGGAATCGCAGCCAGCATTGCCGCTCCACTGCTGCGCCGGGTCTTTTCGGTACCCACGCTGCTGTTCGCCGACCTCGTCGGCACTGTGCTTCTGGTATTGCCAGCCGCGATGGGAGGACCGCTGTGGACGGTCGTGGCCGGCATCGTCGCCGCCGGCGCAGGGGCGAGCCTGTGGAGTGTGCTTGTGGCGGTTTTGCGGCAGGAACGAACCCCGCCGGCGCTGCTGGGTCGGGTGTACTCGGCGTCACGTGTTCTCAGCTGGGGCGCACTGCCGCTCGGATCTGCCCTAGCAGCCTTCCTGGCGCACTGGCTTGACGTGGGGCAAATCCTGGGTGCCGCAGCCGTCCTCGCGATCATGATGGCGGCCTGGTTCCCGCTCCTCCGCATAACCGGCACCTTGCAGCGGAGGAGGCTCAGGTTTCCCTGAAGGAGCAGGGTCGACCACTGCCCGACTTCAGCAACTCTCCAGATCCCGACGCTCAAGTATGATCTAGTACATACATATACGAGTTATGGCACTCGAGCCTTGTCAGTGACATAGCAGGCGTTGCGCGCTCAAGGCATCAACGAACGGAGGGTGAGAGATGACGCAACTAAAGACAAGAAGTCCCCTGGCTGACTTCAGGGCTGCCGTCACCCCAGGGTTGACAGTTGAAGCCTGGGATGCGACGCTATCAACATGGATCGTAACCCCAGGGGTGACAAATTGCAGCCCGGCCCGGCGGATTCCGCGGCGGACCAGTGGATACGCGTCCTGGCGCATCGCCGGAAGGACGCTCCCGCAACGGTCGCGTCAGTGATCGAGCGGTTCGATGCTGCCGGAGTAACACCGAACCAGGTTGCGTCCCACCTCGAAGACGGCGGGGACCGGCTCTATGCCGCTGCCAGTTCGGGGGGTGCAGACTGGGCCGTCGAGTTCGGCGGGGAGCGAGCCGTCGCTCTGCTGGCCGCTGAGGTCAGCACGTTGATGTCGCACCTGGTTGCCCGGGCCGCGAGCGTCCGTTCGGTGTGCATCGGGGCGCTGCTGGACGAGTACAGCGCAGTGACCGTCGCCAGCGCGATCGGCGTGGCCCGCCAGAAGGTCTACGAACTCGCCCGGCCGAGCGTGGATCCCGATTACCTCAAGACGACACCTTGGAGAAACCATGAATGACCTGCATGAGGCAGTGACCCTGCCCGACCCTGCCGTGAAACGGCTGCTACACCCCGCTGACCTGCCCCAGGCGCGTCCGCTGTACCTGCGCGGCTGGTGGTTCGGGCGGCTCTGCTCCCTGCCAATCGTCGTTGCGCTCGGCGCGGTGGTGTGGACGCTCACTGGAAACCTGTTCGCAGCGCTGGCAGCGCCGATCGGCACCTTCGCGGTCGGTTTCGCGGCGAGCCGCTGGCACCAGGCTCGCGCCTGGGACTTCATCCCCAGGAAACGACAAGACCCCACCGACGCCGGCCCGTGGCAGCTGATCGCAGCCGTGCTGGACGCGGTTGCGCTGCTCGTCACGGCGGGCGCGGCCATCCTGGCGATCACCACCGCGCCGATCCCGCCAGGAATCGTCGCCTACGCCGTTGGCTCCGGGCTCGGGATCGCGGTGCTGCAGATCGCGGAGATCGTCCTGGCGGCCCGCAATCGACAGAACAGTTCGATTGCGTCCCAAGTGATCCTGCTGGCGGCGGTGATCACCGCGGCCGTGCTGGTAGCCGTGCTCGGCGGCGTCGCCTGGGGCCCGGGTGCGTACGCATTGGCTGCGGCTGGCCTTGTGACGCTGCTGCTCGCTTACGCGCTGTGGTCAATCTTCACCCAGCGCAGCAAGCAGGACAAAGAGCGATGAACACCGGCACGCAGAGCCTCGCGGCGGAACCACCAGGCCAGCCCTCGGTCGCCGTGGCCGTCCGCGAACTGCGCAAGACGTTTCCGGGGGTTGTGGCTGTCGATGAGGTCAGCTTCTCTGTCCGGGTCGGGGAGGTGTTCTGCCTGCTCGGCCCCAACGGTGCCGGCAAGACCACCACGGTGGAATGCCTCGCCGGAGCCCTCACCCCCGACGCGGGCCGGGTCGAGGTGCTTGGCCTCGACCCGGCGAAGGACCGCGCTCAGGTGCGTGAGCTCGTGGGGTATCAGATGCAGGCGTCGGTCCTTCCCGCCACGTTGCGGGTGGAAGAAGCGGCAAAGCTGTTCGCCTCGTTCTATCCAGCGCCGATCGCGATTGAGGAGCTGCTGCAAACGGTCGGGCTCAAGGATCAGCGGAAGCGGGCCTTCGGCAAGCTCTCCGGCGGCGAGAAGCAGCGGCTCTCCATCGCCCTCGCGCTGGTTGGCTCGCCGCGCATCGTCGTGCTGGACGAACTCACCACCGGCCTCGACCCGCAGGGACGACGCAGCGTCTGGCACCTCATCGAGCAGATCAAAGCTCGTGGGGTCACCATCATCTTGGTCTCCCACTACCTCGACGAGGTGCAACGACTGGCCGACCGGCTCGCCATCATCGCCGCTGGGCGAACCCAGTTCGTCGGAACGCCGGCGGAACTCCGAGCCGCCGCCGCGGTCAGGTCGCACGCCACGCAGACCCTTGAGGACGCCTACCTCACCTTCCTCGACACAATCGACCCGAGCAACGCCGGGAGAGCAGCATGAGCGCCCTCACAACGTTGACCGTGACCGAGGCACGGCTGTTCCTGCGAAATCCGACCAGCGTGTTCATGGCGCTGCTGCTGCCCTCGTTGCTTCTGCTGCTCCAAGGGTTCGCCATCCCGGGCACGATGGACCCCATCAGGAGTGACAACCCCGCCCTGGTGGGGTTGCGGGTGATCGACTTCTTCGTCCCGATCTCGATCACCGTCGCACTGTTGAGCGTCGCCGTCACCAACTATCCATCCGCTATCGCGGCGTACCGCGATAGCGGCGTGCTCCGGCGCCTCGATGTCACACCAGTGGGCGCGCGCCGGGTGCTGTTCGCGCAGTGGTTGGTCAGCGCTGCCACGTTCGTCGCGGCAATCCTCATGACCGCTCTGCTCGCTCGGGCCGCTTTCGGCGCCTCCGCCCCACGAAGCGTTGCCCTGGTCGCCGCGGTCATCGGCATCGGGACCCTCGCCATGATGGCCGTGGGATCGCTGATCGCGGCGACCGCCGGGAATGCCCAGGTCGCGTACGGGGTCGGGATGCTGGTCTTCATGGCTTGTTTGTTCACCGCAGGTATGTGGACGCCCGGACCCATGATGACCCCGGCGATGCAGTTGATCACCGGCTTCACCCCGCTCGGCGCGATGAGCCAGGCGCTGACCTCTGCCTGGTACCAGGGAACCGCCGACATCGTCGCGTACATCGTCATGTCCGTCTGGGCAGTGCTCTGCGGGCTCATCTCGGTGAGAGCATTCCGATGGCGATAGGCCCGGCCAGCAGTCGAGATCTCAGTGAGTTCGCGGGTTACGGTGGCCCGCTCACAGGACTTAGTCACCGAGTGGTCGGCTCTCCCCAGGACGTGGCGTTGGAGTCCAGCCTGCTCCAACGGCCCCGGCTGAGTCCTCGTCTGATCGTGCTGGGCGTGCTGATGGCCTGTTTCGCCTGGGCGGTGATCATCCCGTGGTCGTTAACCGCGCCACCGACCGCGCTGCTCCGCACCCTTTATGTGGTCGGTCTCACTGGGTTCGGGGCTACGCTGCTCTGGGTGCTGTGGTCTTCGGTGAGCCCCGACCTCACCAGCGGCGCCAAGTGGTTCCGGGCCGCACTGCTCGTGACGGTTTCATTGGCGCTGTGGGCGCCAGCGCATCTATGGGCGGGGCCCGGTCACCAGCCCTGGGCGTGGCTGGCCGGTTTCGCGATCGCCGCGTGCGCCCTGTTCGGTTGGCGTATGGCTGCAGCCGCCGCAGGGACGCTCGCGGCCGCGACCCTGGTTGGTGGCCAGGTTATTCACGCGTCGCTTGCGGTGGGCGTGCTGATCACGCTCACGACGGCCGCCGCGGTCTGGGTGATGTGCCAAGGGCTGGTCTGGATGCTCCGGCTGTTGTGGGAGGCGCAGGCCGGTCGGGAGGCGCAGGCGAACCTCGTGATCGCTCAGGAACGATTGCGAGTCAGTCGCGAGCTTCACGATGTACTCGGGCATCGTCTCAGCATTATCGCCTTGAAAGCAGAACTCGCAGAGAATGACGAGATCCGCACGCTTGCCACCGAAACGCTTCGGGACGCGCGCCGGGCCGTGTACGACCAGTTGACCACCGACCTTCCCAGCCAGCTTCACACCGCTGAACTCGTGCTCTCCTCCGCTGGGATCAGAGTGTCCATCGATGCACCTCAGGACGTGATCAATCGGGCATCCCAGGCCTGTTCCGAGCTCATGGCCACGGTGGCCCGGGAAGCCGTAACCAACCTGCTCCGTCACAGTGCGGCTACCCAGGTCGCGATCTCACTTACTACCGAAGAACCTCACCTGAGGCTGACTATCGCCAACGACGGCGTGTCCAGGCGCCGGGAGTCGTCGGACGGCACCGGGCTGGCGAGCCTCGCTGCACGCTGCGCGACGCAGGGCGCGAGCCTGACCATTATCCAGAACGAGTCCTGGTTCGAACTCCGCCTCCGGTGCTCGGCTGATTCGGCAGGTTTCCGATGACGACGCCGATCCGGGTTCTGCTAGCCGAGGACGACGAGCTGATCCGGGTGGCCCTGGTGAGTCTCCTGGAACGCGAACCGGACATTGCAGTAGTCGGCACCGTTCCAGACGGCAGACAAGCGGTCGAGCAGGCGCTACGTCATCGACCAGCGGTCGCGGTCGTCGACCTGGAAATGCCCAAGCTCGACGGAATCAGCGTGATCAAGGAGCTGCGCAGCACCCTGCCCGAGTGCGCCGGCGTGATCCTCACCGGCCACGGCCGCCCGTATCTGTTGCGCCAAGCGCTGCTGTCTGGCGCCCAAGGATTCCTCGCCAAGGGCGCGCCCGGCACGGCTCTGGCGGACGTGATTCGCCGCGTCCACGAAGGACAACGCTACGTGGACCCCGTTCTCGCCGCAGACGCCCTCACGATCCAGTCGAGCCCGCTCACCCCCCGCGAGACCGAGGTGCTGGTAGCGGCGCACGCGGATCGTCCGGTGCGCGATATAGCGCGCGAGTTGTTTCTCTCACCGGGCACGGTGCGCAACTACCTAGCGTCCATTGCCCAGAAACTCCACGCCGAGTCGAGAGCAGAAGCCCATCGAATCGCTCGCGAGAATGGCTGGGTTTGACCGTGCGTGCCACCCAGGATCTTCGTGACAGATCCACGGGATCACCAGGCTCCAGTCGCACCCAGACTGAGGCTATGAATAACACCACTCACCTCGACAGTCACGTCCATCAGCCCGCAGCCGGCCGGGTTGCGCGGGGAATCCGGCACGTGATCTCCCGTTGGCCGTCCGCGCTCGGCCTCCTGGCACTGCTCGCTAACCTGGCCAGTGGAGCCGACCCCCACGTCACCGCCATGATCATCATCATTGCGGCCACCTGTTACCTCGGGGCGGCCGTCCTCGGCTCTCAGCGAAGCGTATGGGTGATGGTGATCGTCGCCAGCGCCGCGGTCGTCCTCGCCAAACTCACCGGTCTGGATTCCACCGCCACGCTGATCGTGATGGGCATCGGCCTGGCAGTCTTCGGGCTCATCCGCGCCACAGGAACCCACCGCTACACCATCGGTGTACAGACCCTGGGCTTCCTCGGCTACACCGCCATCGGACTGGCGGCGATGATGTCCGGCCCCACCTGGACCATCTACCTCGCCGCGATCGCCGCGCTCGGCCACACCGCCTGGGACATCGCGCACTTCGCCCGCAACAAGGTGGTGAGCCGGTCCCTCGCCGAAGCCTGCTTCGTCCTCGATCTCGGGCTCGCCGTTGCACTCCTGGTGTCCGCCTGGACCGCGCTGCCCCACTGACCCGAAGCTGAACCAATGAACAATCTCGATCCGATGCACTTCAACGCGGTGGCGGCCAACTACGGCTCCGCCCGACCGCACTACCCAGCCGCGCTGTGGCGGGATGCCGCCGCGACCGGCCTGGTCGAACCCGGCCGACGCGCGCTTGACCTCGGAGCCGGCAGCGGAGAGGCGACCGGCGAGCTCCTCGCCCGCGGGATGGACGTGGTCGCAGTCGAGCCAGGCGAGAGCTTAGCGGCAATCCTTCAACAACGATTCCCGGCGGCCACTGTGGTTCGCTCGCGCGCCGAAGACATCCGGCCGGACACTGCGGCCTTCGACCTCGCCATCGCAGCCACCTCAATCCACTGGATGGACCTCGACGTCGTGCTGCCGCTCGTTCACAAAGCGCTCACTGCTGAAGCCAGGCTCCTGGTCTGGCGCAATGTCTTCGGTGACCCTGACGCGGAAGTGACCCCATTCCGCCACGAAATCCAGCGCATCGTCGATCGCCGAGGCACCACCCGAGAAGGCAACCCGGAGGACCTCGAACACACCGCGGCGAAGATCGCCAGAACGCAGCTATTCACCGTCGAGCAGATGCACCGCTACCGGTGGTCGATCGAGCTGACCGCCGACCAGATTCACGCCCTGTTTGCGACCTTCAGCGACTGGTCGGAATCCGAGGTGAGACAAGCAGCATCCATCGCCGAAACACTCGGTGGCACCGTGACCGAACACTACAGCTCCTGGCTGATCAATGCTCGCCCCAGCCCAAACGAATGAGAGAACACATGCACTTCACGGAGTACGACACGCGCCTGGCAGCATACGTGCTGCTCACGGATGAGCGGCGGGTCCTGCTCACTTGGTTCCGGGGGGACGAACTCAACCCGCCCTGCTGGACCCTGCCCGGCGGGGGCATCGAGTTCGACGAATCGTTACGCGATGCCGCCATTCGAGAGACCTACGAGGAGACCGGCTACCACGTCTCGGTGCAGCGGATACTGGCCGACTCCTACGAAACTGCGCCCGCCACATCCGACAGCAGGCCATTCCGATCCCAACGATTCCTCTACGCCGGCACCATCACCGGCGGCATGCTTGGCACCACCGAGACCGACGGTTCCACGGAGTTCGCACGCTGGATGCCGATCTCCGAGCTCCATGAGCTGGAGTCACGCGGAACTATCGTCGACATGGCCATCGACGTGCTCCTGACGGGAGAGTCCTCAGCGAGCGAGGCGGCATCAGATGCGCAAGAGCGGGACCATCCGCTGAAGTACGCGGTAGTCGAACGAGAACGCCGCTACGTCCTTCTGTCGCTTCCCGACGGGGTGACCAGCACCAGGGACATCATCGATCGATACGTCATCGGGACACGTCTAAGTCTCCGCGAAGTGCATGATGCGGATGGGACGGTCACCCACAAGTTGAGCCACAAAATCCGGTTGGGCCCAGGCCCTCACGAGGTCGCGTGTACCAATCTGTACCTCAACGACCAGGAGTGGAACCTGCTCAATTCGCTGCCTGCGCACACCCTCCGCAAGCGACGCCACATCGCACGACAAGGTGGAACGACAGTCGCAATCGACCAGCATGAGGACGGCAGCCTCGTCGCTGAGATTGACGACGGGGGGCAGACGCCCGCCGACATTCCAGACTGGCTGGATACGCTGCAGGACGTAACCAACGACGAGGCCTGGACCGGAGCAGGACTCGCACTGGCAAGAGGCACCGCACAGCCCGCAGCACGATGAGCGCGGCGGACGCTCCGCCCACGATGACCACATGATCATCCAGCCCGCCTTGGACGCGGATCGGGCCGTCCTCGTTGAGATGGCCCGCCCGGCCTGTGCCGCTGAGAGAAGGCGCGCGGTACCTACGGTGGATGAGGCAGAGGATGCGGAGATCTGCCCGACCAGGCGATCTGGCCCTGGTTACCATCGATTACCAAAGTCAGCTCAGTGCCGCCGCATGGCGATCGAGATACGCTGCGAGCCCAGGGCGACGAAGAGTCAGGGCTAAGTTGACCATGACGATCCTTCTGGAAACGAACAGCTGACGGAGGCGTCCAGCGTCCAGATCCGGCCACGCCGCGTGGCGCTGGTAGCCAGCCCGGAACAGCGCGGTGACCGTCTCGTCCAGCTCTCCTCGCGTAATGCCATAGATCGTGTTCGCAATGTCCTGCGCCGGATGCCCCCAAGCGAGGTCCTGACAGTCGATGACGGCAAGGCGACCATCCGCGAGCTGAAGCACGTTTCTAGGCGTGAGGTCGAAGTGCAATACGCGCGGCATTTCGTTCGCGGTCGACCATACCTCGCCTAGGCACGCTTGAGCTTCGCTGAACCTTCGCCGAAAGAGAGCACGGTGGGCTGATGGTGCGGTAGAAAGCAGGTCGGGGACGGCAAAGAGGATCGGGTTGCTGGCATCGAGAACACCTGGAGTGCGAGTAGCTGTGGGCGACACGGCACGGTGCAGTTGCGCGCTCAGCTCTCCCAGCAGTTCGATCTGCCCCGGCGTGAGAGGCCACTGAAGGTCGGTGCCGTCCAGCCATGTGAGAAGCACGGCCTGGCCCCCCTCGCCGCGCCCTTCGGTGAGGACGGTGCTGCCATCGAACGCCCGGATCAGCTGTGGAGCGGCGAGTCCGGCCCCGCGAACCCGGTCCGTCCAGGCCTCTTCAGCCTCTGTCACATCTGGTTCATGGATGCGCTGTGGAGGGCTCACACGAAGCATAAACTCGCCCTGGTCAGCGGACACTCGATAGATAGTGTTGAAGGATGACGTGACGTAACTGACCACGGCGTTCGTGAGCGCATGTCTGGCGATGACGGTCGATAGGATGCGATCCGCCGACCGTTGCTCCCCGGGCCGTGTCATCTGTTGACTCTACTCTCGCGCCGCCAGGTGTCTTCGGACCGACCTGTGATCCAGGCTCAGCTCTGCAGCAGGCGCTGACGCAGGCTGTCGAAATCCAGTTGATGCCCTTCGAGGTGTTCGTGACGTAACTCGCGCATGAACTGCCCTTGTAGTCGTGGCCCGCCGGAGTCTAGCGTCGCAGCGGCATCCCCCAACTCCGGGTCAGCCGGCAGCCACCTGTTGCCCCACGCACCGATCGCCGTGAGGACGGGGACGAAGTCGATCGCCGCCTCGGTGAGGTGGTAGCGCACCTTCTGGCGGTGGTGCTCATCCTCATGACGGGTGAGCATGCCTGCGGCAACAAGCTTGTTGAGTCGGCTGGTCAGGATGTTCGTCGCGATCCCTTCCATTGAGCCAGTCAGAATCTCGCGGAAGCACAGCGGTCCGCGAAAGGTGAGATCGCGCAGGACGACAATGCTCCACCGATCCCCAAGGAGTTCGACGGCAAGGTTGATCGGGCAGGCCGACCGTCCGACCGTGACATCAAGACCACCCGGTTCCAGTTGCGTCATGCAAGCAGTCTACGCTAGAGTCAGAGCACTTGCAAAACGCAACCGGAAGGAGAGGGGCAGATGTCTCGCTATCTTGTGATGACGAAGTTTGTACCCGGGCACGGTCCCGCCGAAGGATCGCCTGAGCACGCGGCGGAGATGCGCGCCTGGGATCGCTTCAACCGCGAAATCGCCTCCTCGGGTCAGCTCGTGCAGTCCTTTGGTCTTGAGCTGGCCACGCACAGTGTCCCCGCAGACCGACCCGAACGTGAGAACGGCGAGGTGGTGTTCGCGCAGTATGTGATCGAAGCCAACTCGCTTAGGGGTGTTGAGCAGTGGGCACAGCGTATGCCCGTGGTGGAGTACGGTCGTGCGGAAGTCCGCCGAGTGCTGTTCGACAACACGCTATGAGCATTCGCTCGCCTCGACAGGCACTAGTCCTTTTGGCGCTTCCCGCATTGGTCGTGGCGATGGATCAGAACGTGCTGTTCCTCGCCCTCCCGACTCTGACGGACGATTTGGGAGCGTCTGCAACGAGCCAGCTGTGGGTCAGTGACATCTATGGCCTCATGGTGGCCGTCTTCTTGATCCCGTTCGGCGTTTTGGCTGACCGAGTCGGCCGCCGTCGGCTTCTCCTTGCCGGATCGGCCGTATTCGGCATCCTGTCGCTGATCGCCGTGTTTGCTCCGTCGATCGAAGTCCTCATCATCGCGCGAGCACTACTGGGGATCGCCGGGGCGACTATCGCCCCAGCGAGTCTCGGTCTCATCGTGACCTTGTTCCCGGATTCAAGTGAACGAGCAAGGGCGATCGGACTGTGGATGGCATGTTTCATGGTTGGAATCGCGCTCGGCCCGAGCATGGGCGGTGTGCTCTTGGAGCACTTCTGGTGGGGCGCTGTCTTCTTGCCCGGGGTTCTCATCATGGTCGCTGTGCTGGTGACTGGTCGCCGCATGCTTCCTGAATCGGAGATTAAGGTGGGGGCCTCGATTGACGTTCCTGGCGCCCTCCTGCTCGGCGCAGCGATCTTCAGTCTGGTATTCGGCTTGAAGACCGCTGTTCTGTCGAGCGCTACCGGTGCGGTTGCTGCGATCGGCGGATTCGTGCTCACCGCGTTAGCGCTAGCGCTGTTCACCTGGCGCTCTCGAAGCCACGAGCGCCCAGTCATTCCGGTGGCTCTGTTCACTCAACGGCGCTTCTCCGCAGCAGTCGGACTAATGACGATGTGTGCTGTGCTGATCGGTGGCACCTACTTCTACTTCTCCCAGTATCTCCAGCTCGCTGCAGAACTCTCGCCCATTCAGGCCGGGCTTGTCATGATCATCCCGGCGGTGGCATTCGGCATCGGCTCCTCTGTTGGCCCCGTCCTGACCCGGTGGATCACGCCAGCTCAGGCCCTCGCCGCCGGCCTGCTCGTCGCAGCAGTAGGCTTCGCCGTCCTCGCCTTCACGGTGGACCAGCGGGGTGTCCTCTTTGCCATTGTCGGATTCTCGCTGGCCTATCTCGGCTTCGGCCCAGGGGCGGCGCTTGGCACGGACATCATCGTGGGCACCGTGCCGAGCCGGGAAGCCGGGGCATCATCGGCGATCTCTGAGACGAGCACAGAACTCGGTCAAGCCCTTGGTATCGCTGTTCTCGGCAGCGCCGGCACCATGGTCTACCGCAACTATCTCGCGCCACACGTGGAGATGCTTGAAGCAAACCAGGGGCACGCCCTGAATCAGGGGGTAGTCGAGGCCTTGAATCAGGTTCCCCACCTGACGTCCGTCATCCAAGCAGCGTTTGCGCACTCTTTCGCCCTCGTCGCGACCGGGGCCAGTCTGGGCACTCTCTTGCTGGCCGCGCTGGCCCTGCCGCTTCTCCGCCCCGCGGATTCTCCTCGTGACGCGCGGGACAGCGCGCGAGATCACGAGCGCAATGAGGTGTGACGCGCAGATAACGGAGCGCTACCGACTCCTACCTCGACTCGACCGCGAACGCGGCCCGATGGGCTCGCCCTCGAATGCGGGTCACCCGATCGCACATCAAGCGAGGCATCGGGGGTCAGGTCTCGACACCTTTTGACTCCCCGAGCTCCACCTCATCGCCTGACCATCACCCACCAAGGAGCAACCGGAGTGACACCACTCCACGGGACTTGACCCGCATCCCACTGGAAGCTACGTGATGCGGGTGTGTCAGATTAACGGTGGATCTGGTCTGGCGCATTTCAGTTGATTCGGCCTTCGAAGGTGATCGCGAAGTGGCGTCCCGCATAGTGGTGTAACTGCTCGGTGGTCGGCCTCGTCGTGAACGTGGGCGCGGTCACCGTGTGATCCTTCGAGGAATCTCCTACAACCCTCTCGAATGGAGTCATCACGATGACCGCTCCTCACATTGTCGACCCTGCTGGCCTGCTCGGTGAAGCCCTCGCTGAGGCGTCGCCGGATCTGATGCGGCAGCTGCTGCAGACGATGATCAACGCGCTGCTGTCCGCGGACGCAGACGCCGTCTGCGGCGCCGAATGGGGCAAGCCCAGCCCCGACCGGGTGACGCAGCGCAACGGCTACCGGCACCGCGAGCTGGACACCCGTGTCGGCACGATCGACGTCGCCGTCCCCAAGCTCAGGAAGGGCACATACTTCCCGGAATGGCTGCTCGAGCGCCGCAAGCGCGCCGAGGCCGCGCTGATCACCGTCGTCGCCGACTGCTACCTCGCCGGCGTCTCCACCCGCCGGATGGACAAGCTGGTCAAGACGCTCGGCATCGACTCGCTGTCCAAATCGCAGGTGTCCCGCATGGCCGCGGATCTCGACGAGCACGTCGACCAGTTCCGCCACCGTCCGCTCGGGGATGCCGGGCCGTTCACGTTCGTCGCCGCCGACGCCCTGACGATGAAGGTCCGCGAAGGCGGCCGCGTGATCAACGCCGTCGTCCTCGTCGCCACGGGTGTCAACGCGGACGGGCGCCGGGAGGTCCTGGGCATGCGCGTCGCGACCAGCGAGACCGCCTCGGCCTGGAACCAGTTCTTCGCCGACCTCGTCGCCCGCGGTCTCACCGGCGTCCGCCTCGTCACCTCCGACGCCCACCAGGGTCTGGTCGAGGCGATCGCGGCGAACCTGCCCGGAGCGGCCTGGCAGCGCTGCCGCACCCACTACGCGGCGAACCTGATGTCCGTCACCCCGAAGTCCCTCTGGCCCGCGGTCAAGGCGATGCTGCACTCCGTCTACGACCAGCCCGACAAGGACGCCGTCAACGTCCAGTTCGACCGGCTCCTCGATTACGTCGAAGACAAGCTCCCCGACGCGTTCGAGCACCTCGACACCGCGCGGGCGGACATCCTCGCGTTCACCGAGTTCCCCGAAGGCCTCTGGTCGCAGATCTGGTCCAACAACCCCAACGAGCGACTCAACCGCGAGATCCGTCGCCGCACCGACAGCGTCGGCATCTTCCCCAACCGCGACGCCATCGTCCGCCTCGTCGGCGCCGTCCTCGCCGAGCAGACCGACGAATGGGCCGAAGGCCGCCGCTACCTCGGCCTCGACATCCTCGCCAAGTCCCGCCTGCGCCTGCTTCCCGACACCGGCCCCGAGGAGGTGACCGACAGCATCCTCGAACTCAGCGCCTGACCCAGCACCGAAGGATCACAAGGCGGCTACACCACTACCGGGGACTTGACCGATCGCGAAGGCGTTGAGTGCGGGCTTCCACCTCGCCACCCAGCGTGCCCGACCCCGGCCGGTGGGGTCAAGCGACCGGGTAACGAGGTAGAGGCACTTCAGTGCGGCCGCGTCGTTCGGGAAGTGCCCGCGCGCTCTGACCGCGCGCCGGTACCGCGCGTTGAGGGACTCGATCGCGTTCGTCGAGCAGATGATCCGGCGGATCTCGACGTCGTAGTCCAGGAACGGGATGAACTCGCTCCACGCGTTCTCCCACAGCTGCCGGATCGCCGGATACATCGTGCACCACTTCTCCGCGAACTCCTCGAACCTCGCCCTCGCGGCGGCCTCGGTCGGGGCCGTGTAGACAGGCTTGAGGTCGCGGGCGATCTGGTCCCAGTACTTCCGCGACGCGAACTTGAACGTGTTGCGAATCAGGTGGATGATGCACGTTTGCACGACCGCGAGCTCCCACGTCGTGTTGATCGACTCCGGCAGCCCCTTCAGGCCGTCGCAGACGACGATGCAGACGTCCTCGACACCGCGGTTCTTGATCTCGGTGAGCACCCCGAGCCAGAACTTCGCGCCCTCACCGCCGTCGCCGGCCCAGATGCCCAGGATGTCGCGTTCTCCGGCCGTGGTGACGCCCACAGCGACGTAGAACGGCTTGTTGCGCACCTGCCCGTCCCGGACCTTCACGACGATCGCGTCGATGAACACGACCGGGTAGACCCGGTCCAGCGGACGGTTCTGCCACTCGGTCATCTCCTCGATCACCTTGTCGGTGATCTTTGAGATCGTGTCCTTGCTGACGCTGGCACCATAGACGTCGTCGAAGTGCGCGGCGCTTCACCCGTGGTCAGCCCGCGTGCGGTCAGGGAGAGAACGATCTCGTCGATTCCGTCCAGGCGGCGCTGCGCCTTGCGGACGATCTTCGGCTCGAATGACCCGTCGCGATCCCGGGGGACCTCGATCTCGACCGGGCCAATCTCGGTCAGCACCGTCTTCGACCGTGTCCCGTTCCGGGCATTCTCGCTCGTGGTGACCGCGTGCTTCTCATAACCGAGGTGCTCAGTCATTTCCGCTTCGAGCGCGGTCTCGAGCACCGTCTTCGTCAACCCGCCGAGCAGGCCTCCCGGCCCGACGAGGCTGACGCCCTGTTCCCTCGCCTGCGCGAGCAACTGCTCGGCGATCTGTTGCTGATCGATGATCTCTCCCGTCACAGGATCGATCATCTCGATGGTCTGGCTCATAGCCCTTCCTTTCGGTCAGGCCAGTACCAGATCCACCGTCTTCCTGACAGTCCCCGTGATGCTCGATTGAGGCGATCGTGCTCTTCCTTCGTGACCCAGCACTTTTGAAGGAGACCGTCGAAGATCGCCAGCAGGTGTTCAGGCGAGGTCGCCGGGCCGCCTGCGATGGGATCAGCGTGGCTGTTCGACCTCGGATCAGCCTGAGCCGGATCGACGATCTCGATGACGATGCGCTTCATCGGAAGGATGTGCTCCACTACGCGCTCTCCGCGAGGGAGAGCGAGTGCAGCGTCCGTGGCGAATGTCACTTCGTGAGCCGAATCGAGCCCACTGAGCATCTGCCGAAGGCGGCTCGGGTACCCGCCGGAGCCTTTCGACCACAGTCGACCACCCGCAGCTATCAGTGGGCGTACCTCTGACTCAATCAAGGCATAAACATCCGCCGCGATGGCCAGGCGGGGGACTGCTGCACGGATAGGTGACAGTTCTGACCTGCCCCACGGATTCGGTTCCAGTCCGGGTCGCTAACTCGCGGCGGGGATGTCGTTGATTTCGAGTGTCTCGTATTCGATTGGGGTGCGGTAGCCGAGAGCGGAGTGTCGGCGCTGACGGTTGTGGAAGATCTCGATGTACTCGAAGATCGCGTTGGCGAGCTCGACCCTCGTCTTCCACTTCTTCCGGTTCAGCAGCTCGATCTGCATGGATGACCAGAAGCTTTCCATCATCGCGTTGTCCAGCCCGTCGCCGACCGATCCGAATGAGGGCAGTAGTCCCGTCTGCGTTCCGGCGGTCACGCTGTAGGTCAACGAGCCATTTGCTTCGTCGGTGACTGTGAGATTGACCGAGCCGTTGGGGGAGGTGATGGTGTCTCTGTCAGCGTTGTTTGGACCCGGTTTGTCGGAACTGAGTGGCTCCACTTGCCGACGTGCCGGTGGGTTGTGTCGGAGATAAGTGGCCCCACCTGAACGTGGTCCCGTCAGCAGTTACGTGCATGAACGGGAGGGCCCAGGATGGGGTCGAAGGTGAATTTGTTCGCAGCGATCCGGAGGGACGCACGAGTCGAGGGTCTGAGCCGTCGGGCTCTTGCCCGGAAGTACCGGGTGCATCGGCGCACGATCGCGCAGGCACTGGAATCACCGGTGCCTCCGGAACGGAAGCCGAGAACGCAGACGGCACCGAAGCTCGATCTGGTCCGCGCTCACATCGACGCGATGTTGCGGCAGGACCTCGACGCGCCACGGAAGCAGCACCAGACGGCGACGCGGATCTGGAACCGCCTGATCGACGAGCACGAAGCGGAGGTGTCCTACGCGGTCGTCCGAGACTACGTGCGCCGGCGCCGTCCGGAGATCGAGACCGAGGCGGGCAAGCGGGTCGTGTCGGCGTTCGTGCAGCAACAGCACGCACCGGGCATGGAAGCCGAGGTCGATTTCGGTGAGGTCTGGGTGGTGCTTGCCGGGGTAAAGACGAAGTGCCACCTGTTCGTGTTCCGGCTCTCCGCGTCCGGGAAGGCCGTGCACCGGGTCTATCCGACGCAGGCGCAGGAAGCGTTCCTCGAGGGGCACATCGCCGCGTTTGAGACGATCCAAGGTGTCCCGGCACTGCACATCAAGTACGACAACCTCACCCCGGCCGTCGTCCGGGTGATTCACGGGACGCGGGATCGGGTGGAGAACGACCGGTGGGTGCTGTTCCGCTCCCACTACGGTTTCGATGCGTTCTACTGCGAGCCCGGGATCGACGGCGCGCACGAGAAGGGCGGTGTCGAGGGTGAGGTCGGCCGGTTCCGCCGCACCTGGCTGTCACCGATGCCGGTCGTTGACAGTCTTGACCAACTCAACGCGATGATCGCCGAGTGGGACGCCCGCGACGATGCGAGGCGCATCACCGGCCGCCGGTCGAGTGTCGGGGAGGACTTCACGCTCGAGCAGCCGCTGCTGCAGTCGTTGCCGGCGGAACGGTTCGATCCCGGCCTGGTGCTGCATCCCCGGGTTGACCGGTCCGCGCTGGTCACGGTCTGGCAAGCGAAATACTCCGTCCCCGCCCGGCTGATCGGCCGGCAGGTTCGTGTCTCGTTGCGCGCATCGGAGCTGGTCGTGTTTGACGGCCGCCAGCAGGTCGCCCGGCATCCCCGGGTCGTTGAACGGTTCGGGGAGTCGATCGTCTTGGACCATTACCTCGAGGTGCTGCAGCACAAACCCGGCGCGTTGCCTGGGTCGACCGCGCTGGCGGCCGCCCGCACATCGGGCACGTTCACTGCCACGCATGAAGCGTTCTGGCAGGAGTCGAGGAAAGTCAACGGTGAAAGCCGCGGCACCCGGGAACTGATCGACGTGCTCCTGCTGCACCGCAGCATGCGCGCCGCAGATGTAATCGCGGGAATCCGGGCCGCGCTGACGGTCGGCGCGGTCACTGCCGATGTCGTCGCGGTCGAAGCGCGCCTGCACGCCTCCGGGACGGTCCTCGCGGGTGGGTCCAGCTCGGACCGTCATCTCGCTCGACAGAACGACGACGACGGCAAGCGGGTTGTCAGTCTCACCCAGCGCCGGCTCACCGACCCGGCCGCGGTCATCGCGGGCCTGCCTGCGGACGCACGTCCACTGCCTTCCGTCGCGGCTTACGACGAACTACTGCAGCGGCGCACCAAGACCACCCCACCCAGCGGCGTCGACGTCGCTGGGTCATTGGAAGGAAGCACCGCATGAGTCCCAGCGCCACCTCCATCACCACCACCTTGCGTCGGCAACGCGGGATGACCGAGGAAGCTGCGTAAGCCGCCGTTGACCAAGCCTGCCGCCGGCTGCGCCTGCCCACGGTCCGCGCGGTTATGGATGAAGCCGTCGATGCGGCGAACCGGGGGCAGAGGTCCTACCAAGGCTTCCTCGCCGAACTCCTCCTCGCCGAGTGCGATGACCGGGACCGTCGCTCAACGATCCGTCGAGTCAATGGCGCCGGGTTCCCTCGCCAGAAGTGGCTCGGGAACTTCGACTTCGACGCCAACCCCAACGTCTCCGCAGCGACGATCCACACCCTTGCACAAGGCGACTGGATCCGCCGCGGCGACCCCTCTGCCTCATCGGGGACTCCGGCACCGGGAAGAGCCATCTGCTGATCGGGCTCGGCACCGCCGCAGCGGAGCAGGGCTACCGGGTGAAGTTCACCCTCGCGACGAAGCTCGTCAACGAACTCGTCGAAGCCGCCGACGATAAACAACTCGCGCGCACCATCGCCCGCTACGGCCGCGTCGACCTGCTCCTCATCGACGAGCTCGGCTACATGGAACTCGACCGCCGCGGCGCCGAACTGCTCTTCCAAGTCCTCACCGAGCGGGAAGAGAAAGCCTCCGTCGCGATCGCGTCGAACGAGTCCTTCAGCGGTTGGACGAAGACCTTCACCGACCCACGTCTCTGCGCCGCGATCGTCGACCGGCTCACGTTCAACGGCACCATCCTCGAAACCGGCACCACCAGCTACCCACTCGGACACACCCGCACCAGCCATCTCTGACGAACACGGCTCGACTCGTCGTTCACAGCACTCGATAGAGCATTCCCATGGCTGCACGCACCTCACCCAGCGTTGTTTCGGCCATCTCGTTGGCGCGATTGTTTCCGGCGAGGAGCACTTCCGTGACGAACGCCGGGTCGGCTGCGAACTCGTTCCGCCGTTGGCGGTGGTCGGCGAAGCGGGTGTTCACCGCGTCGATCGTGTAGTCCTTCAGCGCCCCGCTTCCGGCTGCACCAATGTGTCCCGCGACCTCCTCTGGCTGGACGCCAGCGCACAGAGCCGCCGTCGTGAGCAGCGCGGACACTCCAGGACGTGTGACCGGATCAAACGTGATCACCCGATCGCTGTCGGTTGGCGACTTCCTGATCACCGCTGCAGTCTCGTCCGCAGTCATGGACAGCGCTATCGCGTTCCCATAGCTCTTCGACATCTTCCGACCATCAAGGCCCGGTACTTCCGGTGTCGCGGTGATCAGCGGCTCCGGCTCAGGAAACACCGGCCCGAACCGTTCGTTGAACCGTCGCGCGATCGTCCGGGTCAGTTCCACATGTGGCAGGTTGTCTTTCCCGACCGGCACTAGGTTGCCCTTGCAGAAGAGAATGTCCGCAGCTTGATGCACGGGATAGGTCAGCATCAGGCCGCTCAGACTCCGACCCGACGCCGCAAGCTCTGCCTTCACAGTCGGATTGCGGTGCAGTTCCGCCTCCGTCACGAGACTCAAGAACGGCAACAGGAGCTGATTCAACGCGGGCACCGACGAGTGCGTGAAGATCGTCGTCGACGCAGGGTCCATGCCAGCAGCGAGGTAGTCCAAGATTGCGTCCCGCACGTTCACCGCCACGTTGTCGGCGGTGTCGCGGTCCGTGATCACCTGGTAGTCCGCCAATACCAGCACGGTTTCAACACCGAGGCCCTGCAAGCGGACACGCTCGCGCACAGTCCCGAAGTAGTGCCCCAAGTGCAGCCGGCCCGTCGGCCGTTCCCCGGTCAGAACACGGAACCGGCCCGGTTCAGCAGCGACCCGAGCTTCCAACTCCGGCATCCGGAGCGTCGTCGTCGCAAAAGAATCCATCATCACCCTCCACATTGAGGGTTGCGCGACAGTCACCACGTCACAGATTCGCGGGCTGCCATGCAACCCACGAGACACACGTCAAAGGCTGCTAGGGCAGCCACCACCACGAAGAACGAAGCGAACGCATATCCCGACACTACCGGTTCACTCGCCGCAGGCTGTAGCTTGGTGACCTCGCCGTAGGGGCGAGCGCACGACTGGCGCCTGTAGGAGGCACCGATGAGCACGACTCTCAGCACCATCGCTGAACGTCTGGCCGTTGAGATCAGAGCGCAGGACTAGCGAGATCGAGCGCATCGCCAGGGGGACCACTGCGGATCACATCAAGGCACGCATCGCGCGGGGTCGCCACGGCGACACGCGTCTGAAGAGGGCGCAGGTTGGTCGAAGCCCAGTGAGACGCGAGCACCCATCGAGGTCCCGGTCAGCGTCGAATGCGGTCCGTCGTGCGAGGAGACACGGTCGCCAAGAGGGGCAGGGCGCGGGCTGCATGCGCGCGTCTAGCCGCACGAATCCGCCAGACTGTGCGACATGGAAGTCAACTGGGCTGAGGTGCTCATCGGTGGGGCCCTCTTCTTCGTGCTGGGTGCGCTGTTCACCATCTTCGTGCAACCGGGCCTCGAGCGACGGCTCGAGGATCGACGAACGAAAAAGCAGATCGAACGCGAGAAGGCGGATGCCGAGCTGGCTGCTCAGGTCAAATTGATGGCAGTCACGCCAGATCTCTTTGCGGCACGCTATCGCGAGGGTGCGATGCGGGTTGTCGGCCTCATTGTGTCGGCGATCATCCTCGCGTTGACGGGGTTGGGTATGCAATCCATACCTGTCCCCTTCGTATACGACTTGGCCTTTGTTCCATTCCTTGTCGCGGTTCTCTTGGTGGTACCCGCCGCTTCAGCGTGCTTGGAGATGGTGCGGCTCAGCGGCGGAGTCCGACGGGTGCTCGAGGAAACTTCAGCGCCGCCGGCGGAGGAGACCGCATAGAAGACGGATTGGGTTCCTTGCCCGGTGGCGGGGCATCGTCTGCTCGCCGCCCGTTTACGGATCCCTTCTTGGGGCGGAATATGGCGCCAAGCGGATCTATGCGATTGCTGACGCCAACGCCAACGCCAACGCCGACACCGACACCGACGTCGAGGAGGCCATGGGGTCCGAGGAGACCGTCGAGGACGAGCGTGACGATGATCGTCGTGACGACAATGACGGGCAAGAAGGACACGAAGAAGCCCCGCGGTCATGTTAGGGCGCAATCGCTAATGCCTAGGATGACGCCATGACGCCATGACGCCATGACGCCATGACGCCATGACGCCATGACGCCATTTCCTGACGCTCAGAAGCAGCCGTGCGATGCGATGGCCCCGCTCCGGCGCCGGGGACTCAGGCTCAAATTCTGTGAGCGTCATGTCGATCCCCGGCGGCTGAGGTTCCGACATGCTATAAATATTCGTCTAGCAGAAGGTCTTTGACATGGCACAGGAGATCGCAACATCCGAGGCCGCCCGCCGGCTCACCTACTTGCACGGTGTCGCGCTCGACGCCGCGACGGCTGCGCCCGAAGACCTCGACGTGATCGAGGTTCCGGCCGGCTCGTGGGCGGTGTTCCGCACCAGCGGACCCTATCCAGCGGCGTTGCAGGAAACATACGCGGCATCAGCCTCCGAGTGGTTCCCCTCGAACCCGTGGAGACTCCGCCCCGGCCCCTCGATCGTCGCCGTCCTTGATCGCGCCGAGGATTTCAGCACCGCGACCACCGAGCTCTGGATGCCGATCGAGCGCGCTTTGTAATCATGTCCAATGCAATGCTCACTGCTCCTTGCGAGTGCGGCGCTGACAGCGATTGCCACCCCGTCTGGTACGAGGCCCTCGCCGAAGAGCGTCTCGACGCGCTCATGGGTCAGTGGCACAACCCGCTGGTGTGCGTTTTCGTTCTCCAGCACCCTTCTATGTTCAAACTGGAGTTCGCCGACGGCCAAGTGCAGTTCCTTCAACTGCTTGTCGAGAAAGGAATCGGCGCCGTCAACGCCGTCGCCCGCCACCAACGCGCACGCAACAAGGGCACACGGCCAACACTCGATATGTCAGAACTCGCTGCCTATCCGGGCGTCAGCGATGCTGATCTGCCGCTGCCCTTCGCATTGAGCCTGCACCACCTACGCTCCGACGACGGTGGCTTTCTCAGTGATGGCTATGACGCATACGATCGCCGGATGGTAGAGATCGCGATGGCCACCATCGACGCCTGGTGCAAATGAGGGGGCGCGCACCGAACCTTCGCGCCAGTGTGGCGTACGTCGACCCGATGCCGTGACTCGCGGCTCGGGCGGCGCACCTTCGATCCTCGCAGTCTTACAACTATCGCCGCGAACTTCTATCCTGAATAGGAGGCAGCGTTTCTAAACTCTGGAATGTTCTTCGGGATCGTCCCTTTTGAGCCACTCATCATCTGCCTCCTCGACGGAGAAGTACGTCTGATGAGAGGTTCGATCATGTTCCGACTGCTGTGGGCTCTGAGTTCCCGCATCCACTACTTCCTGCGGTCGTTTATGCCGACCAGCATCCTGATCGGCACGATGGTTGCCCGTAGAGGTCGAGCTGACTCGTCTCCCAGACCCCACGGGTCGGGTTCCAGATTGCGAACGGCTGCTGCGCGGAGGGTTACGGTTGCGGGGTTGCGTCGTTCATCGTCGTCTCCTTCCGGGATGGAGTGGGTTGCGGTTGCGGAGAGCAGTCCTCGCACGTTCTCGATGACGACCCATTGAGGTTGCAGTGCGTCGATTGCTATCGCCATGTGCGCCCAGAGACCGGAGCGTATGACTGGGGCGAGGCCCGCCATCTTCCCGACCGTGGATACGTCCTGGCAGGGAAAGCCGACGCAGAGAATGTCCACCGGCTCAACGCTGCTCCAGTCGATTGTGGTGATGTCTCCGAGGTTCGGGGTGTCGGGCCAGTGGTGGGCGAAGACGCGGGCGACGGGCTCGTTGATCTCGGAGAACCAGACAGTGCGGGCGTCGAAGACCTCCTCGACGGCGAGGTCGAGCCCGCCGTAGCCGGAGAACAGCGACCCGACCCGTAGGCGACGGTCGGTGCGCGCATCGTCGGTTTCTGACATGAGGACTCCGCCTGATCGGTGATCCCGGTCGTCGTCCGCTCGTGAACCTGACGCCGGGCTGGTCACCTGTCAGGTGCTCGCGCCGGCTCCCATGCCCGTCGCAGCTCGCACCCGCGTCAGCCGTCCATCACGTCGTCGTCTCGACCCGTCCTCAGAGTCACCACGCCTCTTGCAGATCGAGGGGGTGTCAACTTTCGTTGACACCCGATGACAGAAGTCACAAGCTTTTGACGACAGCTACCACAGGGAGTACCTGTCCGGCATGACAGTTTCGATGCGCGTGATGTCGGCGGGCGACGGCTACAAGTACCTGCTCCGCACGGTCGCCGCAGCAGACGGGGACAGGTCGCTCTCGACCCCGCTGACGAGGTACTACAACGCCGAGGGGACACCTCCGGGCCGGTGGCTCGGCGCTGGCGTGGCCGCGCTCGGAGGCGGGCAGATCATCGAGGGTGATCAGGTCTCCGAAGCCCAGCTCCAGCTCCTCGTCGGCATGGGCCGCGACCCCATCACCGGCAAGCCTTTGGGCCGCGCCTATCCCGAGTACCAGGCCGTTGCGGAACGGATCGTTGAACGGGTCGCGGCCCTCGATCCCGCCCTGGGGCCGGTCTCCCGTGCCGAAGCCGTCGCAGCTATCGAGGCCGAGGAGGGCGAGCGTGGCAGGCGGCGAGCGGTTGCCGGATACGACTTCACCTTCTCTATCCCCAAGTCCGCCTCGGTGCTGTGGGCTGTCGCCGACGCCGGCACGCAGGCTCTCATCGCGCAGGCGCATCACGCGGCGGTTGCGGAGGTGGTTGCGTTCATGGAGCGGGAGGTTGCAGCGACCCTCACGGGTGCAACCTCCCGCAACGGTGCGGTTGCACAGGTCGATGTGACCGGGCTGATCGCTACCGCGTTCGACCACTACGACTCACGCTCGGGCGACCCGCACCTGCACACGCACGTCGTCATCTCGAACAGGGTGCAGACCGTCCTCGACGGCAAGTGGCGCTCCCTCGACGGACGGCCGATGCACGCCGCGACCGTGGCCCTGTCGGAGCTGCACGAGGCGGTGTTCGCCGATCATCTGACCCGGATGTTCGGCGTGGAGTGGGAGGCCCGAGAGAAGGGCAGGGATCGAAACCCCGTAGTGCCTCGCGAGCCGCCAGTGCGCGTCCATTCTGCGCAGGAGCGCCGGGTGGGACATGAGTCGCCATGCCTCGTCGTAGACGACCCATCTGCGGCCCCCGTTGGGGTCGAGCAGGGCGGCTTCCATCCATGCGGATGAGCAGGTCATCAGCACCGAAATCGGCGTGCTGTTTCTCGGTGACGCGCGACAGATCGAGACTGACCATCGGCAGCGACGGGTCGAACCTGACGGTGCTCGGCCCGTCGAACAGGCCCGCCAGGTCCCCGGCGACGAGGCGGCGCAGCGCGTGGCCGACCTGGCGGCCGTCCTCGGTGAGTCGGCCGTCCGGGTCGTCGGCGTGGTCGGGGCGCAGCAGCCGGTCGACCACCATCGGCAGGATCGGCACGTCCGCGTCGCGCACCGCGCCGGCCAGGGCGGTGTCGATCGCGGTGTGCTCCAACGGCGCCAACCGCCGATCTAGCACCGTCTCCGTCAAGGCTCCGAGCAGAGCGCGGCGTCGCGCGGCGAGGGTGGTGGCCCACTCCTGGTCGGACAGGCCGCCGGGCCGGTAGCCCTCATCCAATGGGTTGAGCCTGTTGCCCATCCCGTGCCCGAGGATGATCGCTTTTCCGCCGACTGCTTCCGCGACGCCGGAGTGCTCGCCTTTGGGGTCGCCGGGAACGTAGACGCGGTACCCGAAGGGCAGACCGCGGGTGTAGAGGCTCTTGGCGAGCGACGATTTCCCGGAGCCGACGATCCCGGCCAGGATCAGGTTCGGCGCGGTGATGATGCCCCTGCGGTACAACTCCCACGGGTCGTACACGAACGATGAGCCGCTGTAGAGGTCTTGGCCGATGAAGATTCCCGCGGCTCCGAGCCCGGCTTCGGCCAGGAACGGGTACTGCCCAGCGAGCACGGCGCTGGTGTCCTGATGCCGGGGCACTCGGAAGCGGCCCGGTGTCCTCAGCGCCGCCGGGCCGGGCTCGCCGGCGGCGGACAGGTAGACCGTGGCGCGGCGCTCGGCCCGTTCGGCGGCGGCCTTGGCCTGGGCCGCTTCCTTCTCGACGTGACGCTGCTCGGCGCCGAACGCGCAGCGCGCGCCTCTTACGGCCGGCTCGTCGCGCTCCTCGCGGCCGGCACGAGCGACCTCGCCCTCGCCGAGGACGCGCTCAGCGACGCCTTCGAGCGCGCACTGCGCACCTGGCCGTCGACCGGTGTCCCCGCCAACCCCGAGGGATGGCTGATGACAGTCGCGCGCAACCGGCTCCGGGATCTCTTCCGTTCTGCCGCGACGCGACGCACCGATCTCCCAGAACACCTCGTCATCGCCGTGGACGACGCCGATCCCCAGGCCATTCCGGATCGGCGGCTTGAGCTGCTCCTCGCCTGCGCCCACCCGGCCATCGATCCCGCCGTCCGCGCGCCGCTCATGCTCCAGGTGGTGCTCGGCTTCGACGCGCGACGGATCGCGACGGTCTTCGCGATCGAACCCGCGGCGATGGCGCAGCGGCTCGTCCGCGCGAAACGCCGCATCCGCGACGCCGGCATCCGGTTCCGCATCCCAACTCGTGACGAGATGCCGATGCGCGTGACCGCGGTGCTGGAGGCGATCTACGGCGCGTACTCGATCGACTGGCTCGACCAGGGGGACCGTATGCCGACTCGGTCGCCGACGAGGCACGTTGGCTCGCGGTGCTCACCGCCACGCTGCTGGACACCGAGCCCGAGGCGTGGGGACTCGCCGTCCTGCTCACCTTCGCGCAGTCGCGCGCCCCGGTCAGAGCGCAGCGGGGGTGGGCCCCGCTTGACGAGCAAGAGACAACGCTCTGGGATCGCGCACTGATCCGGGAGGGCGAGCGGCTCCTCCGTCGAGCGTCCGCTCTGGGTGCGCCGCTCGGTCGGTTCCAACTCGAAGCGGCCATCCAATCGGTTCACTGCGATCGTGCGCGAACAGGCACCGTGGACCAGGCCTCGCTACGCAAGCTCTATCGCGGGCTCGTCACCGTCCACCCCACTCGGGGCGCGCTTGCGGCGCTTCGGGCCGTGGAGAACGGGTTCCGATGAAGGAAGTCGTTCAGGACGGCGCAGGCGACAGGACTCCTCTGCTCACCGCGGAGGTAGCCCCGTCGCCAACACCGCCCTCGCCTGCGAACTGGCCGACTGTGCTGGTCCGTGCCCGTGATGACTGGCCCTCCCAGACTGCTCGCCTCCGCGCGCGACGGAAGGCATGCAGCGTGAAGAGTGGACCGGTGGTTCGCCTGTGAGCAGTCTCCCAGGGCCACGCTCGACTTCAGGCAAGCCGGAATGCTCTCGCCGAAAAGGGTCATGCGGTAACCAATCCGCGCACATCAGTCGACCACGCGCACGTCGACGCCGCCGCGACGCAGGGCGCGAATGTCGGCGGCCGGGGCGCCGGCATCCGTGACCAGGACGTCCACGCCGGTCGCGGCGGCGACCGGCACCAGCGACGCCTCGCCGAACTTGCTGGAATCCAGAAGGGCGATCACCCGGTCGGCCGCGGCCACCATCTTCTTCCGCACGGCCGCCTCGAGCGGATTGGGGTCGGTGAAGCCGCGATCTAGGGTCAGCCCGGTGGCCGACACGAAGGCCGTATTGCCGTGGAAGCCGTCGAAGAACGCCTCCGCCTGGGGACCGACGTAGGTGAACGACATGTCCCGGAGGATGCCGCCGCTGGAGAGCACCGTGACCTGGGGAACGAGGAAGCTGAGCTCGTTGGCCGTGTAGAGCCCGTTGGTCACGACGGTCAGGTTCCGGCGGTCGCGGAGGTGTTGGATCATCGCGGTGACGGTCGTGCCGCCTTCGAGCAGTAGGACGTCTCCGTCGTCCACGAGATTCTCGGCGGCATAGCGGGCGATGCGGGCTTTGAGTGGAGCATTGACCTGCTGTTTGGCCGCATACCGCGGCTCGGCTCCGATCGTGCGCGCGAGCGACACCGCCCCGTGACTGCGCTGCACCCGGCCGCCGGCCTGCAGCGCGTCGAGGTCTCGGCGGATCGTCATGTCCGAGACGCCGTAGCGGCCGCTGAGGTCCACGACCGTCGCCTGACCGCGGTCCTCGAGGTGGCGGAGGATGTCCGCTCGGCGCTCGGCGTTCCGCACGATGATCCCTTCGTCGCTGAATGAAGGATAGCCGAGCGATCGCCCGGCAAGGATGTTCGTTCGAACAAGAAGTCTGTTAGAGTCAACGCATGGATCTCGCAGTCGATAAACTCGTCCACGATTTCGGAATCGCCGGCTCGCTCGCCGACGGCGACGTCGTCGAACGGCGCCTCAGCGATCTGGGCGGCACGTTCGCCGATGACGACGCCCTCCGAGACGCCGCCGCCGCAAACGACCGCATCGTGTACACCGTGACGAGCGCCGCCGGCGGCGACGGAGAAGGCGACCTCGGCTACGGCCTCGGCGTGCTGCAGCCCGGGCGGGTCGGCGACGAATACCACCTCACCAAGGGGCACCTGCACGCCTGGCGTCCGGCCGCCGAGGTCTACATCGGGCTGCGAGGAAGCGGTGCGATGCTGCTGCAGGACGAGGACGGCGGCGGCAGCCGGCTGGTCCCGTTCGGCGCAGGAGAGATCGTCTACGTCCCCGGCGACACCGCCCACCGTACCGTGAACACCGGCGACGAGCCGCTGGTGTACCTCGGCGTGTACCCGGCCAGAGCGGGCCACGACTACGGCGCGCTGGCCGAGAGCAACTTCCGGCACGTCGTGCTCGCCGGGCCGGACGGGCCTGTGCTGCGCGAGCGCCGCGAGCTCGACGAGGAGAGGAGCTGACGATGTCCGAGCAGATCATCGGAGAGATCCCCGACGGCGTGCCGCCGGTGACGCAGACCGACCGCCCGTGGGGGTCGTTCCGCCAGTACGCGCACAACCGTCCCGTCACGGTCAGCCTGATGACGGTGGAGCCGGGTCGGCGTCTCAGCCTGCAGTCCCATCCCGGACGCGGCGAGCTGTGGATCGTGCTCGACGCCGGCGCCATCGTGCAGGTCGACGACGAGCAGTGGGAGGCCGAGGCGGGCGAGGAGATCTGGATCCCGGCGAACGGCCGTCACCGCCTCGGCAGCGCCGGCGCACGCGTGCGCGTGCTCGAGGTCGCGTTCGGCAACTGGCAGCAGGACGACATCGTCCGGTACGCCGACGACTACGACCGCCCGAAGGAGGGCGAGGCATGACCGTCGCCGAGGCGTTCCGACGCACCACCCAGAACCTGCTGCCGGCCCGGCCCGAGCCGGTGGATGGCTACGACGTCTACCCCACTCATCCCATGCGCGCGGGCGCGATCGCGATCGGACACGACGCGCTGGCCGCTCGCCTGGCCGGTGTCTCCCGCGTCGTGATCGACGGCTTCGGGGGCGTGCTCTGGGAGGAGTTCCGGGGACGGCTCGATGCGGCGCTGACCGACCGCGGCCGCACGGTCGCCTGGCACGACGTGTCGGCGGCACTCCGTCCCGCCGCGGACGTCGACGCGATCGTCGAGCCCTTCCTCGGCGGCGACGACCCGCTGTTCGGCACCCGGTTCACGGGAACCCTCGCCGACTTCTTCGACCCGGCGGCGCTGGCCGGCATCCGGCCCGATCCGACGGCGGACCTGTCCATCGTGTACGGCACCGGCGCGGCGCTGGCGGCGTGGGACGCGCCGATCGTCTACCTCGATGTGCCGAAGAACGAGATCCAGTTCCGCGCGCGCGCCGGCGCCGTGCGCAACCTCGGAGCGGCGGTCGCGACCGATCACCGCTCGACGTACAGGCGCTGCTACTTCGTCGACTGGCCGGCGCTCACGGCCCACCGCGCGAGCCTGCTCGGCAGGATCGACGTGATCGTGGACGAGCAGCGGCCGGAGGAACCCGCCCACGCCGCGGGCGCCGACGTGCGCGAGGCGCTCGACCGGCTCGCGCACGGCGTGTTCCGGCCCCGCCCGTGGTTCGAGCCCGGCCCCTGGGGCGGACAGTGGATGAAGCGGCGGTTCGCCCAGCTTCCACAGGACGTCCCCAACTACGCCTGGTCGTTCGAGTTCATCTCGCCGGAGAACGGCCTGCTGCTGGAGAGCGACGGTGCGGTGCTGGAGGTCTCCTTCGACACGCTGATGGCCGTCGGCCACCGTGCGGTGCTCGGCGAGAGCGCGGACCGGTTCGGGCACGCGTTCCCCATCCGATTCGACTTCCTCGACACGGTCGACGGCGGCAACCTGTCCATCCAGGTGCACCCCCGCCCGGAGTACATCCGGCGCGGCTTCGGTGAGGCGTTCACGCAGGACGAGACCTACTACATCCTCGACTGCGAGCCCGGCGCCGAGGTGTATCTCGGACTCACCGAGGACGCCGACCCGGCGGCGTTCCGTGCCGAGCTGGAGCGCAGCGTCGCCGAGGCCGCGCCCGCCGACATCGACCGCTTCGTGCAGCGGCATCCGGCGTCGCGGCACGACCTGTTCCTCATCCCCAGCGGCACCGTGCACAGCTCCGCGCGGGGCAACCTCGTGCTGGAGATCAGCGCGACGCCGTACATCTTCACGTTCAAGCTGTACGACTGGATGCGCCTCGACCTGGAGGGCCGCCCGCGCCCCCTGAACATCGACCGGGCGTTCGAGAACCTGGAGACCGACCGGCGAGGAGAGCGGATCCGCCGCGAGTTCATCTCCCGGCCGCGCGAGATCGCCTCGGGGGAGAGCTGGCGTCTGCTGCACCTGCCCACCCACGAGGAGCACTTCTACGACGTCCATCGCCTCGAGTTCACCGGCGCGGGCTCCGTCGAACTGCCCACCGACGACAGCTGCCAGGTGCTGAGCCTGGTGGAGGGCGACGAGGTCGTGGTGGAAGCCGGCGGCATGAGCCGCACCGTCCGCTACGCCGAGACGTTCGTGGTGCCGGCCGCGGCCGGCAGCTTCACGTTGCACGCCGCGCAGCCCGCGAAGGTGCTCACGGCGTTCATCAAGAAGGGCCGAGGGCCGGAGTGAGCGGGTACGCCCTCGGCATCGACGCCGGCGGCACCAGCACCGTCGCGGTGATCGCCGATGGGGCCGGCCGGGTGGTCGGCGAAGGACGAGCCGGCGCGGCGAACCCCGACGACGTCGGCGCCGACGGAATGGCCGCCGCGCTGCGCGCCGCGACGGAGGCGGCGCGCTCGGCCGCGGGCGTCCGCGCCGACCTCGAGACGGCCTTCCTCGGGGTGGCGGGCGTGATCTCCGAGGACGACCGCGCGCTCGTGCGGTCAGCCGCGGCCGGCCTGGCACGACGCATCGAGGTCGACCACGACTGCCGGATCGCCCTGGCCGGGGGGCTGTCCGGCCGGCCAGGCATCGTGCTCATCGCCGGCACCGGATCGTCCTGCTACGGGCGCACCGCCGGCGGTCGGGACTGGCGCGCCGGCGGCTGGGGAGCCCTCGCCGGCGACGAGGGCGGCTCGTACTGGCTCGGCGTCGGTGCGTTGCGCGCGGCGGTGCGGTCGGCCGATGGCCGTGGCCCGCGGTCGACGCTGGAGGAGCCGGTTCTCGCCCATCTCGGTCTGACCGGCTTCGACGAGCTGCTCGGGCGGCTGCACGTGGAGGGCGCCACCCGCGCCGAGATCGCCGCACTCGCACCGTCCGTGATCGCCGCCGCCCGCGAGGGTGACGAGGCGGCCGCGGGGCTGCTCGCGGCCGCCGCCCGAGAGCTCGCCGGCTGTGTGCGGGCCGTCGCCGCGCGCCTCGAGCTGGAGCAGGTGGAGGTCGCCCTGGTGGGCGGGCTGTTCGCCGCCGGCGCGATCCTGCGCGATCCGCTGGAGCACGCCGTGGCCTCGCTGGTGCCCGGGGCGAGGCTGGTCGACGCGGAGCGGCCTCCGGCGGTCGGAGCCGCGCTGCTGGCGGGCGACCTGGGCTGAGCCCGTCACGCGCCGGCGCGCACTCCGGCTCGTCGCGTGGATCTCGATGCGACCGTCGCGCTCAGCGCGTCGGCCCGCGGCGAAGCGGCATCTGCTCCGCATTGCCGCGGGTGATCGCCGCCAGGGCCGCGTCATCGAGTCCCGAGGCGGCCAGCTGCAGCGCCGTCGGGACCGGCTCCTGCACCGGGAACCCGCTGCCGAAGACCCAGCGCCCCGGATCCTCGCCCAGCAGCTTAGCGACGCCCAGCGGGCCGTTCACATGCCAGAGGTCGAAGCGCACCCACGCAGGCACGTCGTCGGCGAGGTGGCGCGCCACCTCGCCGTACTCCGCCCGGTTGAGCCCGCTGATCACCAGCGGATGCGGCGGCGCGCTCCGGATGAGATCGGCGATGTCACGCAGCTCGAGCTCGCGCGACGACGACATCGGATGCCTGCTGCGGGCGTCGTCCAGCCGCACGATCAGCTGCAGCGGCAATCCGGCGGCGGCGCAGGCGTCGATCAGCGCGCCCGCGTCGACCGCGCGGCATCCGTGGAAGCCGGGCGCGACCCGGATGCCGGCGAAGCCGGTGTCCGCGGCCCACGCCAGCTCCTCGCGCCATGCGCCGTCTCGCGGGTCCAGCACCGCGAACGGGTGCAGCACGGCGTCCCCGGCGCAGGCCCCCCAGCACACCTCGTTGCCGGTGCGGGTGTCGAAGCCGAACAGAGCGGCCAGGTGCGAGACCCACACCCCGGTCAGGCCGTGACGGGCGGCATGGCCGCGCAGGTCGTCGGCGTCCGCGGCGGCGTGCAGCCGGTAGGGCCACTGACCGAGGAAGCAGGCGGTGTCCACCGCGCCGAACCGGGAGAAGCCGTCGAGCAGATCGCGGGCTGCGCGCGTCATGCCGCCACCTCCGCGAGCCAGCGGCGCGCCGTCCCGCCGAACACGCGTTCCTCGTCCGGGGGTGTCAGCGACGCGGCGAGGACCTTGCCGACGTTCGCGACGAGGTCGACGTGGGGGAGGTCCGATCCGAACAGCACGCGATCCGCGCCCAGGCGCCGCACGGCGAGCGCGACCTCGCCCGTGGAGATGAGGGTGCCCGAGGTGTCCACGGCGACGTTGGGCAGCTCGCGCACCGCGTTGACCGCCGACTCGGCCTGGCCGCCGAGGTGCGCCATCAGGAAGCGCGTCTGCGGATGCCGCCGGGCGGCGCGCGCGATGTTCGCCGCGGTCGACTCGTAGGGGAACCCGCCGACCGTCTTCCGCCAGGCGTGCGTCAGGACGACGAGTCGGTGCTCGGCGGCGTACTCCAGGATCGGATCGGAGGTCTCGTCGTCGGCCAGCGTGGCGATCCACATCTTGACGCCGACCATGCCCCGCTCCTCGACGTTGTGGCGCAGGTCGTCCATCGTCGCCCTGCCGTAGCGGGGGTTGACGTAGCAGTACCCGCGCAGCCGCTCGGGGTATCGCCGCAGCTCGCCCGCGAGGACGCGGTTCATCTCGCGGACGTCGTCCAGGCTCGGGTGCGGCCGGAAGTCGCCGATGTTGCTGCACACGAACAGCTCGATGCCGAGCCGGTCGCCCACCTCGAACGCCGCGGGATCGAACCGGTCCTCCCGCAGGTGGGTGTGCATGTCGACGCCGGTCATGTCACCGGCTCGAGCCATGCCGCCTCGAGGCGGCGGAGCGATTCGTCGATGTCGGCGTCGGTGTGCGCGGCGGTGACGTAGCAGACCCGGTACATCGACACCCCGTGCCGGTACGCCGCTCGGAGGAGGTCGTCGATCGCGCCGGGATCCCCGGTCAGCTGGGGGCAGGGTCCCGCCCCCGTCATCCGGACCGGCGAGCCGCGGCGGGCGAACAGGCCGTTCACACCGTCGCGGAACCGCTCGCCGGCCTCGCGGAGTCGCGGGATCACGGTCTCGTCGCGCAGCGTGGTCATGGTCGCCGTCGCCGCGGCCAACGACAGCGTCTCGCCGCCGTGCGTCGAGGACACCACCACCTCGCCGCGGTCGAGCACCGACATCACCTCGCGACGGCCGCTGTACACCGACAGCGGCATCCCGTTGGCGACGCCCTTGCCGTGCACGGCGAGGTCGGGCACGACTCCCGTGTACTCGGCCATCCCGCCGAGCGCGACCCGGAAGCCGGTGACCATCTCGTCGTACGCGAGGAGGCTCCCGTGGCGGTCGACGAGCTCGCGCAGGAAGCGGTAGAAGCCGCTCGCCTCGGGGATGGAGGGATAGTCGGCGGCGACGAGCACGAGGGCGACCGGATGCCGGGAGAAGAGCTCCTCGAGCCGGTCGCGGTCGTCCCATTCGACGGCGTGATGCAGGGCGGACAGAGCCGTCGGCACGCCGGGGAGCTCGGCGGCGACCTGTCCGGGCAGGACCCGGGCGCCGGGCGCGAGCGTGTTCAGCCATCCGTTGTAGCCCAGCTGCACGACGTGGTCGCGGCCGGTGTAGGCACGGGCGATCCGGATCGCCGCCGCCAGCGCCTCGCCGCCCGTCTTGAGGAATCGCGCCGCCTCCGCGCCGGGCACGAGCGAGCAGAACAGCTCGGCGGTGGTCGTCTCCAGCGGGTGCGGATGACCGAACAGGATGCCGTCCGTCAGCTGCGCCGCGATTGCGGCGTCCACGGCGGGGTGGCGGTAGCCGAGGCTCACGGCGCCCAGCGCGCAGCGGTAGTCGATGAACTCACGCCCCCGGTCGTCCCAGACCCGGCACCCGCTCCCGCGGACGATGACCTCCGGCTCGTCCGGCAGCAGCGTCGGCGCCTTGGAGTTCGTGCTGGAGCCGACCGGCATCACCGCCAGAGCGCGCTCCCGCCAGGTCACAGCGCCTCCAGGACGGACAGCCCGCGTTCGTCGGGGCGCAGCGTCATGGCGGGGACCGGCATCTGGGCCAGCCCGTAGATGGCCTCCGCGTGGCGCCCGAAGGCGTGCACCAGGGCGCCGTGCGCCGCGGCATCCGCACCGAGCCGCGCCTCGACGACGGGCATCTCGAAGGAGAGCCGGATGTGCCGGGGGAGGGCGGCGCGCAGCGGGTCGAGGAACTGCTCGTGCGCCGCGGAGAGCCCGCCGCCGATGACCACCATCGCAGGATCCACGGTCATCACGAGTGTCGCGATGCCGTGCGCCAGCTCGTCGACGAACTCGTAGATCTCCTGCTGCGCGCCGGTGTCGCCGCGGCGGGCGCGCTCGAAGACCTCGATCGCCGTCGGGGCGCTGCGCCACGTGATCTGGCCGGTCTCGCTGCCGAGGCCGCGGAAGGCCAGCCGGCCGATGTCGCCTGCGACGTTGTGCGCGCCGCGCCGTGGCCGTCCGCCGAGGATAAGACCCATCGCGATGCGGTGCCCGACAGAGAGGTAGAGCACGTCGTCGACGAGCTGGGCGACGCCGACGTGGTGCTCGGCGACGGCCGCCAGCCGCACGCCGTTGTCGATGGCGACCGGGCATCCGAACGTCTGCCTCAGCTGTCCGCCGATGTCGATGCCGGACCACTCCGGGATGATCACCGAGGTGATCACGTGCCCCGCGCCGTCGACGATCCCCGGCAGCGCCACGCCGATCGCGCGCACCCGTGACGCCGGCACTCCCAGGCCGGCGAGGGCCGCGCGGATGTCGCCGATCACGGCGGCGAGCTTCGCGGGGCCGCCGTCGTGATCGGCGATGCCGGGGAAGTCCCGCTGGTCGAGGACGTCTCCGGCGAGATCGGCCGCGATCACCCGGACGCTGGCGATGCCGATGTCCACGCCGATGACCACGCCGGCTGCGGCATGGAAGTGATACCGGCGAGCGGGCCTCCCGGCGCCGCGGCCGCTGAGGGCGGGACCTTCGACGACGAGGCCGATGTCGGCGAGGGTGGTCATGGCGTTCTCGACCGAGGTCCGGGACAGCTCCAGGGTGCAGGAGATGTCGTTGACCGTCGCCGGCCCCGTGTCGCGGAGCTGGACGGCGCACCGCACCGCGATCGAGAGCGGTTGCTGCGGTGCCATGGCGCTCCTCACGGAAGGGACGGGTCGCGATCAAAATAGCACGCGCTGGTGACGAAACCACCATGATGTTCGAGGACGTGATCTCGAACGCTGGAGAAATCAGCGAAAACGAAGGCTTGACTAATTATCCCAGTGTGATGCCATAATGCGGATACCCCGAACGGTTTAGTAAGGAGCACCATGCGCACCAAGAAGGTTCTCGGCATCACCGCCGGTCTCGCCGCCGCTCTGCTGGTGGCCGGCTGTTCCGGGGGAGGCGGCTCCGGCGACGGAGACGGCTCCCAGGATCAGCATGTCACCCTCTGGCTCTACCCCATCCTGGCCGACGAAGCCGCCCACAAGGCTCACTGGGATCAGGTCGTGGAGGACTTCACGGCCGACCATCCCGAGATCACCGTGGACTACGAGATCTTCCCGTGGGCGAATCGCGATGAGGCGCTGCAGACCGCGATCGCCGCCAAGACCGGGCCGGATCTGGTCTACCTCATCCCCGATCAGCTCGCGGCCTATCAGGACGCGATCGAGCCGATCGGGCCGTACCTCAGCGATGAGCGCAAGAGCGACCTGCTCGACAACGTCATGGAGTCGGTCACCCTCGACGGCGAGCTGATGGGCGCGCCCATGCTCACCTCCGCGCTGCCGCTGCTCTGCGACGGCCAGGTCTTCGAGGCCGCCGGTCTCACGGAGTACCCCGAGACCTGGGACGACGTGCTCGAGATCGCCCCGCAGCTCAGCGAGCAGGGCCTCTACACCATCTCGTACTCGGCTTACCCGGAGATGACCCTCAACCAGTCGTTCTACCCGCTGCTCTGGCAGGCCGGCGGGAGCATCTACTCGGAGGACGGCTCGTCGGTCGGCTTCAACGAGGAGCCCGGCGTCGAGGCCCTGAGCTTCCTCACCGAGCTGGCCGAGCAGGACGCGCTCGTCCCCGATGCGCTGACGACCAACGTGCCGATGGAGCAGACCGCGATCGCGCAGCACAAGGTCGCCTGCACGTGGAACCACTCGGTCGCCGAGGTGCAGCCGTTCTGGGACGACATCCACGTGGTGGCGCCGCTGAAGGACAAGGAGTCCGTGGCCTACGGCACCGTCGGCTCGCTGGCGATGCTCACGGGCGCGCAGGACAAGGAGGCCGCCGCCGCCTTCGCCGAGTACGCCACCGGCGAGGACGTCGTCGTGCCGTACCTCACGCAGGCGGGCTTCTTCTCGGCGCTGAAGTCGACCGGCGAGCTGTACGCGGACGACCCGGTTCTCTCGGCCGTCGAGGCGACCATCCCGAGCACGACGGTCGGCGAGCTGAACACCAGCTCGCGCGAGCTCATGGGTGTGCTGGTCCCGGAGATCCAGGCCGCGCTGCTGGGGCAGAAGTCCGCACAGGAGGCGCTGGACGCGGCCGCCGCCGCGGCAGAGCCGCTGCTGGCGAAGTAGCGTGACGCGGGTGCGCCGGGCCGGCCGCCGGTCCGGCGCACCCGCTTCTTTCGACCGAGTCACGACGAGCCGAGGAGGACCTCGATGACGACCACGACCATGGCATCGCCGCGGCGGCCGGTGAGGACCCGCGCGATGCGCGTGCTCGCCCGCCGTGAGGCCCGCATCGCCCTGCTGTTCGTGCTGCCGGCATTCCTGCTGTTCCTGGTCTTCCGGTTCGGCCCGGCGATCGTCGGCGTCGCGCTGAGCTTCTTCGACTACAGCATCGTCGGCGAGATCGGGTGGCGGGGGCTCGACCATTTCCAGCGGCTGTTCGTCGATCCGCTGTTCTGGCGGGCGCTGACGACCACTGTGCTGTACACCGCATTCTCGGTTCCGATCGCGATCGCCCTGGCCATGGCCATGGCGCTCGGCGTGCGCCGGGCCTTCCGCGGATCGCGCTTCTTCCGCTCGATCTTCTTCCTTCCGGTGATCACCTCGCTCGTGCTGGCCGGCTCGATCTTCTCGTGGATCTTCTCCGCCGACGGTCCGTGGGCGGCGCTCATGGAGCCGCTCGGACTGGGGCGGAGCTGGCTGGCCGACCCCGTCCTCGTGCTCCCGGCGCTGGTCATCATCGGCGTCTGGTCTCGGTTCGGCTACGGGATGATGATCTTCGTCGCCGCGCTCCAGGACGTGCCGCGCGAGCTCGAGGAGGCGGCGCTGATGGACGGCGCGAACGCCTGGCAGCGGTTCCGGGCGATCATCCTCCCTCAGACGCGGCCCACGATCTTCTTCCTCGCCGTCATCGAGACCACGTTCGCGTTCCAGGTCTTCGAGCTCATCTACGTCACCACCGGCGGCGGACCGGCGAACGCGAGCTATTCCCTCGTCTATCTGCTATACGACCAGGGCTTCAAATACACCAACTACGGGTACGCCGCCGCCGTCGGCGTCGCGCTCTTCGTGATGACCCTGGTCGTGGCGCTCATCCAGCGTCTCGTGATCGGAAGGCAGCGATGACCACCACGACCAGCATCGTCCTGCCCGGCAAGGCCGGCCGGCGGCGCTCGTTCCACGCGCTCGAGCCGACGGGCTTCGGCGTGGTGCTGCGCTGGCTGTGGCTCGGGCTGGCGGCCGTCCTGTCCTTCTTCCCGTTCTACGCGATGGTGGTCCTCAGCCTGAAGCCGGGGGCCGTCGTCGAGCTGCCCGGCTCGCTGCTGCCGTGGAACCTGTCGTTCGACTCGTACGCGCAGGTGCTGTCCGGACAGAACCTGCTGATGTGGCTGCTGAACACGATGGTCTACGCCGTGGTGTCGGTGGTCGCCGTGCTGTTCTTCTCCGCGCTCGCGGGCTACGCGTTCGCCAAGAAGCGCTTCGCCGGCAAGGAGGTGATGTTCTGGTCGTTCCTGGCGATGGTCATGGTGCCCTTCCACGTCACCCTCATCCCGACGTTCATCCTCATGGCCAATCTCGGCGCGGTGAACACCTATTGGGGCCTCATCCTCCCCACGCTCGCCAACGCGCAGGCGGTGTTCCTGATGCGCCAGTTCATCCAGGGCCTGCCGGACGAGCTGTTCGAGGCGGCGCGGATCGACGGCGCCGGAGAGCTGCGGATGTTCCTCGGGCTCGTGCTGCCGCTGTGCAAGCCCATCCTGGCCACACTGGGCGTCTTCGTGTTCCTGTGGCACTGGAACGACTTCCTCTGGCCGCTGATCGTCGCGAAGTCGAGCAGCATGTGGACCCTCACCGTCGGCATCGCGTCGCTGCAGCAGCAGAACGTGCCCTTGAGCGTGATGCTGGCCGGCTCGGTCGTCGCCCTCGTCCCGATCTTCTTCGCGTACCTCATCGCCCAGCGGTACGTCCAGGAGGGCGTCACCGGAACGGGGATCAAGGGATGACCGACAGGCAAGACGCCCGACGACGAAAGGGACCACACGACGTGACAGAGCGACGATTCGCCTCCGAGGCGGAGCTGGAGGAGGCGCTCACCGCGCCCGACCCGGGACTGATCGAGGACCTGGCCCGCGGAAGCGGAGATCTGGTGATCCTCGGCGCGGGCGGGAAGATGGGACCCACGCTCGCGGTGCTGGCCCGCCGCGGGCTGGACGCCGCGGGGCGCTCGGGCGACACGGTGTACGCCGTGTCGCGGTTCGGCGACGCCGCGGTGCGGGAGTGTCTGCAGTCGGCGGGGGTCCAGGCGATCCCCTTCGACCTCATCGAGAACGACGATCTCTCCCCGCTTCCGGACGCCGAGAACGTGGTGTTCATGGTCGGCGCGAAGTTCGGGGCGGCGACCAACGCCTCCTGGGCCTGGGAGGTCAACGCCGCCCTGCCCGACCGCGTCGCCCGCCGCTATCGGTCCAGCGCGATCTCCGTGCTGTCTACGGGCAACGTCTACCCGTTCGTGCCCGCCTCGTCCGGCGGCGCCTCCGAGCACGTCGCTCCGGCGCCGATCGGCGAGTACGCGCAGTCCTGCCTCGGTCGGGAGCGCGTGTTCGAGTTCGGCGCGCAGGAGCGTGGCACGCGGGTCGCCGTCATCCGGCTCAACTACGCCGTCGACCTCCGCTACGGCGTCCTCGCCGACATCGGAAGCGCGGTGCTCGCGGGGGAGCCGGTCTCGCTGGCGACGGCGAACGTCAACGTCGTCTGGCAGGGATACGCGAACGAGGTCGTGCTGCGCAGTCTCGGTCGCGCCTCCTCCGACGTGTTCACGATCAATCTCACCGGGCCGGAGCTGCTGAGCGTCGAGTCCGTCGCGCGGGAGTTCGGCGAGCTGCTCGAGCGCGAGGTCGTCTTCGACGGAGAGCCGCAGCCCACCGCGCTGCTGAGCGACGCCCGGCGCTGCATGGCGGAGTTCGGTTATCCGCAGGTGCCGGCGGACGCGCTCATCCGCTGGCAGGCCGCCTGGCTGCGCGACGGGCTGCCGATGACCGCAAAGCCCACGAAGTGGGCCGTGCGGGACGGGAAGTTCTGATGGCGGCGCCCGCACTGCGCGCCGAGGCCGCGCGGGCTCTCGCCGAGGGCGTCGTGATCCCCGCGCACCCGCTCGCCCTCACCGCCGAGCGGACGCTGGACGAGAGGCGCCAGCGTGCCCTCACCCGGTACTACCTCGATGCGGGGGCCGGAGGCATCGCCATCGGCGTGCACACGACGCAGTTCGAGATCCGCGACGAGGAGCACGCGCTCTTCGAGCCCGTGCTCGCCCTCGCCGCGGAGGAGCTGGACCGCGGCGGACGTCCCGACGTCATCCGGGTCGCCGGCGTCGCCGGCGACATCGAGCAGGCCGTGGCCGAGGCGGAGCTGGCCCGGTCGCTCGGCTACGACGCCGTGCTGGTCAGCCCCCGGGTCGCGGGCGCCGACGAGCAGGCGCTCCTGCAGCGGGCGGCCGCCGTCGCCGAGGTGCTGCCCGTGATCGGCTTCTACCTGCAGGCCGCGATCGGCGGTCCCGTGCTGGACCGCGACTTCTGGTGCGCCTTCGCGCGCATCCCCTCGGTCGTGGCCGTGAAGGCGGCGCCGTTCGACCGCTACCGCACGCTGGAGCTCGTGCGCGGGGTCGCCGCCTCCGGCCGCGCCGACGAGATCGCGCTGTACACCGGCAACGACGACACGATCGTCTCCGATCTCCTCGCGGAGTTCCACGTGGACACCCCGCAGGGCCCGCGGACCATGCGCTTCGTCGGCGGTCTGCTCGGTCAGTGGGCGGTCGGCACGCGTGCGGCGGTGGGGCTGCTGCAGAAGGCGCACCGCGCCGCCGCGGGCGACGAGGCGGCGTATCGCGAGCTCGGCCGGCTCTCCGCGGACGTGCTCGACCTCAACCAGGCCGTCTTCGACCCCGGCAACGACTTCCACGGCGTGATCGCGGGCGTTCACGAGATGCTGCGGCAGCAGGGGCTGCTCGCCGGCACCTGGTGCCTGGATCCGGACGAGGGGCTCTCACCGGGGCAGGCCGAGGAGATCTCCCGGGTGCGCAGCGCGTATCCCGCCCTCACCGACGACGCCTTCGTCGCCTCGCACATCCGGGACTGGCTGGCGTGACCCCGCCGAGCCTCGTCGCGGCCGTCTCCGAAGGCCTCATGACCGAGTTCTTCGCTCCGGACGACAGGGCGCGGCTCGAGGCCGCCGCCGAGCTGCTGGGCGGCTCGTTCCTGCGCGTGGACGCGCTCGCCGACGTCCCCGACACCTCCCGGGCGCGGGTGGTCGTGACCAGCTGGGGCGCCGCGCCGTTCACGGCGGAGCTCCTGGACGCCCTTCCCGCCCTCGGGCTCGTCGCCCACACCGGCGCATCCGTCCGAGCGCTGGTGACCGACGAGGTGTTCGATCGGGACGTGCTGGTCACGCAGGCGGGGACAGGGATGGCGCGGTCGGTCGCCGAGGTGTCGCTGGCGTTCACCCTCGCGCTGCTGCATCGCGTGCCGCGGATGCACAACGCGCTGCGCGACGGATCGGCCGCCTGGCACCGGCCGGAGTCCGCCGGCGTGCAGCACGAGATCCTCGGCGCCCCGATCGCCGTCGTCGGCGCCTCCCGCACCGGACGCGCCTACCTCGAGCTGATCGGGGCGCTCGGCGCCGAACCGCTGCTGGTCGATCCGACGCTCGGGGCGCAGGAGGCGGCGGCGCTGGGCGCGGAGCTCGTGGGGCTGGACGAGGCGCTCACGAGGGCGCGCATCGTCGCCCTGCATGCGCCATCGCTGCCCGTCACGCACCGGATGCTCGGCGCGAGGGAGCTCGCGCTGATGCCCGACGGCGCGGGGCTGGTGAACACCGCCCGCTCCTGGCTGGTCGATGAGCGCGCGCTGCTGCGCGAACTGGAGACGGGAAGGATCGACGCCGCGATCGACGTGTTCGACGAGGAGCCGCTGCCCGCCGGGAGCCCGCTTCGGCGGCTTCCCAACGTGCTGCTCACGCCGCATCGAGCGGCCGGCACGTGGGAGGGACGGCTCCGGCAGGGGCGGATCGTGGCGGATGAGATCGAGGCCTTCGCGCGGCGCGTGCCGCTGCGGCACACCGTGAGCCGAGAGCCGCTCGCCGTCCTGGCATGAGCCGGCCGCTGCAGATCGGGTTCGCGGGCCTGGCGCACTCGCATCCGTACTCCGATGCCGAGAACGCGCTCGCCGTCGGCGCGGAGATCGTCGGTGTGGCGGACCCCGACCCCCGCCGCCGCGCCGAGTTCGCCCACCGGTTCGGCTGCCCCCAGCGCGACTCGCTCGCCGCGCTCTGCGCCCGGCGCCCCGACCTGATCATCGCGACGCCGCATCTCGACGACGTGCCCCGCACTGCGGCGCTGCTCGCCGCGTCCGGCGCGCCGGTGTTCTTCAACAAGGTCATCGCGGCGAATCGGCGGCAGCTGGAGGCGTGGGACGAGGCGGTCGACGGGGTCCCGTCGTCGCTGATCGGGACGAGCTCGGTGCTGCGGTTCGCTCCCGCCGTGCAGGAGCTGCGTCGAGCGACGGCGGATGCGGAGATCCTCGGCATCCGCGTGATCGCGCAGCACGACAACGCCCTGTTCCGCTCCGCAGGCCGGGAATGGCAGGACGATCCCACCGTCGGCGGCGGCACGCTCGTCACCGTCGGGGTGCACGCCTGGGAGATGGTCGACGTGCTGCTGCCCGGCGCCGTGCTCACCGGCTCGACGGGATGGGTGCGACGGCGGGCGGGTTCACCGACACGCTCCGAAGACGCCGCAGCGGTGTCGGGAACGCTGAGCCTGCCCGGCGGGGGCGCGGTGCCGGTCGAGGCATGGGTGACCGGCGTACCCGGCCCGGACCGCTATGCGATCGAGGCCCTCACGGCCGACGGGGTCGCCGCCGCCGACATCGGCCGCGACGCCGACGCGGACGAGGCCATGGGCTTCGCCGGACTGATCCGCGAGCTCGCCGCCGCCGCGCGAGAGGGGCGGCTGCCCGTGGACGGCGCGCAGTCCCGGACGGTGGTCGCCAACACAATCCGGGCGGCCGAGATCGCCAGGGGCACGGGCGCCTCATAGCCCCCGCGCTCGAGCCGTCGGAGGCCGGCCCACCCGAAGGGCCGGCCTCCGACGACGCCCGGATCAGCCGGCGGGCTGCCAGGGGCCCCAGGGATCGCCGGGCATCTGGTTCCTGGTCCACCACTTCGCGGTGTAGACCACGCTCTCATGCACGGCGGTCTCGCCGGCGACGAAGATGCGCGACGGCGTCCACAGGGCGGTGCCGTCCTCGGTCTCTGCGATCTCCTGCCACGGGCCCGACGGATCGCCCGGCTCCTGGTTCTGCGTCCACCACGTGGCACGCCAGGTGCTTCCGGCGCGACGCACCTCGTCGCCCGTGTCGTAGACGGCGCCGCTGTCCCACGGCGCGGGCAGGACGTCGCCCAGCGCGAAGTTCCAGCGGTACAGGGTCGCGACCCTGGCGTAGTACAGGTTGCCGTCGGAGCCCTCCGTGAGGTGCCCCGCGCCGTCGGCGGCGAGCAGCTCCGCGGTGAAGGAGGCCGGATCCACGCGCCACAGCGAACCGCTGGCCGTCGCGTACAGGTAGCCGTCGTCACGGAACACGATCGAGCGGTCGGCCGCGTACATGCTGGTGCGGTGCGGGAAGACCTGCTCGGAGCGGATCACCGAGCCATCGACGGGGTCGACATTGAACAGGTACCCGTCGGCGATGCCCCACAGCACGCCGTCCTCGTCGAAGGTCAGCGCGTTCACCGACACCGCGCCCGGCACCGGCACCGTGCGGTACACCACGTCTCCGCTCTCCGGATCGAAGGCGAACAGCTCGGCCTCCGCGGCCGTGGGCTCGGTGCCGTACCCGCCGTTGATCGTCGTGCCGGCGTAGATCAGTCCGTCGCGTTCGGCGAGCGAGACCACGCCCTGATCGGGCACCAGGTTGCGATGCACCTCGGTGTCGCCGGTGGCCGGATCCCACAGGGTGATCGCCCCACCGAGGCGACCGGAGACCGGAACCGTGGACACCGCCATCCGGTCGCCGACGCGGACCAGGGAGTGCGGACGATCCTGCTCGTCCCCGATGCTCACCGGCGCGCCGGGGTTGGTGCCGTTCGCCCACGGCTGCGTGGTGTCGTAGCGGAGCAGGTCGGCCTTGGGGTAGCGGCCGAGCACCAGGCTGTCGCCGAACGTGCCGATGCCCTCGATCTGCCCCGCTCCGGGCAGCAGCGTGTACTGATCGGTCGCAGGGTCGAACCGCGACATCCCGGGAGGGGAGAGGAAGCCGCTGATGTAGAGGCCGCCGTCCGGCCCGGCGCCGATGGTCTGGATCGGGTTCGGCGTGCTCTCCAGGTCGGCCTCGCCGAAGTAGAGACCCTTGCGCTTGGTCTCGTTCCAGGTGTAGATCCGGCCGTTGTAGTAGGTCATGATCGCGGTCATGCCGGGCCAGGTCTCCTGGTCGGGATCCTCGTACCACATCCACGCGCCGGGGAAGGCGTTCGGATTGAAGCCGAGCGGCGAGTAGGTGTGCGTCTCGAGGTCGTACCGGTAGATGCCCACGGGATCGACGCCGTTGTTGAGGCGGAACCACACCGACTTCCCGGACGGATCCGCCTGCGAGATCACCCGTCCGGTGACCTTCGGCACCGTGTTCACGACCGACAGATCGGAGGTGTCGTAGACGATCAGCGTGTTGATCGGCTCCACTCTGACGAAGAGGTATCCGCCGGCGAGCGTCATGTCGTAGGTCGTCCCCTGTCCGGCGATCGGGATCGGGATGTCGGTCACCTCGCCCGTGTGGCGGTCGTAGCGCGCGAGCTTCGCGTTCGGCTGGCTCCCGGCGTAGACGTAGTCGTCGTCGATCGCCAGCGAGCGCAGGTAGGTCTCCCCGGCGTTCACCTGACCGAGGTCCGCTGTCTGGCCGGTCGTCGGATCGAGTGAGAACAGCCGTCCGCCGGGGTAGGTCCCGCCGTAGACCATGCCGTCCGGCGCGGTCGCCAGTCGCCAGATCTGCTGTCCGGGGAACGGCGTGCCGTGGTCGGTGATCTCCTGATCCCCCGGCTTCCAGCTGTAGAGCTGGCCCTCGGTCATGCCGAAGTAGACCGTCCCGTCGACGGCGTTGAAGGTGTTCGCCCAGCTGTTGACGCCCGCGGGCACCCGCTGCTTGAAGATCACCTTGTTGCCGGTGCCGCCGGCGGTGTCGGGCAGCACCTCGGTCACCTGGAACATGGCGGGGACCTCGGCGTTGCCGTTCGTCACCCAGAAGGCGAGCGGCGTGCCGTCGGCATCGGTGCCGAGCGATGACTCCGGGGAGAGCACCTTCCCGTCGATCGGATATCCGAGGTCCTCCTCGGCGCCGGCGCGGGCGGTCGTCTCCGGTGCCGGCGCGTCCTCCGGGGCGGCGAGAGCGGGTGAGCCGAGCATCAGCGTCGAGCCGATGACTGCGGCCGCGATGGTCGCGGCCACCATCCTGCGAGTACCCATGAGTATCCTTCGACCTTGCTTCCGAGATGGACTGAATTAGCACAGGGCGCAGAGAAAACTCGTACATGCTTCCCTGATACCTATGCGCCGTGGTGGGGTCCAATATCACAGATATGTGTGATAATCGCAAGACCTACATGAGGTGTTCGTCAACGTACGCCGTGAGCGCACGGTGGAGGCCTCTGAGATGCCGTGGCGCGGGGAGCACCTTCCGCCCCGCGAGTCAGACCGCTGGGCGACCTTGCTCACCGCGTCCGGGCTCACCGTCGAGCAGGTCGAAGACGTGCTCAGCTCCGACGCCTACGGCGCACTGTCGGCCGAGCTGCGTCACGCCGAAGCCAACCACCATGACCTTGATGCGCTGCTCCCGCGTCTGGTGGCGGCGCGGAGTCTGGACGATGCCGACGACATCGCCTCTGTCCTCCACACCCGCGTGGCACGCGCCACCGCCCGGCCCGCCGGATCAGGCCGAACCCGCAAGCGCCCGATGCTTATCGTCGGCCTGATCCCGCACGCCGGCGGACAGATGACCGACGACGTGCGGCAAGCCCTGGACGAGCGCCGCGAGCTGATCGAGGCTCGCGCCGGGCCGTGCTCCGTGGCTCCTTGACCGATGAGGAACCGTGGACGGCAGACCTCGGCACGGCACCGAGGGGCGAAAAGGAGAAGGCGGCGTGGTGGCGCGCCGCCTGCACCATCGCGGCCTACCGCGACCGCTACGGCATCACCGACGACCGGACCCCGCTCGGCGCGGCACCGGAGAGCACCAGCCAGAAGATCGACGCCATCCGCGCCCGCGCCGCCCTCAACCGCGCCCACGCCATCACCAACGACGAGCAGTCGGCGCAGCAGGTACGACAGACCGCGGCGGCTCGGCCCGCTCGGAGCCTGTGACGAGCGGAGTTGCACGGACCGAGCTACAACATGCCGTGAGTGTCGGTGCTCGCGGATACGGTCAAGACATGAGCGACACGCACAAAGTGAGCCCCTACGGCTCGGCGCGCGATCTTCCGTCCGTCAAGGAGATGGAGCAGCAGATCGCAGCGTTCAAGCTGCTTGGCTTGCTGCTGCCGAAGGCGCAACGGAAGCAGCTCAAGAACTTGCAGAGTGAGCACCGGCGCATCATTGGGATTGTTGACTGTCTTCCATGGCCCGGATCGAGCGGGTCCGCGGACGAGTTCGGCCTTGTAGTAGCCGTTCACCGTGCATCTTCCGGCGCCCGTAGACGCCGTAGTTCTCCGCATGCAGCCGCACGACCTCCGGGACGAGGAGATCGTCCTTCAGTTGCCTGGCCGACGGCGCACGGCCGACAGCGGCGCGGTTGCCGCGTGCGGTGAGGAAGCCCTGGACCGCCGGTCGGAGGACCCGGCAGATGAGCTCGACCCCGAAACGATCCCGGTGCTCGTTGATGAACCGGATCATCTCGGTCAGGGGCGGTCGAGCTCCTTCGCGAAAAACACGCTCGCAGCCTTGAGGATCTCGTTGGCCTTGCGCAGCTCGGCGTTCTCCTTCCGCAGCCGCTTGATCTCCGCCGCCGCATCGGTGGTCAGCCCAGGCTTCACGCCCGCGTCGACCTCGTATCGGCGCTGCCAGAGTCGCAGCGTCTCGGGGCTCATCCCGAGCAGCCCGGCGACATGCCGCACGGCGCTCATCATCGTCGGGTGCGACGGTCGCGTCTCCGCGAGCATCCGCAACGCCCGCTCACGCATCTCCGGCGAATACTTCCTGTTCATCGAGTTCCATCCTTGCTAGAAGAACGGAACGAAAGTCAGGCCGATTCATATCGTCGAGTTCATCCTTGCGACTCGGACGGAGCCTTGACCGACCGTCAAGCGACAGGACATGCCCGTAATGGAAGGCCTCCGCCAAATCTCAGGGTCGCCAGGTCGGTTGACGTGGGCCTGGAGGTCTCCCTCCAGGCCCACGTCAACTCATTTGGGCGGGAATAGCAGCAGGTCCGGAAGCGAGGTCGCGAAGTAGTCGATGGTCCCGTCCTCACCTATCGGCCGCACTTCTGTCGACGCGCGGATTCGCTTCCGCACTTCGTCCGCCTGCTGAAGATCTCCCGTGCGTTCTAGGAGATCAGCCCATCGTCCGAAGAGCGTCGTCGTGTCGGCGAGCGGATGCCGATCCTCGCCGATGTTAGGGGGCACAGCCACCGCTGTCGCAATCGCGTTGAGTGCCCCTGTGAGGTCGCCGGACCTTTCCGCTTCCTCGGCACGAACGAGGCCGATCCGCTCCCAAACGCCCAGCACTTTCCCCTCCCCTCCTTCCCAGGGCGCGAAGGGGCGCGTTTGAAGAACTTGCAGTGCCTCTTCCCATCGACCCACGTCAACCAGAAGGTCTGTGTACTCGACGGTGAGGTCATCGCGCGAGAAGGCTATGTCGCGGTGCGGCTCCAACAGGCTGAGCCTATCTTCGGCAGACACGGCCATCCGTTCGAGCAGCTGATCCCTCTCGAACAGCAGTCGACCGTCGGGTTTCGCTTCGATCGCACGGTTGTAGAGACCGCTCGCAGCGTCGAGGTCACCTTCGACCGCATACACGGCTAAGGCAGCATTCCGCAGCGCTCGCGTCGACGCTGTCGGACGGGCGATCACCTCGCGCCACAGCTTCAACGCTTCCGCTTGGCGCCCGCGGTCGAAAAGGAGCATCGCCAGCAGATCTTGGGCCCTTTCGTCATCAGGGTCGGCGCGAAGCGCGGCCTGTAGCGCGTCGTGATCGTCGAGTCCCGCAGGGAAGCAAAGCGCATCTGGAACGAGATGGGCAGCCTCTCTTGCAGCAGCGGCGCCGTGCGAGTCGCCCAGAAGCTCCAGTAGCTGCGCACGACGATAATGGGCGATCGGTCGGACTTCGCCAGCCGGGGTTACGTCCGCGCGGCCTGCGATCTCGAGCAGTCTCAGCGCGAGTTCGGTTTCACCGGCAGCGCTGAGATCGGTTGCCACGTCCATGATCGTTCGGCCGTCGAGTGAGCCGGCGGCCTCTTCCCCGTCACGCAGAACACGAGCGACGTGATCGAGAGGGTCGGCGGCCAGCAGGTGATCCACCAACCTGGTCGCATCGTCCGTCCGCCCGGACTTTCGCAGAGTTATAGCGCGGATGACAACTGCTCGTGCGTCTGCAGGATTACTCGCAAGCACCTGATCGATTTTCTCAATTGCGACAGAGCGGTCACCCCGTTGAAGCGCGAGTCGTGCGATCTCAACCCCTGCGGGAGCTGCCCATCGCCCGTCCCACGCTGCCTTCGCCAGCGCATCGACGGCCTCATCGTGACGACCAGTGCGAGCGAGAACCATCCCGAGTAGGTAAGAAGCCTCACCGTCACGCGGGTTTCCGTTCAGCGCGGTAGCTCGCTCCAGGCCTACACGAAGGTGCGTTTCAGCTACCAGATACTCACCGCGGCGATATGCCACGTCGGCCAGAGCCACTCTGCACCTGGCGTCGCCGGGATCGCGCCGGATCGCTTCTTCCCAGTACGGCAGCGGAGAGCGGGTTGGATGCCGGTACTGATGGAGGTGCATGCCGGTCCAGAACAACTCGTCGTTGCTCTGGATGTCACCCGGGAGCGGAGGTGCCGATGCTGTCCGCGGTTCCGTCGCGGGGCCCTCCACCCGAGGCCGACGCTGGAGGACGATGTCCGCGCCCTGAGTAACGCGCACTTCGAGGTCGGCTGCCTCAGTCCCGGCTGGCAGAGATCCTGTCCAGGTCCATGCGTCTCCGGGGACGAGGTCTGATTCCACTCCCAGAATCTCTTCGTCGCTGGCAATGATCTCGATGCGCGAGCCGGGGCGCGCAAAAGTCACGGCAACTCCGATCGCTACCCGGTCCGCGCTCAGGATTTTGATGCTGATGGCACCTTCCGGGGAGGCGTAGTCGACCGGGCCGATTCTCTGAATTGGGAACCATGTCTGGGTGAACTGTTTCGTCTCACCTGGCTCCAGCCAAGCGAAGTCCGGCTGGTTGTCTGTGTACACGCCAGCCATGAGCTCCACGTAGGGTCCGTCGCCATCGGTCAAGAGGCGGTCCCAGGCGTGTCCGAATGGGGAGTTCCCCCACGTCCACTGCTTCTTCCCGGGAGCGATGTGTCGGTCGGCGACGTGGACGAACCCTGCCTCCGCGTCGTGGTCGTACCCGCCGAAGAAGTCTTCCTTGGTCGCTGTGACCATGTACGAGGTGGGGACTGGGATGTTCTTGTACCAGTCCAAGCGATCACCCCCATCCTTCGCCATCGCAGGGTAGTCGACGCCGTAGTAGGGGCGGTCCGCGTGTGGGAACGCCGTGATGGCCCTGCGCGCGTGGTCCGCGACGAAGTGCACATCGCTCGGGAAAAACGATTGGTAGTTGTCGTGAACTCGCGCGGCCACGTTCGCCCACCAGAGAAATGTTTGCGACTCGCTCGTCCTGTTGTGCAGCTTGACGACGAGTTCGACAGCGGCCCTATCCGGGTGCAGCCGGATCCCGTGCATCCCCTTCATTCGCGCGAACGGGTCGTGGTCAGAACACCACACGGTGACTGTTCCATCTGGCGCCTGTTCGATGTGAGTTGAGACGGGGAGGTAGGTCGCCGGCCTGTGATGCTGCGGCCAGTTGAATTCCACTCCCCCAGATACCCACGGGCCAGCGAGGCCTACGAGCGCCGGCTTGATCACGTTGTTCCGGTAGAAGAAGTCGTACTCGGCCGTCTTGTCGTAGCCGATATGGATCCGCCCTCCTAGTTCGGGCAGTACGACCAGCCTGATCCAGCGATTCTCGAGGTGGATGGCCTGCCACTGCCGTGGCGCGCCCTCCGTATCCACCCTGTCGATGAACGGGATTGGGTACACGCGTCCACTAGACCCCTGATACACCCGACGGTCGACGAAGAGGGGGTACGGGTCGGGGTCACCCACCTCATAGGTGTGGACCGTGATCGGCTGGGACCACGCAACACTGCCGCCGGCTGCGAGTTCGGCGGCAAGATGCGGTGGAGCGGACGGGAGCTGTATGCGGGGCGTCTCTGACACCCTCACAGCAAAACCTGACCGGTAGGCCCGGGACAGTGGCAAATGGCGCGTCGGCATGGACGTTTCGATTCATCCGAATGTCCAGGCAGACACCGCCGAATCACTATACGGCGTGCCGCTGGAAGCGCATAGTGTCTCCCCAGGCGAAGAGATCGCCAAGGAATCAGGAGACGAAGTGGTCACTGCTGTCACACCCCTCATCAGCCTCAACAGAGGGCTGCATCGGGTCGATGTCACAGCGGAGGAGTCCGGCCTCTACGCGGCCGTTCGCACGCAGAGCCAAGAGTTCCTCAGGGTTCGTCTCGGGCTCACGGTGGGCGGGAGACGACTCGCGAACGGCACAGAAGTATTCCGCTCGTCGGAACGTCAGGTAGCAGAACGAATCGAGCCGGTGTCGGGGAAAACTACGCTGCCGACGCTACGAAACCACGATGAAGCGACGATCTCCTTCGTGGAACGCGACGGATTCGAGTGGTCGGTTGTGCTTCGCCTCGCCGAGGACGGACTCGCTCTCCGCTACGACATCCCCGATCTCTGGGGCGTAAGCACGCTCGATGCGGAGCACACTGCAGTCCAGCTTTCGACGTGGGAGCGGGCGTGGATGTTGGATTACCAGACCTGGTATGAAACGCCGCGTTTCGGATCCGCAGTCAAGGAGCTCGCACCTGGAAGCTACGGCTTTCCGGCACTGCTAGAGAACGCGGCGGGAGGATATCTCCTCATTTCCGAAGCGGCGATCGACGGACGTTACAGCGGAGCGCACGGCGTGGTCGACCAGGGGCGTCAGGAACTCACATTCGAAACCGCCGACGTGTCGACCGAGATTGCGCGCGGAACCGTGACCCCGTGGCGCGTCTTCGTCTTCGGTGACTTGACGGCGATCGTGGAAACGAACCTCGTCGACGAGGTCGCGCCCGGACGCCACGCGTCGATGACAGATGCCTCCTGGGTCCGGCCCGGCCGGGCTGCATGGTCGTGGTGGTCGGACTTCTACTCGGGTGCCCAGATCGAGCACCAGAAGCATTTCGTGGACGTTGCAGCTGAGATGGGTTGGGAGCACCTCCTCATCGACTGCGGCTGGGAGGAGACATGGGTACCGGAAATCGTCGCCTACGCCAGTAGCGCCGGCATACAGGTTCACCTGTGGTGCGTGTGGCACGACCTGGATGGGCCCGAAAAGATCTCGAAGCTCGCTCTGTGGAAATCGTGGGGCGTAGCTGGAATCAAGGTCGATTTCATGGAGTCAGAGTCTAAAGACAGGTACCGCTGGTACGACTCGATCCTCCAGGAGAGCGCCCGACTTCGACTCATGGTGAATTTCCATGGTTCGGTCATCCCCCGAGGCTGGGCGAGAACCTGGCCGCAGGTTGTCAGCTACGAAGCAATCAGGGGATCTGAATACTACGTCTTCTACCAAGACACCCCCCTCACATCGAGCCACAACGTCATCCAGCCATTCACCCGAAACGTTGTCGGAGCCATGGACTACACGCCCGTCGCTCTCAAAGCACCCGGGAGAACGACCAGCGCTGCTCACGAGCTCGCGATGGCTGTGGTTTTTGAGAGCGGAATCACCCATTTTGCGGACGACGTCGACGTCTACGCCGCGGAGCCGGCGGTCTCGCGCCTTCTCCAGGAGCTCCCGTCGAAGTGGGATGAGACGAGGCTCCTCGCCGGGTCACCCGATACTGAGGCTGTGTTGGCTCGGCGCAGTGGCGACCGTTGGTTCGTCGGAGCACTCGCGACGGGACCTTCCCGCCATCTCAGTGTCCCGCTCGACCGGCTCGGCAACGATGGGACCTTCAGAGCGTGGGTAGTCACGGACGCAGGCGACGGTGGGTTCGAAGAGTCCGTGGTGAGTGTCGAGAAGACTCTCGAGGTGGACATCGCGAACGACGGGGGCTTTGCGGCCATTCTCGTCGCTGAAGCGGCCGAGTTGTTCCGTGCTGAGCCGAATCAGCGACGCGGCCTGCCCTGGACTGCGGCACCGATCGTGGAGGCGGACGAATCCGGGCGTGCGGAGGTGCACGTCGATGAAGTGGCGACTCTGCGGGTGCCGCCGCGATGGTCTGCGAAGTCGCTCGGGCAAGGCAGATGGGAAGTCCATCACCCGGATGACCTCCGTCCGGGGTGCGCCGGAGTCGTGATGGTCGAAGTCAACGATGGTGGAGCGGTTCCACTCTTCTCGCCGGTGCGCGTTTTCCGTCCCTTCACCGGCGAGGCTCAGCTGTCGAACTTGACCATGATCGAGTTTCGCAACGAGTCCGGTCCCGTCGAGCGAGACATGAGCAACGGCGGCGGCAACCCCGGGGACGGGCAGCGCTTGCGGGTGGGCGACGTGCAAGCAGGGACGGGACTGGGCATGTCGTCACCCGGACACGCCAGCTTCCATCTCGGGGGTCATGCCTCACATTTGTCTGGGGAGGTCGGGGTTGACAACGAGACGCCGAACACCAGCGCGGTCGCCATTGTCGAAGCCGACGGACGTGAACTCTTCAGAGCGGAAATCCGGGCAGGCGAACCCCCCGTGCCTTTCACAGCAGACCTCGACGGCGCAAAAGTCCTGACCCTGCGAACCCTCGCAATCGGAGAAGACCCCGCACACGTCGACTGGCTCTCCCCCGTGTTGTACGAGACCCGAACCTGATCGATCACAGACGACCGATCGCACCCAAGGAGAAAACATGAACAAGAGATGGCTCTTGCTTCCCGCTGTCGTGAGCGCTGCTGCACTCACGGCGTGCTCTGGAGGCGCCACCAGCGAGAACCCGAGCGCCGAACAGGTTGAGATCACCTACGGCGTCTGGGCCGGAACACAGACCCCTGCGATGCAGAAGATCGCCGACGCGTTCCATGAGAAGAATCCCAACATCACAGTCAAGGTCGAAGAGCGACCCTGGCCCGAATACTGGTCGACCCTGCAGACCGGCGCGGCCGGAGGAACGGCACCCGACGCCTTCTGGATGCTCGCGCAAAACATCCGTCCGTACGCGTCCGGGGGCCAGCTGCTGGACATCTCAGATGAGATCGAAGCGGAAGGCGTGGACCTCACCAAGTACCCACAGGCAGTGCTCGACCTGTACGACCAGGGCGACGGGAAAACCTACGGACTGCCGAAGGATTTCGATACCAATGCTGTTTGGTACAACAAGGCAATCTTCGACGCGGCCGGGGTCGAGTACCCGTCAGCCGACTGGACGTGGGAGGACTTCCGACAGACGGCCAAAGAACTGACCGACACATCCGCAGGCGTGTGGGGTGTAGCTGCACCGATCGACTACCAGGGCGGCTACTACAACACAATCTTCCAGGCCGGCGGCAAGGTAATCTCCGACGACGGGCAGAGCGCTGAAATCGACTCGCCGGAGGCGCAAGCAGGCATCAAATTCTGGACAGACCTTCAAGCGGACGGCTCGTCCCCGACGCTCCAGCAGTTGTCCGATACCGAAGCGGTAACGATGTTCGAGCAGGGGAAGATCGGGATGTACATGTCCGGGGCGTACTGGGCGCTCCAGCTGTACAGCAACGAGGCGATCGCGTCGAACATTGATGTCGCTCCACTCCCGACCGGTAAGCAGAAGGCCACGGTGACCAGCGGCATCGCCAACGTCGGGTACGCAGGCACGAAGCATCCGGAGGCGGTCAAGAAGTTCCTGGTGTTCGCCAGCGGCCCCGAGGCCGCAGACATCCAGGCCGAGACCGGAGCCGTGCTGCCCGCTTACGAAGGCGGAGAGGAGAAGTGGATGGCAGCGATGCCTGAGTTCAAGAACCTGCAGGTCTTCATTGACGCTAAGGAGTATTCCGTCCCGCTGCCCGTCCAGGGCAACGCCGCGGAATGGCAGGGCGAGCAGACGAAGTACCTCACGGACGCCTGGAACGGAACTACGAGCGTCGAAGACGCGACGAAAGCCTACGCAGAGGCGATCGATAAGGTTCTGGCCAACGGCTGATGACGGACACCCTCAACCGGCCGGGGCGGCTCACAAGCCGCCCCGGCACGGCTATCAGCCCCGGCCACCGAAGGCGACGCGGAGGAGTCGACTGGTGGGCCTTTGCAATGATCGCACCAGCGTTCGTCGGACTCGCCGTCCTCTACCTCTGGCCGTTCTTGTCGACCTTCTTCAAGAGCTTCATGAACGTGCCTGTCTTTGGCCCCGGCGAGTTCACAGGATTGGACAACTACGCCTCGCTACTGGCCGACGGTGATTTCTGGCTAGCCCTGCGCAACTCTGCGGTGTACACCGCTCTTGTCCTGTTGGGGATACCGATCGCTGTCGTTGTTGCCGCTCTCATCGAACAAGTGGCAAAAGGACGCACCCTCTATCGCATCCTGTTCTTCCTGCCGGTCGTCACGCTGCCTGTGGCAGTCGGTATGGTCTGGCGGTTCATCCTCAACGGTGATTACGGGATCCTGAACTACCTGCTGTCCCTCGTCGGCATCCCAGGAGAGTACTGGGTCGCTGACGACCGGTTCACCATTTACGCGTTCGCGGTCGTCGGCATCTGGATGGGCCTGGGAGTGAACCTCATCATTCTCGGGGCGGGACTGCAGAGCATCCCGCTGGACCTCTACGAGGCGTCCTCTCTCGACGGCGCTGGGCGCGTACGCCAATTCTTCGCAATCACCCTTCCGATGTTGAGCCCGAGCATCTTCTTCGTCACGGTGCTCACAACTATCTCGGCGCTGCAGATGTTCGACCTGGTCTTCGTGATGCTCGGCAGCGTGAACAACACTGCGATCGACGGTTCGAAAACGATCGTCTACCTCTTCTACGAAGCAGCGTTTGTCCAGTTCAAGCAGGGTTACGGCGCCGCGATCGCGATCGTTCTCTTGCTCCTCATCATGATCGCCACGATCATTCAGTTCCGTTTGCAGAAGAGGTGGGTGACGTATGACTGACTCACTGCTCAAGCCCCAGGTCGTCGCGTCAACGCGGCGACGGTTGGCTGCCCGGGGCCAGTGGAAGCTGCACGTGCTTCTTGGCGTCGCAGTAGCACTCATGATCGTGCCGTTCGTGTGGCAGATCCTGACCTCCTTCAAAACCACCAATGAGGTGGCGTCGCTACCGCCAACGATCTTCCCGTCCACCCCCTCCATCGCGGGATATGAGACGTTCTTTGAGGGCTCGCCGTTCTGGCTTCAGTTCTCTGTCTCCGCAATGTCGCTGATCTTGCGGGTAGCTGGACAGGTTCTGGTGGCCGCTCTCGCGGGGTACGCATTCGCGCGGCTCCGGTTCCCAGGGCGCAACTTCCTGTTCGCCTTGTTCATTCTGATGTTGATGGTTCCCAGTCAACTGTTCCTGCTCGGCCAGTTTGACGTCATCAAAGGGTTGGGTCTTCTCAACACCGTTCCCGCTCTCGCCATACCGGGCATGTTCTCTGCATTCGGCACATTCCTGATGAGACAAGCGTTCTCGACCATGCCCAAGGACTACGAGGAGGCGGCCCGCCTCGACGGCGCGGGGACTCTCCGTGTCTTCTGGAGTGTGATGCTTCCGATGGCTCGTCCGATGCTGGCGGCGCTGGCGGTCCTTACCTCCCTTTACTCGTGGAACGACCTCCTCTGGCCCCTGATCGTGACCCCCGCCGGGGACAATCGACCTCTCACAGTTGGGCTGGCCAGCATGCAGGGCCAGTTCGGGACCAATTACCCCGCACTGATGGCGGGAGCGCTGATCTGCACGTTGCCCCTAGTGATCGTGTTCGTCGTTCTGCAACGGCAGTTCTTCGCCGGGATCGCTAGCAGCGGATTGAAAGGATGACCGTGACGGAACAAGAGCCTCAGGTCGCACACCTGCGACGGGGTGGGGTAAGCGTTGTGGTCGACCTGTCCGATGGAAGGCTCCCCCGGATCTTGCACTGGGGCGACGATCTCGGCGTGCTTGACGGTCAGGCTCTGGAGTCGGTCCGGCGAGCCAGCCAGCCAACCATTGGCGACAGCATGGTGACCTACCCGCAGCCGATCCCAGTACTGCCCCTGCTCGCAGAGGGATGGCTCGGTCGGCCCGGTCTCGCTGGCAGTCGGAGCGGCGCAGATTTCGCACCCCTTTTCATAACGTCCGACGTCACAATCCACGACGACGCAGTCCGATGCAAAGCTATCGACGAAAGCTCACGGCTGACCGTCAGCCTAGACATCGTCCTGTCTGATCAGGGCGTGCTGAGCGTTGACGTCTCACTGACAAACGATGGCGAGACCCCGTACGTCCTCCATGCTCTCGAGGTCGCACTTCCCCTCCCCGAATCGGCAGTCGAACTGCTGGACCTCACGGGCCGCTGGGCGCGGGAGAGAAGCCCGCAACGCCACCCGCTCCCGGTGGGAGCGTGGGTACGCGAGAGCCGCGGTGGGAAGCCGGGTTTGGAGCACTCGACTCTTTTCTCTGCAGGTGAGGAACACTTCGGGTTCGAGCGAGGCCAGGTTTGGGCGATCCATCTGGGTTGGAGTGGGAACCAGGCACTCGCGGCGGAGCGTATGCCCGCCGGCTCGAAGCTCCTCCGCGCGGGCGAGCTCTTCCACCCAGACGAACTGGTCATCCTTCCCGGCCAGACACACGAGGCCCCGACGACGTACGGAATGTGGGGCGATGGGCTGAATGCTCTGTCGGACCGCGCTCACCGAATGCTCCGCGCGCGGACGACGCATCCTCACACAGAACGGCCGGTCCTCGTGAACACCTGGGAGGCGGTGTACTTCGACCATGACGAGGGGAAGCTCCGCGAATTCGCACGCCGGGCTTCCGAGCTCGGTGCCGAACGGTTCGTACTAGACGACGGTTGGTTCGAGGGACGAAACGACGATCAGACTTCCCTTGGTGACTGGGAAGTTGACGGGGCCCGCTGGCCGGCGGGGTTGTCGCAGTTCGCGGACTACGTGCGCAGTCTGGGCATGCAGTTCGGCCTCTGGTTCGAACCAGAGATGATCAACCTCGACTCGATGCTCGCTCGCTCACACCCGGAATGGGTGTTCGACGCGGGACACGGCCCAGGGCTTGCGTCGCGTTACCAGCACGTGTTGGACCTTGGATTACCAGAGGCCTACTCGCACATCCTCGAACTCGTTTCTGAGCGGGTCGCGGAGATAGGAGTCGACTTCATCAAATGGGATCACAACCGCTACCTCCTTGACGCGGGTCACCCCAGCACCGGTCGCGCAGGCGCGCGCGACCATACGGTCGCTGTCTACCGGATGATGGACGAGCTGCGCAGACGCCATCCTGATCTCGAGATCGAATCCTGTGCGAGCGGCGGTGGTCGCATCGACTTCGGTGTCCTCGCGCGAACCGACAGGGTGTGGCCCTCGGACAACAACGACCCTCATGAACGCGGTCCGATCCAGCGGTGGACGAGCATTCTCGTACCGCTCGAGCTGCAGGGAACCCATCTGGGGGCTGAAACAGCACACATCACTCACCGCGTGGCCAACATCGACCAGCGAGCGGCGACCGCCTTTTGGGGGAACCTGGGGGTTGAGCTGGACCTGACCACCATCGGCGCGGCGACCTTCGATCGAGTGAAAGCCTGGGTGGCGGCTCACAAGCGGTTCAGGTCGCTCCTCCACACCGGACGGCTTGTTCGCACCGACGTCGACCCCACGGTCCGTGTCGAAGGAGTGGTCGCGAACGACGGCTCCGAAGCGATCTTCTCTTACGCCCTCGACGACATGCCTGCGACGTGGCCGCCGGCTAGGTGGAGATTCCCGGGACTGAAACCTGACGCGCTCTATGAAGTCCAGGAGCTCGCACCTGGGGATCCCGTTCCTGCCGGTCAGAGGCCCGACTGGATGAATGCTCCCCTTCGCATGACCGGCCGTGCTCTCGCGGTGCATGGTCTGCAGCCGCCCTTATTGGACCCGGACCGAAGTGTTCTCGTTCATCTGGTCGCCACGTGACCTGGACCGAAACGCAAAGCCCGACAAGGGAGTGGATCAGCGACAGCAGTGGGCGGGTTCTCGCAGTGGTTTCGCCGCTGGCAGCATCCCTCCGGATGCTGGTCATCGATGGGATGGACGCCGTCGAACCTACGGTCGATTCGACGGCGCTCGTACACATGTCAGGTGCGATGCTGCTGCCGTGGCCTAACCGTGTCGAGGATGCACGCTGGCGTCAGGGGACCACGGAGTATCAGCTAGAAGTCAACGAGCCCGAGCTGAACAACGCGAATCATGGGCTGCTCGCCGACCACGTGTTCGACATCGTCCACCGCGAATCTCGACGGGTGGATATGGCGGCAACGATCCGTCATGCGAAGGGCTACCCGTTCGATCTGAACGCGCTGATCTCGTACCGCGTCGACGCGCGCGGCCTGACGGTGAACACAACGCTCACGAACGTCGGGCGAGAACGTGCTCCCGTCGCGGTCGGAGCACACCCCTATTTACGTGTCGGGGATTCGAGAACGGATTCGCTCTCCCTCCGAATCGACGCCACGCACGGATACCACCTCGATGAGCGGAACATCCCACGCGAATCGTTTCACCTTTCCGGCTCGCCGGAGGACCTGAGGGATGAAACGCCGGTCCCGCGCGCACCTCGACACATGACCTATATGCGCGCCGACACCGGTCGCACCCTCACCCATTCACTGCGCACTCCGAGTGGGCGCGGAGTTGAGCTGTGGGCCGACCCCGACTTTCGCTGGACACAGCTGTACGTGTCGCCGTCCTTCCCGGCAGCGGCAGGCACTCACGAGGCGGTAGCTGTGGAGCCGATGACCGCTCCGCCTAACGCGCTCCGCACCGGCGAGGGCCTGCGATGGCTCGACCCAGATGAGTCCTGGAGCGTCAGCTGGGGCCTGAGGACTCTGTCGGGAATTGGAGATTCCGCGCCCTAAACCCGGTGGGGCTCACGCCGTGATGACGACGGAAGTGGCGTGAGAAGTAGAAGGGGTCGTCGTACCCCACGTCCCGCGCTATCTCTGCCACGGTGGCATCTGTAGCGTCCAGGAGCTGTCGGGCACGAGCCATGCGAAGAGCCGTGTGATGCGCGAGGACACCGCCCCCGGTCGCCTTGCGAAACAGGGCCGCCAGGTGGGGAGGAGAGACCCCCACGAGCCGGGCGACGTCCGCGACCCGCACCGCCCCGTCCAGCCGCTCCCTCAAATAGCTCATCGCCCGGTGTAGCGGGTCCTCGGGTGAGGGAAGGAGGCGGTCCACTGTTAGTTGAGTGAGCAGTTTGAAGGCGGCACCTGCCGAGGCGATGAGCCGGGCCGGCGTTTGATCCCGCTCTAGACCGGAGACGATCTCGTCGAAGAGCGCCACTGCCTTCTCCGGTGACTTCATGGCCACCGTCGGTCGAGTCTCAGAAACGTCGAGGCCCTTGATCAGCTCCGGCACGTCGCTTCCCGTGAGGTGAGCCCACCAGATCGTCCAGGGATGATTGGCATCGGCGCCGTAGGCGTGTGGGACGCCCCTCGGCAACAGTAGCGCTTGCTGCGCACCGATCCGATGCGTCGTCTCTCCGATACGAGCCCACCCTGTGCCAGCCGTGCACACGATCACAACGGTCTGGTCTATCCCTCTCGGCCTCGCCATCTGGTGGTCCAGAGCCTCTGGGTAGAAGCCAACATCCGTTACCAGGATGCGTCGCGTGACGGGTCTGGACAACGCTTCCAAGACGACGGGCCGCGGGAGAACAATCAGTCGTTGACCGCGGAATCCGTCCTCGATTGGCACGAGATCAGACTGGACGCTAGGTGCACGGTTTGTCCATAACGTCTGCTTTCGTGAGCGCTCTCACTGTCGAAGCGGATCGGAACGTCCATGCCCGACACGCTAAACGGCCATTCCCGACTCATGAAAGGGTTCCTAGCGTCTGGCGTAAGCGATGGCCCCCTGCCGTCGCACATCGCGAAAGGCGAAGCATGCACACTCGTACTAGACGGCGCAGTCTGAGTCGAAGAAGTCTCGCTCTTGGCGCAGCAGTAGCGCTGGGACTGTCGGTGATGACTGCCACCCCAGCGCTTGCGCTGACTACGCACACCATCACCTCCCCCAACGGCTCGGTCAATCTCACAGTCACCGACGAAGCAAATGGCTCGTTGACCTACAGCGTGACCGCCGGAACGCAGACCGTCTTCCGGTCTTCGCCACTGGGAATCACGACGAGTTCCACTGACTTCACATCAGGTCTGAGCTACACCGGCGAGACGCGCGCAGTCATCAACGAGACCTACTCCCTCCCCGCGGGTAGCAAGCCGAGCTACACGAACAACGGTCGCGAGATGACGCTGACCTACACGAAGAGCGGCGCCACGATGCAGCTCATCGCACGTGCGTACGACGATGGAATCGCATTCCGCTACCGGCTTCCCGGCAGCGGCACTGCAACCATCACGAACGAGACCACCGGATTCCGCCTCAACACGGCCGATGGCGGGTGGGCGGCGCCATGGAACGCCAACTACGAGCAGGACTACATGTACAGGACGCCCTCGTCGCTGAACTCGGGCTCTGATCTCACGATGCCAGCGCTGATCTCGGTGAATAACAATGCGTACTACGCCCTCATCACCGAAGCTAACGTGAACAACTCAAACGCGTCGTTCGCCCCCGCACTCCTGAAGGGAGACGGCGCAGGCAACGGGCTCCTGAAGGTCAGCCGGACCCCCGATCAAGGATTCCCGATCTCGAGCCCGTACCCATTCCAGACGCCCTGGCGAACGGCGATCGTGACCTCGAACCTCGACAAGCTCTATAACAGCGACCTCGTGCAGAACCTCAACCCGCCAGCAGCTTCGACTCCGACCTGGGTCAAGCCTGGACGCGCGGCGTGGAACTGGTTCGTCGACCCCGACGGTCCCCGCACGCTCGCCAACCAGAAGGAGACGATCGATTTCGCCGCGGAGATGGGTTTCGAGTACGTCACCGTCGACTGCTGCTACACGCCGAGCGTGGACCTTCCCGCCATCTCTGCCTACGCCAAACAGCGAGGCGTGAAAGTATTCGCGTGGGTGACCGCCGACGCCGGAACAACACCTGCAGCGGCAACGAAACTGGTGAACGACCACAAGGCGTACGGGGTCGACGGCCTCAAAGTCGACTTCTTCCTGAGCGACTCGCAGCAGACCCAGCAGACTTACCAATCGATCGGCGACGCCGCCGGCGCCGGGCAGATGATGCTCAACATTCATGGAAGCACCAAGCCGAGCGGGGAAGCGCGAACCTGGCCCTGGCAGCTGACCTCGGAGGCAGTAGCCGCAACCGAGCACTACATCTTCCCGCCGCCCACCACCGCGCGCGCTGACGTCACGTATCCGTTCACGCGTGGTCCCCTCGGAGGCATGGACTACACGCCCGCGATGATCTCGCGGAATGACGCCGTCCTTACTCAGACCCACACCCTCGCGCAGGCGATCGTCTACAACACCGGGATGATCAACTACGCCGATTCGGCTGCTGCATATCGTCAGTGGTCAGGACGGCACCTGATGCGCGTCATCCCCACGCAGTGGGATGAGACGAAGATCGTCGAGGGGTTCCCCGGCGACCACGTCACGATGGCACGCCGGAGCGGGAATGACTGGTTCGTGGCCGGGATGACTAGTCCCGCTCGCACGGCGTCGGTCCCGCTGAGCTTCCTTGGAAGCGGGTCCTACACCGCGACAATCTTCTCGGACAGCGCTGCGGGCCAGACTCAGGTGAGTACGCAGACCGTGACCAGCTCTACGACGCTGTCCTTGCCGCAGATCGCGACAGGCGGAGTGGCGGTGCACATCTCGCAGACCCCACTCGCGCAGATCGGCAGTGGAGATGCGCGCTGGCAGGCGGAGAACGGAGCGAACACCTTCATGGGCACGGCATCGACAACCTACTGTCAGGGCTGTTCGAACGCAGCACGCGCCAACGGTCTCGGCAACGGAGGCGGTGTGCAGTTCAACAACGTTTCCGTCGGAACAGCCGGGACTTACCGGTTGAACTTCACCTACTCCTCCGGCAGCCCGGCCAACGACCCCGCTCGGGCGTTCCGAATCACCGTCAACGGTACGACGTTCAACACCGGTGCATTGATGCAGTCAGGCACTTGGGACACGCTTCGTTCGTTCGACATCGATGTTCCGTTGACTGCGGGAAACAATACGATCAAGTTCGACAACCCCACTGGCTGGGCGCCGGACTTGGACGCGTTCACACTGGAACGAGTCACGGAGGCGGAAGCGACGGGTAACACGCGAAGCGGGACCGCGGCCGTCACGAGCTGCTCCGGATGCTCCGGGGGGTCCGCCGTGAGCGGGCTGAACTCGACCGGGACGCTTGTGTTCACTTCCCAGTCGGTCGCCGCATCGGGCAACCACACCGTGCGTCTGGATTACGCGAGCGCCTCAGCTCAGACAGTCCAGGTGTCGGTAAATGGTGGTAGCCCGAAGACGGTGACGCTGCCCACAACGGGCTCCGCAACGGCCACCGCGACGAAGACCCTTGGCCTTCAGCTGTCCGCGGGAACCAACACCATCCAGCTCAGCGGAGCCTCTTCCGCTGCGGTCGCGATCGACAAGCTCAGCGTCGTTCGCTGACCATAAGTACCCGTCAAGGCCCCTCGGCGAATAGCTGGGGGGCCTTGACGGTGTACGGACCAGTCCTCGCACGCGTGTTGCGACACCGCACGAGCGCGCTGCAGGCGGACGAACTCCAGGGACCAGGCCTTCCCGATCGGGCGTTGGTGGCCTCGATACGATGCAGATGAGCGAGGCGCACTCGATCAGCCGGAATACGAACCCGTGCCGCGACGCCCAGTCAGACGGAAGGTGGGTCGCGCGCACAGCGAGCTACTGTGCATGGACGCACGAATCGCGACCGACAACGCGCGCAGTCATGCGCGCGCGACGCGGCGCGACGCGACAGGTGACCGCGAAACGCGTGACCAACTCGCGGCGGCCTACGCACGCGCGTTGCAGAAATATACACCCGGGATCAATGCGGAAAGGGCGCGACCAGCACCCCGGGTTCGGCGACTCGATGAGGTAGGGGGCGTTGTGTCTGCCGCGATGGATCCCCTTGCGCGCGGCCCCCGCCCCGTTGTGCGGGAATGTCATGCGGACTGATTCATCTCGTAGGTCAGTTGACAGAGCGTTGCTTGGCAGCGAGTACATAGCCCTGGATCGCGACGACAGCGGCGCCGCGGCACCAGGTCTCGTTGCCGCCGGAGGCGAGCTCGACGCGGACTTTCGATGCGCGCGGGTCCCGTTGCTCTTCGATCCCTTCCTGGACCGCGTCGACGGCGGTCCAGGCAATGTCGACACCCTCGCCCCCCAGCACGACGAGTTCCGGCGCGGTGAGATTGGCGACAGCCGCGATGAGTCGCCCGAGCGCACGGCCCGATGAAGCGAGGATTCTGCTTGCAGCAGGGTCCCCGAGGGTGGCGAGCTCGATGATCTCGGACCATCGAGCAGGCCGGCCTATCGCCGTCGACACGTCGCGTTCGATCGCGGGGATGGTGAGCATCGCCTCGGCGCAGCCCCGGTGTCCGCGGCTGCAGGGCGGTCCGAGGGGATCCAACGGCCAGTGGCCGACGAGGCCCACTCCCGAGTCCGAGTTTGCGAGCAGTCGACCGTTCGCGACGCAGCCGAAGCCCACGCCGACACCGAGCGTCAGAGTCGCGAAGTTCGCGTGCCCCGTCCCCAGACCGAACCAGTGCTGAGCCTCGGTGAACGCCGCCAGGTCGTTGGAGGCGAAGACCGGAAGTCCGGATCGCTCCTCGACAAGGCGCGCGAGGGGGACATCACGCCAGTCGAGAAACGGCGCACTATTGACGGTGCCATCCTCGGTGACGACGCCTCCCAGGCAGATGCCCACGGCGTCGATGGCGTGTTCGGCTCGTGCCTCCTGGACCAACACGGCGATCTGAGCGACGATGTAGTCGGCGTCGCGCGAGGACAGAGGAATCTCGCGGTAACTGAGAACGTCAGCACGCAGATTGGTGATCGTGCTCATGAGGGCATCCCCGGAGAGCTTTATCCCCAGGAAGTAGTGTGCCTCTGGGATGACGTCGAGCGGAATCGATGGTCGACCCGTCCCCCGTGTCGCGGCATGCGGCGCTTCGACCAAGAGACCCGCCCGGATCAGTTCAGTGCTGATGCGGGTCAGGGTCGCCGGGGCGAGCGAGAGCCGGCGCGCGAGCTCCGAACGGCCTAGGGGGCCGTGCAGGAGCACTTCGAGCGCTACAGCCTGCGCGAGCTCGTCCGCGGGTTGCCACGCCATTGCGACCCTTTCTTCCAACATGAAAGAACTTACCTCATCCAGGCGGCAGATCAGGCGCACTTGACTACTTGTTTTTTTGTGTGGTGAAATAACGGAGACGGTTGACGATGGCCGTCCCGACCTTGGAGACACCTGCAATGAGGCACACACGTTTCGCCGCTGCCGGCGCTATCGCGCTGGTTGGCGGTTTGGTTCTGAGCGGCTGCGCCGCGTCCGGAGACGACTCGAATGACCAGATCACCCTCACGTTCTGGGGCACGTACGGCAACGGGGGCAACAGCGCGCAGACCGATGTGCTCGAAAACGAGCTGATCCCGGCGTTCGAGAAAGAGAATCCGGGCATCCAGGTCGAGTATGTCGACATGCCCTACGACGGGCTGAAGCAGAAGCTCACGACGTCGGCGGCCGGCGGTGAGCTGCCCGATCTCATTCGCTCTGACATCGGCTGGGTCGCGCAGTTCGCAGAACTGGGCGTCTTCAAGCAGCTCGATGGCACGATGTCGGGCTTCGAGGAACTGGCCGATGCCGTCTACCCCGGCACCCTCGAGACGACGTCGTGGAACGGCCACTACTACGGCATCCCGCTGAACACGAACACGCGGGTACTCGTGACCAACTCCGCCGCGCTGGAGGCGGCCGGCCTGAGCGCACCGCCAGCGACGTTCGATGAGATGAAGCAACTGGCCGCGGGGCTCAGCGGCACCGATACCTACGCCTTCGCGGACAGCGGGCTGAGCGCCTGGAACGTCATGCCGTGGATCTGGTCGGCAGGTGGCGACATCGCCGACGCGGACCTGTCGACTTCCACCGGATACCTCAACAGCCCGGAGAGCGTGGCGGGCATCCAGTTGCTGGTAGACCTCTACAAGGAGGGACAGGTGCCCAACCTCATCACCGGAAACTCGGGAGCGACCGGCACCAGCGACGGTCTGCCGAGCGGACAGTACGCCTCGATCCTTGACGGGCCGTGGATGCAGGACATCTGGGCTGGTCAGTATCCCGACTTCGAACCGGTCTACTCCGCCGTGCCGGCCGGCTCCGGAGGATCGATCAGTGTGGTCGGCGGCGAGAGTCTCGTGGTGACAGAGTCGACAGCGCACGCCGAGGCCGCCTACAAGTTCCTCGAGTTCAGCCAGAGTGAGACCTATCAGCTCGGGATGGCGAAGGCGGGACAGATGAGCGTCAAGCCGGAATTCGCACAGAAGCAGGCTGATCTCGTTCCCTACTTCGCGACCTTCGCCGACCAGCTGGAGACTGCCCGCGCGCGCCTGCCGATCCCGCAGGCGGGCGAGGTGGACACGATCCTCAACGACGAACTGGTTCCCGCTTTCGAGGGCGACGTCACCGTCGAGGATGCCCTCACGGCCGCTGCCGCGAAGATCGACGAGCTCCTGGCCGCCGACAACTGATGACCCTCAGTACCGGCTCGCGTGGGGTGGCCGCGGCCACCCCACGCGAACTCCTGCTTCCTCGCCGGCGCAGGGCCAACCTGACGCCGTGGCTGTTCATCGCGCCGGGACTTATCCTGTTCGGGTTGTTCATCCTGTACCCGATCGTTCAGGCCCTCCAGATGAGCCTCTACGACTGGAACATCCTTCGCGGTGCGGCGAGCGACTTCATCGGACTCGACAACTATGCGCGCGCGGTCCAAGACGACCGCTTCTGGTTGAGCCTTGCGAACAGCGGCATCTACATGCTCTTCACCGTGCCGCCCCAGATCGTGTTCGGACTGGCGGTTGCGATGCTGCTGCGGTCCAAAGCCCCCGTGCAGCCGCTGTTCCGTGTGCTCTACTACCTCCCCGTCGTCACCAGCTGGGTCGTCGTCTCACTGCTGTTCAAGTACCTGTTCGCCGATCAGGGCCTCGTGAACTGGGCACTCAGCGACATACTTCCGCTCACGGACGGCACGACCTCCTGGTTGTCGAACCGGTGGACCGCGATGATCGCCATCTGTGCCCTCGGAGTGTGGAAGGGGATCGGATGGTCCATGATGATCTTCCTCGCCGCACTCCAGGGCGTCCCCCAGTCGCTCGAGGAGGCCGCCGCCCTGGATGGGGCCAATTGGTGGCAACGGTTCCGGGTGGTGACGATTCCGGCGATCTGGCCGGCGATGCTCTTCGTGGTCGTCATGCTGGTCATCGGCGGGTTCAACGTCTTCACCTCGGTGCTCTTGATGACGGCGGGCGGCCCCGGCGGGCAGACGGAGGTCGTGCTGACGTTCATGTACCAGCAGGCCTTCTCGAACCTCGACTTCGGCTACGGCGCGGCGATCGCGGTGCTGCTCACGGTCATCGTGTTCATCTTCTCGGTCGTGCAGCTCCGCGTCTTCCGAGACCGTACTGACGAGGAGTCCCGATGAAGCGCACGCGAACGCAGCGCACAGCGCTGACCGGGCTGAGGCTGGTCGCCCTCATCGTCGGGGCGATCGTCATGGTGACGCCCTTTCTCTACATGCTGTCGACCTCGTTCAAGCCACAGGCGTACGTGCTCACGACACCGCCCCAGTTCATCCCCGATCCGTTCACGTGGGAGAACTACGTGCAGGCGTGGACGAGTCAGGACTTCTCCCGGTATGCGCTGAACTCGGTGATCGTCGCGGTGGTCTCCACCGCGCTGTCGGTGCTGATCAGCTCGATGATGGCGTACGGGTTCGCCCGCTTCGAGTTCCGGGGCCGCGAGGTGATCTTCCGCATCCTGCTGATCGGCCTGATGGTGCCGGCCATGATGCTGATCATCCCGCAGTTCGTGCTGGCCAAGTACTTCGGGCTGCTGGACTCGCTCCCCGGTCTCATCGTGTTCTACGTGGCAGGCTCGCTGGCTCTGAACGTGTTCTTGTTGCGTGGGTTCTTCGCCGCAATCCCGGGTGAGCTCGACCAGGCGATGCAGATGGACGGGGCCAACGCGTGGACTCGCTATTGGCGTCTCGCGATTCCGCTGGCCAGGCCCGCCCTCGCGACGGCGACGATCTTCACCTTCCTCGCGAGTTGGGACGAGTTCGCATGGGCGCTGACGATCATCAACAGCCCGCAGAATCGCACCCTGCCGATCGCGATCCAACTCTTTCAGGGGCAGAACGCGACCCAGTGGGGACTCGTCTTCGCCGCCTCGGTGATCGCGGTCATCCCGGTGATCGTCGTGTACCTGATCTTCCAACGCCACTTCGTTCAAGGCCTCACCTCCGGGGCAGTCAAAGGATGACCGTGACCGACCTCACACTCCTTCCCATCCAAGCCAGCTTCCGACCCGGCCAGTCCCTCGGGATCGAGATCCGGGGCGAGGTGCCCGCAGAGGGCACCGTGTCGGTATGGCGGCTCGGCGAGCTCGTGCACAGCCAGCACCTGCACCCTGGTGACGTACAGCTCCTGCCCGAGCTCGCGAGCGGGTGTTACGGCATCGAGCTCGAGCACGCTGGCGGCACTGTCCGCACTGCCGTTGAAGTCACCGCCGACCCTTGCTCCCGGCTGAGGTACGGATTCGTCGCCAGCTACGAGCCAGGCAAGGACGTGCAGTCGGTCGTCGACCTCGCGCGCAGGCTGCACCTCAACGGCATCCAGTTCTACGACTGGGCCTACCGGCACGCCGACCTGCTCGGCGGCGGGGAGCAGTACGACGACGCCCTCGGTCAACGGATCACGCTCGACACGGTCCGCGAGCTGGTCCGCGCGCTCCGGGGGGCGGGCGCCGCCTCCTACGGGTACGCCGCGGTCTACGCGGTCGGTCCCGAGGAGTGGCCGCAATGGCGGCAGCATGCGCTGCTGCGGCCAGACGGGGAACCGTACGCGCTCGGCGACTTCCTCTTCATCCTCGATCCGGCCGCCCCGGCGTGGCTCGAGCACTTCACCGAGGACCTGCGCGCCTCGGTGGAGCGGGTGGGCTTCGACGGCTTCCACCTGGATCAGTACGGCTACCCGAAGCACGCCGCCACCCCCGACGGTGCCGTGCTCGATGTCGCCGACTCGTTCGTCCGTCTGGTCGAGGCCGTGCGCGGCCGGCTCCCGGAGAGCCGCTTGATCTTCAACAACGTCAACGACTTCCCGACCTGGGATACCGGCTCGGCGCCGCAGAACGCGGTCTACATCGAGCCATGGAAGCCGGTCCTCACCCTCGACGCGCTCGCCGACGTCGCCCAGCGCGCGCGCTCGGTGGCTGGAGGAAAGCCCGTCGTTCTGGCCGCCTACCAGCACGTCTACGATCACTCTCCCGCTGAGGCAGCAGATCGTGCGACCGCTCTCACGATGGCGACACTCCTCTCGCACGGCACGACGCAGCTGCTCGTGGGCGAACACGGCCGGCTGCTTGTCGACCCGTACTATGTGCGCAACCACGAGGCGGAGCCAGACACGCTCGAGTTCCTCGCGCGGTGGTACGACTTCGCCGTGGAGCACGACGAGCTCCTGCTCGCCCCCGGTGTCGTCGACGTCACCGCGTCCTACGTCGGCGACTACAACGACGACCTGGACGTGGCCTACCAGGACGCCGTGGTCAGTGAGACGGCCGTTGCCGGGTCGGTCTGGCGCCGCGTGGTCCGCGCCGACGATTCCCTCGTGGTGCATCTGATCAACCTGGTCGGCCAGCAGGACACACTGTGGGACGCGCCGCGACTCGCGCCGGCCGCCGTCGGCGACGGCGAGCTGAGGTTCCGCTTCGTCCGCGGGCGGAGACCGCGTGTGCGCGTCGCCGACCCTGACGGCAGTGCCAGGCTCGTTGAGGTGCCGGTGCGCATCGACGGCAATCATGCCGTGGCAACCCTCCCGCCGCTCCACATCTGGCAGGTCGTCCATGTCGCACTCTGAGATCCTCGTGACCGACGCCGATCCCGCGGCGACGCCGGAGTGGTGGAAGAGCGCGGTCGTCTACCAGATCTATCCGCGCAGCTTCCAGGACTCGGACGGCGACGGTGTCGGCGACCTCCGTGGCATCCTCGGCCGCCTCGACCACCTGCGGCGCCTCGGAGTGGACGTGATCTGGCTGTCACCGATCTACCGGTCGCCGCAGGCCGACAACGGTTACGACATCAGCGACTACCAGCAGATCGACTCCGTCTTCGGCACGCTCGACGACTTCGACGAGCTACTGGCCGCCGTGCACGCGCGCGGAATGAAACTCGTGATGGACCTCGTCGTCAACCACACCTCCGATGAGCACCCCTGGTTCCTCCAATCGCGCGCCGGCCGGGACAGTCCCAAACGAGACTGGTACATCTGGCGGCCCCCTCGAGAGGGGTGCGTGCCGGGCGAACCCGGCAGTGAGCCCACGAACTGGGAGTCGTTCTTCTCCGGTCCGACGTGGACCCTCGACGAGACCTCCGGTGAGTACTATCTGCACCTGTTCGCGAGCAAGCAGCCCGACCTGAACTGGGACAATCCTGACGTCCGCGAAGCGGTGTACACGATGATGCGCTGGTGGCTCGACCGAGGAGTCGATGGGTTCCGGATGGATGTCATCAACCTCATCTCCAAGCATCCCGATCTGCCCGACGGCCTGGTTCCGGAGGGGAAGACCCACGGCGACGGCTTCCCGCACTTCTCGGCAGGGCCCCGACTGCACGAGTACCTGCGGGAGATGCGCCGCGAGGTCTTCGACGGCCGCGGCGCCCTCCTCACCGTGGGAGAGACGCCAGGGGTCACGAAGGCAGAAGCAGCCCTCTTCTCCGATCCGAGCCGGCGCGAACTCGACATGGTGTTCCAGTTCGAACACGTCAGCCTCGACCACGTCGACGGCAAGTTCCGCTCGCGCCGGCTCGAGCCCGGCGAGCTCGCCGACTCCTTCGCCGAATGGCAGGAAGCGCTCGCCACCGTCGGCTGGAACAGCCTCTACCTGTCCAACCACGACCAGCCGCGGCCGGTGACCCGCTTCGGCGACGCAGGGCGCTGGTGGCGCGAATCCGCGACGGCGCTGGCGACCGCACTGCATATGCAGCGCGGCACGCCCTACATTTACCAGGGTGAGGAGCTCGGGATGACGAACGCGCCGTTCCGCGACATCCGTGACTATCGCGATGTCGAGTCCCTCAATTACTACGCGTACGCCATGGCACGGGGCGAGCGGCCGGAAGAGGTCATCGAAGGGCTTCAGGCGATGAGCCGCGATCATGCCCGCACGCCGGTGCAGTGGGACGGGACCGAGAACGCCGGGTTCACGGGGGGATCCCCCTGGATCGGAGTGAACCCGAACCACGCCACCGTCAACGCCGAACGGCAGTACGGCGACGGCTCGTCGGTCTTCGAGCACTACCGAGCGCTGATCGACCTGCGACATCGGCTCCCCGTGGTCGCCGACGGTGACTTCGTGCGGCTCGACACGGCGGACCCCGCAGTGTTCGCGTTCGAGCGGAACCTCGGGGACGAGCACCTCCTCGTGCTAGTCAACCTTTCGTCGGAGCCGGCCTCGCCAGGTATTCCTGCGAGGGAACGGACGCGATGGCGCGGCGCCGAGCCGATCCTCGTCAACCTCGGAGGCGGTAGTGACCCCGACGCCGCTCTAGCGCCCTGGGAAGCCAGGGTCTACTTGCGATAGCCAGGGGGTCTCGGGCGGTAGCCTCAGCGCGGTTCGCCGGCTCGCCGGTTCGCCGTAAGCGGTCAGTCGCGTCTTCCGCGACAGTTCGAGCGCTCCGCGCGTGAGTTGCGTTCAGGGGGTCACGAGCATCGATGCTCGGATCGTTGTTGGCGGTGAGCGCCAACACGTGGGAACCCACCAAGGCCAGTGCCGTCGACTGCACAGATAGCACCGGGGTGTCCCGCCGTCAGCCCTTCACGGCCCCGACGGTCATACCTGCGATGACCTGACGTTGGAAGAGCGCGTAGACGATCAATTGGGGCACGAGCACGAGGGTCGCAGCTGCCATCATCCCGCCGTAGTCGACGGTGTACTGTCCCTGGAATCGTGAGACGGCGAGGGAGACTGTGACCATGTCGGGGTCGTTGATGAGGATCGACGCAAACGGGAACTCGTTGAACACGTACACGACGTTGAAGATCAAGATCGTTGCGATCACCGGCCGCATGAGGGGGAGTACAACGGTCCAGCAGAGCTTCCACAGCCCGACACCGTCGATGATTGCGGCTTCTTCGATCTCGGTGGGGAACTCGCGCAGGAAACCGGTCATGAGGAGGATGTTGAACGGGATCGTGACGGCGATGTACGGGAGGATGAGCGCCCAGTAGGTGCCGAATATCCCCAGCACGTGAGGTCCTGTGGCGACCGACCCGCGAAATCATGCGGAAAAGTGGAGGGGATGACGGGAATCGAACCCGCGCTATCAGCTTGGGAAGCTGAAGTTCCCGATGCCGCGCGGCCCATCGCAAGTAGTTGTGCGACAGTGTCCCGAAAGTGTCCCGAGTGGCCCGAGAGAGGCGATGCGGGCGAGTTGTAAGTGTGTTGAGTGCGTGATGAGACGAGCGCGCCGAGGGGGGAAAGCCGAGATCAGGATGGATTTGCGCGCAATGTCGCGGAGGTTGGGTCATCGGTAGCTCAACAGCCGAAGATTGGCATTTCCACCCTGCTAAGGTGGAGTCCCCTTACGGGGACCGAGGGTTCAAATCCCTCCGTCTCCGCCATTTTCCCCAGATCAGGAGCCATTTCTACGGCTCGACTGCTGGGTGTTGGCGATCAGAGTCCGAGGCTCGGACCCTTCGAGGTGACCCCCAGGTGACCCCCGCTGCGGCCGAACTCCTCGGCGGCCGCGAGGCGGCGCACATGGTCGCGGCGTTGCCCTTCGCCGAGGACGTGCGCGTAGACCGCGAGGACGGTGCGGGCATCGTCGCCCAGGTACTCCGCGACCTCGTGCACGGGTGTGCCGAGGCGCAGCCAAGTCGAGGCGGCGAAGTGCCGGAGCGCGTGGCGGCGGAAGCCGAGCGGGAACTTGCGGGCGACACCGACGGAGAGCTGACCGCTCTGTTGGTTGGTGAACAGGTAGTCGTCGGCGGCTTTGCCCGTCGCGTAGTGCCGGAAGATCGCCAGGGCTCGCGGCGAGAGCGGGACGGGGCGGGTGCCGCGCCAGGACTTCGGCGCCTTCTCCTCGTAGCGGTCGGAGTGTGATCGCTCGACGTTGAGCTGGGGGAGGGGAACTTCGGAGAGCCAGTGGACGCGGATCGCACGCAGCTCGCCCCAGCGCACCCCGGTCAGCGCCATGAACTCGAACACGTCGGCGATGTCGCTGCGCCGCTGCCGCAATGTCGCGAGCACGGCGGCGACGCGGCCAGGGGAGGGAATCTCGTTCGGGTTCACCGCGCGCAGCGCGACTGTGCCCAGCTCGGGAATCTTCTTCATCGTGCGCACCGGGTGTGGCTGATGAAGCAACCCTTGCTCGTCGGCGTAGGTGAACAGCGCGCTCAGAGTCGTCTTGGCGCGGGCGACGGTCGAGGCGGCCTTGCCGCCGCGCAGCTCCGCGAGCAGGTGGGAGCGGATGTCGTCCGCTTGGATCGACGCGAGCGGCCGGGTGAGCATCTTCGCAGGGAGAGCGTCGAGGTTGTTGCGGTCGGTGTCCACCGTGTGTGGATTGCCGCCCTGTCGTGCGGCGAGGAACATCGTCACCAGCTCTTGCAGCGTGAACGAGCGCTTGGGGGCCAGGGGCCGACCCGTCTCGATGAGGTGCTTCTGCTTGCGCTCCCACGTCTCGGCCTCGCGCTTGGTGTCGAATGACTTGGACGCGACGAGGGTGCGCCCGGACTTCACCCGCACGAGGTAGTAGGTCTTGCCAGCTTTCGTTGTGCGTGGTTCGATCATTCGGCCACCCCCGCCAGGCGCTCCACGTCGATGCGCCGGTAGACGCGCTTGTGCTGGGTGAGCCGAATCGGCTCCACCGGAGCTTGGCCGGACACGGCGAGGGCGCGCAGGGTCGTGCGGTGGATGCCGAGCAGCGCCGCCGTCTCCTCCTCGGAGTAGAACAGCGGCGCAGGCCCGGTCTGCACGACGCTCTCGGCGCCCTCGCCCATCGCGGCCTCCTTCCTACGTCAGATAGTTGCGGATATTTGAGAGTAGCGCGCCACGCAGGTAACCGCAACTACATGAGACAACTCCCAGGTTCGCTAGACTCGCCTCATGCCCGCATCTCCGCGCCGCCCCGGCGATCAGTCCTATGACGGCCTGATCATCTCGGCCGATCTGCCCGACGGGTGGCACCTGGCGTCCCGGTTCCCCGGCGAGCGGGACGACGACGCGAGCGAGCAGATCGATGCGATCCTGGGCTACAACGACCAGGCAATGACGGACGCCGACCGGCAGGCGCAGCTCGACTCCGAGGCGGACGAGACGGTCGACGGGCGCTGGCGCTACATCGAGCACTCAGCGACGGCGACCCGCGTGCTTATCCGTCTCCAGCGGCAGACCTTCGCCGTCCCGGAGGAAGTGCGGATCACCGGCGTCATCTACCTGCCGTGGCGACCGGGCGACCCGATCACCAGCCAGCTCTTGCGCGAGCTGCCGACCGCTCGGATCGAGGCGTCGATCAACAAGCGCCTGTTCGCCATGACGCGCACCGAGACGATCACCGGCGGCAAGATCGTTTTGCCCTCCGGCCGCAAGGTGTCCGAGCGCGACCTGCTCAAGCCGCTGGGCGATCCGAAGAAGACCCCGGACTTCTACGAGCTGGTCGCTCTCCAGCACGGCCGGCTCGCCGGCCAGGGCGACCCGAACCCGTCCGCGACGATGGCCGAGATCAGCGGCGTCGCACTGTCCACCGCGCAGGGCTGGGTCACGCGCGCCCGCGCTCGTGGGCTGCTCCCGCCCGGACGCCAGGGCCGCGCCGGATAGGGGGCAGCCGGCTGTCGGCTTCCCCAGTGTCCGATATCTATAGTTACGTTCTAACGTAGACTCGTGATTGTGAGCGGGGATGGTGATTTCGAGGCACGGTTGTCGGCGGTGGAGCAGGCTGTTACGGCCCTGATGAGCCGGGAGGGGGAACCCGGTTCGCCTGTCGCGCGTCCGGGCGTCTCTGCCCAGGAGGCGCTGTGGGCGCTGGAGGGTTTGCGGGCTCGTGCGCCGGAGGGTGGCGCTGTGCTCTACACCGGGGTCGTTAATCTGCCCGACGGCGGGACGGTGCAGTGGCAGTACGGGCGGGCCACTTCTGATGTGTTCGAGCAGGATTGGGCCGAGCAGACGGTCGTGCTGGCCGCGTTGGGCCATCCGGTGAGGTTGCAGATTCTGCATGCCGTGCTGCATGGAACGGTGACGGTCGCCGCGCTGGTGGAGGCGCTGGAGAGCGGCACGAGCGGTCAGGTGTATCACCACCTGAAAGAGCTCACCGCGGCCGGCTGGCTGGCATCGAGCAAACGCGGCGTCTACGAGGTGCCGGCTGCTCGGATCGTCCCCCTACTGGCGATCCTCGTCGCGGCGGGCACACCGGGATGAGCATCCCGATTCCGGTTTGGGTGTCCCGGACACTCGGCCTGCCCGGCGCAGCGTCCTTCCGCCGCTTCGATCCCGTCGTGCGCGCTGCGGGACTGCTCGCCGAAGAAGTGCGGACGCTCGACGCGGAGACGCTTCGCGATCAGCTCCGGATCGCGGTACGCGGGTCCCCGGCACATGCGGCGACGGGACGATTGTTGGCCCTCCTCCGGGAGGCGGCGTCGCGCACGGTTGGCCTGCGGGCCTTCGAAGAGCAACTGATCGCGTGCTGCGCCCTGCTGGCCGGGTATGGCGTGGAGATGGACACCGGGGAGGGCAAGACGCTGGTGGGGGCGTTGGCCGCCGCCGGTCACGCGGCTGGGGGCCGGCGGGTGCATGTGCTCTCGGTCAACGACTATCTCGCGGAGCGGGATGCGACCTGGACGGCTACGTTCTTCGCCGCGCTCGGAGTGAGCGTGGCCTGGATCGGACAGCACACCTCCGCTGAGGAGCGGCGTCGCGCGTACCGCTGCGATGTCGTCTACGCGCCCGTGAGCGAGATCGGCTTCGATGTGCTGCGCGATCGGTTCGCGGTCACCCCCGCGGAGCGAGTCGATCCGGTCTTCGACGTCGCGATCGTGGACGAAGCGGATGCCGTGATGATCGACGAGGCGATGGTCCCCCTCGTCCTCGCCGGAACGTCCGACGACCAGGCGGACGAGTTCGGAGAGGCGACCGCGCTGGTGGAACAGCTCACACCGGAACGCGACTTCACCGTCGACGCGGACCAGGCGACCGTCACGCTCACCGACGCGGGGCTGGACAGCATCGAGGCGCGCCTGGGCGGAATCAACCTCTACGACGCCGAGCACATCGCCTCGCTCACGCGCATCAACCTCGCGCTGCACGCCCGAGTGCTACTGCACCGTGACGTCGACTATCTCGTCAGCGACGGGGCGATCAAGCTCGTCAACACCACTCGCGGCCGCATCGCGCATCTGCAACGCTGGCCGGACGGATTGCACGCGGCCCTCGAAGCGAAAGAGCACCTGGAGGTCTCGGCCCCCGGCGTGATCCTCGACACGATCACGATCCAAGACCTGCTGCTGCGCTACCAGCTGCGCTCCGGCATGAGCGGAACCGTCGTCGCCGTCGCGGAAGAACTCATCGAGTTCTACGAGCTGCCCAGCGGCCGCGTCGAGCGGCACGAACCGAACAGGCGCGTCGATAAGCCCGACACCGTGCTCCTGACCGACCCCGAGAAGACCCGCACGATCCTGGATGAGATAGCGGCCCGGCATCACAGGGGACAGCCCGTGCTCGTGGGGACGCAGAGCGTGGCCGAATCCGAAGAACTCGACGCGCGGCTACGCGAGGCCGGGATCGAGGCTCGCGTACTGAACGCGAAGAACGACGCCGAAGAAGCAGCAATCGTCGCCCGCGCCGGTGAGTACGCGGCCGTGACGATCTCGACGCAGATGTCCGGCCGCGGCACCGACATCCGCCTCGGAGGGGCCGACGAACACGACCGGAACCGCGTTGTCGCCGCCGGAGGGCTGGCCGTCATCTCCACGGCCCGCTATCCTTCCGGCCGGCTGGACGCCCAACTCCGCGGGCGGGCGGGCAGACAGGGCGACCCCGGAACCAGCCACACCATCGTCGGCGTCGAAGACGACCTCCTGCAAATACATCTGACGCCGAGGATGCGCGCCAAGATCGCCCGCCAGGGCGAATCCCTCCCGCAGACGGAGCGGCGCCGAATGGTCGACGCCTGCCAAGCCGCCGCGGAACGAGCCCGCACCCTTCAGCACCGGCTCACCTGGACCTACAGTCGCGCGATCGCCGCGCAACGCGAGACCGTCCTCGACCACCGTCAGCGAATCATCGACGGCAAGTTCGCCGTCGAACGATTGCGCGAGCTGATACCGACCAAGGTCGCTTCCCTGGAGAACGCGCGCGGACAGGTCGCCGTCGCGGTCACCATACGGGCGGTCGCGCTGCACTACTTCGATGAACAGTGGATTGCGCATCTCGCGCTGCTCCAGGAGGTGCGCGACGGTATCCACCTCCGCGCACTCGCCGGACAGAAACCGACCGAGGAGTTCCATCGCATCGCCCTGCGCGAGTTCCACGGCTTCTTCGACGCCGTCTACCGCGACACCGCCGACCTCATCGAAACCCTCACCCCCGACGACATCGGCCGCGACCCCGAAGACCTCGGACTCCGCCGCCCATCCGCGACCTGGTCCTACATGGCCACCGACAACCCCTTCGGCAGCGCCGCCGGCCGCTTCATGGGCAGAGCCGTCAAACTCATCCGGTCAGACATCCTCAAACTCGAATAGAGCCCCTACCAGCGCCGAGCCGGAGACTCGATTCACTCCGCCGGGTCACATGGTCGAGCAATCAGGGCTCAGGCCTGTACGGCGACCGTTGCCTCGCTGGGACCGCCGCACTGCGCGCTGCCGCCGACGCGCACCCACTCCGGGGTGGCCTCGGTGTCGGAGAGCACCGTGCCGTCGGCGGCGAGCGTGCGCACCGTGACCTGTTCCATGCTCGTCATGCCCACCGAGAACGTCCACGAGTCGCCGTCGTTGCTCTCGACCGTGATCCACCCCAGCGGTCCCGAAGGGTCCACGTCGGCTGCGGGAGCGCACCCGGCGTCGGTGCAGAGCTGCACCTGATCGACCGCGGAGGTGTCCCCGACGAGCTGGACGGTGAGCGTGTTCGACCAGCCGATCGCCGGGCACGCGAACGGGGCGCATCCGGTCAGCCCCGTCATGGTCACCAGCACGGCCACCGCTACGAGTCCTGCCTGCCTTCTCCCCGTCATCCTCATCTCGCCCTCACCATCCGATCCCGCTTCTCCCTCACGACCCTACGGCCCCGACCGTCCCTCTCAACCGTCCCCGACTACCCTTCCAGCCTCACAGGACTCTCCCGCCCAAGAGCCAATGCACGAATGCTACCGTAGGTAGTTGCAAGAACATGAGTGAGTAGGAGGCGAGCATGAAGGGCGGTGTGATCCTATTCCGTGGCTCCGGTGCGGAGGCCCGCCGCTATCTGGAGTCCGACCGTTCCCTGGCCGACGACTACTACCTGGAGGCCGGGACCGCGATCGCGGAGTTCTCGGCCGTGAACGCCGCCGGGGAGGTGGTCGGCGAGGTCCGGCTGGCCCCGGAGCAGTACGCCTCGTGGGTGAACTGGATCAACCCGCTCGACGGGGAGTCGATGGGAAAACCCCGGCTCGCTGGCGAGGCCAAGCAGGGTTCCCCGCGGTTCGCGGAGATGGTCGTGAACGCTCCGAAGTCCCTGTCGGTTGCGGCCGCGCTGCACCCGGAGGTATCGGAGGCCCTGGATGCGGCGCAGGCGGATGCGGTGGCCGAGATCCGGCGCTGGCTCGGGCAACACAGCGTCACCCGGATCGGCCCTCGCGGGAAGCAGGAGGTGGTGCCGGTCGAACAGCTCGAAACCGTCTCGGTCGTGCATCACACCTCCCGCGCTGGCGACCCGCACCGGCATATCCACTTCCAGATCGGGACGCGGGTGTGGGCGGCCGGCAGTTGGCGCGGCCTGGACACCGCGGCGTTGTTCCGGCAGCAGGGCGCGATCCGCGCCCTCGGCACCGCCGTCATCGCCGCGCACCCCCAGCTCGCGGCCGTACTCGACAAGCACGGCCTGACCCTCGACCCGGTGACCGGGGAGGTTGCGGAGCTGGAGTCCTATAACGCGCTCATGTCGAAGCGTAGCGCACAGGTGCAGCGCAACCTCGCGCGGTTCGAGAAGGGCTGGCGTGCGGCGCATCCAGGCGAGGAGCCCGGCCCGGTGGTCCGGGGGCGGCTGGAGGCGATGGCTTGGGATCACGAGCGGCCGTCGAAGAAGCCGGCCACGCTTGCGGATGAGGCGGCCTGGCGCGTGGAGCTGGAGCAGGTCGGCTACCGGCCGGACCCGCCGCGCGTCCGTCGGCGCGCAGCTGTGTCGCTGGACGACCTCAGCGTGCAACAGGTCGCATCGCGCGCGCTGGACCGTTGCGCGGCTGGCGCGTCGACGTGGACGCGCCATACCGTGCAGGAGCACGTCACGCGCGTCATCACGGAGACCGGGGTGCGCGCCACCCCGGAAGTGTTGCGCGACATGGTTGCGATCACGACGGCGCTGGCGGTGGAGGATTGCCTGTCGGTGCTGCCGCCGGACGTGGTGCAGCCCGACCATGTGGCGCACCTCACCTCGCTGCACGTGGTCGCCGTCGAGACGCACCTGCGCGACAAGCTCCAGGCGCGTGCAACGGCCGGTGCGAGCCGGGTGCCGGAGGTGACGCGGCTGGCGCAGCGGCGCGGGCTGGACGCGGAGCAGGCGCAGGCCGCCGCCGCGGTCGCCAGCACCGACCCGCTCGTGGTGGTCGAGGGCGCGGCCGGCGCGGGCAAGACCACCATGCTCGGCGCGGCAATCGAAGCCGCCGCCGACCAGGGCCGGCTCACCCGGATCGTGACGCCGACGAAGAAGGCCGCGGACGTGGCCGCGCAGGAGCTCGGCGTGAGCACGGACAGCGTGGCGAAGCTCGTCCACGAGCACGGCTGGCGATGGAACCAGGACGGCGAGTGGACCCGGCTCGCGCCGGGCGACACCGACCCTGAGAGCGGCAGCACCTACACCGGCCCGACCGCTCCCGCACGGCTGACCCGCGGGGAGCGGATCGTGGTGGACGAGGCAGGGATGCTCGACCAGGACACCGCCCTCGCCCTGCTGACCGTTGCGGACGAGCACGGCGCGACCCTCTCCCTGATCGGCGACCGGGCGCAGCTCCCCGCCGTCGGCCGGGGCGGGCTGCTGGACATGGCGGCGCAGCTCTCGCCGCGCACCTACGACATGACCACGGTGCATCGCTTCGCCGATCCCGAGTACGCGGACCTCACTGTGCAGATGCGCCGGGGCGAGCAACCGGCGCTGCTGTTCGACCGACTGCACGCCCTCGGCCTCGTGGTGCTGCACGAGAGCACCGAGGCGATGCAGGAGGCGATCGCCCGCGATGCGCGCGACGGCGACGCGATCACCGTGGCGACCAACGACGAGACGCGGGAGCTGAACGAGCGCATCGGAGACGAGCGCGTACGCGCAGGCGTGGTCGACGACGCTCGCACGACGAGCGGCAGCGACGGGCTGAGCATCGGTCGGGGCGATGTGATCCAGACCCGGCAGAACGACGCCGATGTGCAGGTGGCGAACCGGCAGACCTGGACCGTCCAGGCCGTCGCCGAGGACGGGACAGTGTGGGCGACCGAGAACAGCAACGGAAGGAAGCGGCAGCGCACCGTGCGCCTGCCAGCGGAGTACGTGACCGAGCACACCCACCTCGCCTACGCCTCCACCGCCTACGGCGTCCAAGGCGCGACCGTGCCCGGATCGCACACGATCCTCTCCGACACGCTGGACGCCTCCGGCGTCTACGTCGGCATGACCCGCGGGCAGGAGACGAACCAGCTGCACATCGTCGCCGTGGACCCGGACGACGCGCGGGAGCAGTTCACGGCCGCGCTCGAGCGGGACCGCGCCGACCGGGGCCTGGTCGCCGCAACGCAGGCGGCGCGCGAAGCCGCCACCGGACTGGTCCCGGACGGCCCTGTGGCGTTGGTGAACGCCGAGCGGACCCGGCTGGCCGAGCGGATCGAACGGGCCGAGGCGCAGGCAGGCAAGTGGGAGCGGGCCGTGGCCGCGCTCACCCGCCAAGCCGCCCAGCAGCAGGCCGAGCGCGAACGCCAGGAGCAGATCGTCGCCGCCGCGGACGCGCACGCGGCTGAGGTCCGCGCCGACGTCGCCGCCCCGCTGATCGAGCAGGCCGTCGCCGATGCCACCGCCTACCTGAACGCCCGTGACCGGGCGTGGGAGGCCCGCCGCGACCGGGATCGGGCAGGGCCGTTCCGCCGCCGGGCGGCGGCCCGCACCGTGCAGGACGCGGACCGTGCGTTGCGCGCGACCGAGGACGCGGCGCGGCGGCGCTGGGGAGGCGTGCCGCAGACGGACGCGAGGATTCCCGCTTGGGCTGAGGCCGCCGTCAAGCTGGCCGACGCCGACCCGCAGGTGGTCGAGGCGCGGCAGGATGCCGAGCACGCCCACCGCGCACAGCAGCTGCTCACGAGGGTGCACATGGACGCGCGGGCGGGCCTGCGACGGCGCATCTTCGGCGACCAGCGCCCCGTCGATCCTGTGCAGCGCGCTGCCGGCTGGCGGACCCGCGCGCAGCAGGCCCGCGACGACCTCGCCCGGATCGAGGCCCTGCCGATCGGTGAGGCCGCGCGGCTCGTCCGCGACCGCGGGGCGCAAGCCGAGTGGGAGCGGATCACCGCGGAGCAGGCGAAGGCGGTCGCGGCGGCGCGGGCAGCGAAGCTCGCCCGATTCGCCTCGCCGTCCAGCGACCACCGCCGCACCGGGCCGGAGCGGGACGTCGGGCCGAGCCTGTAGCCGGGCTCGGGGCTCTGTCGCAGGCAGGCCGCGGCAGAGTGCTTACACTCAGAAGAGGGCGGGTGAGAAGGGCTTTCGCTTCGCTGACGCCCAAAGATCAAGGGTGATCTTTTCTTGGAATCGCGAGCCGACGGCTTGGCTGTGGTGCAGCCGGAGTCGCGGGGCCGGCTGCCAAGCGGCAGGAAGCGGGGCAGATGCTCACGGTGTGTGACACCATGGAATTGATGACGCGGCTCGTCCAGGGAAGGAAGGTCATGAACGACGAACAAGTGTTCTCCGACCCCGGTCATCCGGTGTCTAGCGTTCGGGTGGTCCCGCGTGGGCGTGCCGTGTATCGGGCTGATGCTGAGAGCGGTTCTGTCGTGGTCCGTCACTTGCTCGGGTACGAGCCGTTCACGGAGTTCTGGTTTGGACTTGGAGGGGCCTCAAGCCATCTAGCTTCCAGTGTCGAACGTTTTGGTGATGTTGTGCGGGCCCAGAGTGACGCGATTCGGGCCGATGGAATCGAGGATGCCGCGGCTGTGTTTTTGGGAAACGTCCTCGTAGGTCTTCGCCCCGATGCGTCATGGGTCAGGTATGGCGACGAGTTCCCGAGCGCTGGGACCGAGCAGCATCAGTATGAGGTTCTTCATCTTCTCGATCTGCTCATGGACTCCGATGACGCCACGTACCGAAAGTGCCTGGACATGATCGAGGGGTGGGCCCGGTCGTAACCAGGCCCACCCTGTAGTGCTGCGGTGTTGTGTTACGAGGTTCCGCAGTTGGGGGTGTCGACGATGTCGTATGCGGCCGCGGTGTATGTGGTGCCGCCTCTGACGAGTGTGCCGTTGGTCACGGTGCGGAAGATGGTCCGATCGACGTTGTCGTAGCAGTTGTACGCGTACTCCAGTGCGAGGCTCGAACCGCCTGTGCGTTGCGCTGATCGGCTGGCCACGAAGTTGTTGTAGTGGCCCCAGGCGAGGAAACCGATCGTGGAGGACATCGCTGCGCTCACAAACGGGGCGAGGCAGCTCGTGAGGTTGTCGGAGACGATCTGTGTCGTCTGCTTGTAGATCAGAACTGTCAAGCCACAACCGGACGGGAACGCACGTGCGACCACGCCGTCGTCGCTTGTTCCCTCCTCGACGTATTGGACGGAGGAGCCGCCGAGGATTTCGCCGCCGTTCGCTTCGATCTCAGCAATCCGCTCTGCGACACCGGGTAGCGATGTGTCGATGGGTGGGGCGGGGTCAGTCAGGGACGAATCATCTACGGGTGTGGGCGCTACCTCGGTAGCGTGGGCAGGACCGCCGATGGCGAGTCCCACGACCATCGCGAATGCGGCGATCGTGGCCGCGATGGTCCTGGTGGACCGGCGAAGTGTTGACATCACATAACTCCTTGCGTGCGTTGATGAGTGCTGCTAGGTGTCGGAATGAATATGTCTGGATCGACGGCCCCCTCGCTCTTATGCCGGGACGAAGCCCGAGCGGCGGCGGTAACGACCGCGAATGGCGGCAGCAATGAGCGCCGCGACTCCGAGTAGGGCGAGGATGCCGCCGAGGATGAGGATGCCGCGGTCGGTAGGCGTGATGCGGGTGAGAACGAACACCGTGTTTTCGTCGAGCCCGAGATCGAGGTCTTCGACATACATGTAGCGGGCGAAGACGGAATAGAGAAGGGTCACGATCGAGTAGAGCCCCGCGGTGACGAGAGCCACCCCCACGACGATGAGGGCCCGGATGCGGGCGGTCTGTGCCGTTGCTAGCTGAGTCGTCATGGGCTTCTCCTTAGGTGTCCGTGCGGGGCCGGTCCGGGACCGACCCCGCACTGGTGGTTACGACCAGGCGCCGTCGTAGGGATTGCAGTGATACTGGGCGAGCGACTGCGCCCAGCCCACTAGCGGCCGCCAGGACTCGAGGTTGTACTGGGGAAGCGAGGCTGGGAGCCCTGCGATGTGGCAATAGAACTGCTCCTGGATGGTGTTCGTCCATCGCCACGCGTTGCCGCCGAGCTTGGATTTCACCTCATCGACGTGTGCGAACCAGGTTGCCGGGCCGGCCCAGGTCTGCCCCCACGCCCGCGGCGTGACGTTGATCTTGTAGCCGCCGGAGGGGAACGTGACAGTCGGCTGGTAGTAGAGGTCCTGGCCGAGCCACGGGTCCGCGACGATCGGATAGGCGTACTGCCCGCCGTCGTGATCGATCCGCTGCGTCAGCGTTGTCCCGTTCACCTGGTAGCTGGTGGGGACAAGTGCGCCGTTGGCATCGACCGCCCACGCGGGAGCGACGCCACCGACGAACTCACCGTCCGCGCTGGTGATATGCACCGCGCCATCCTCGTCGACGGCGAGTGTCGCGCCCTCCGCGACGTCGATGCTGTAGCTGTAGCTCTCCGGCGCGGCGACATCGTCGATGAGGGTGAGGATCTGCACCGATCCGTCGTCCTTCACCAGCGGAACACTGGTCGCACCGTTGCCGTGCTCGAACAGCCGCACGCCTTCGCCGGCCACGGAGTCCTCCGCAACGGCCGCCGTCGCGGGAAGCCAAATCGACACACTCACGTCCTCACCGTGAGTGGTGACCGGCTCCGCTCCCGTCGTCGGAACCGTTGCCGGCGTGACAGCTTGCGCGCCGCGCGCCGCAGATGCGCCGTCATACAGGTTCTCGCGCACCTCGGGGGCCACCCGCGCCAGCAGGGCATCGAGGCTTTCGCTGTCCTCCGCGTTCGCGGCCGTTGCCGGCGATATCGCCAGCACTCCCAGCACTGCTGCCACGAGTACGGCTACTCGTCTGTTTTTCACGTTCGTTCTCCCGTCTGTGGTCCCTGAGCCTCGAAGGCGAGGCGTAGTCGCAGGCTAGACCTACATATGTAGGGATAGCAAGCAAACAGGACGGGAAGTGTCACGGTCGGCTCGGCGGCACCACTCTCACCGGCGAGAGTATGAGATAGAGCACAGCCAACCCGGCGACAGCGGGAACCGTGGCCCATGCCGGGAGCAGCGTCAGGGCAATCAGGGCGATCGAGGCAAAGATCAGTGGAACCCACCGTTGCCACTGTCGCGTCTCGCGCATATCGTCCGCCAATCGATCCGGGATTCGGATCGAGGCTATCTCTACATATCTAGCTAAAGCAAGTGGCGAGAGGTTCTCGGAGCTTTTCGCGACTCGTCCGTGGGCGCGGCGATCAGCCACACGAGCAACCCCAGAGCCACGACAGGCATGAGGAACCACGGGGGGATGAAGATCGCGGACACCAGGAGCCCGGCGGTTAGGAACGTGGCTCTCACCCATCGCCTTCGACACCATGCGGAGGGGCCCCGGCGGACCACGAAGGCAACCGCGCCGCGAGCGATGTCGCCGCAGTCCACGCTGAGTTCGTCAGCATGGTCCAGGTCGGCCGCCCACACCTCGGCCATGATCCGGCTCTCGGGGCGGGGAAGGAACGCCGCAGCGATGCTCACCGTGGCACGCGCCGCACACCGCCCCGCGTGCATGCGCCTACGCTCCCGCCAGTCCGGCGGGCCGGACTCGTGGTGAGCGCTCAGCCGCCTGCCTGTTCTCGACAGTGGTGATCGCCGCGAGGGCTATCTCTCGCGCTTCCTGCTGAAGCTGGTAGTAGCGACGCCTCGGGCCCTGCCGGGACGTGTCGTCCTCCCACGCGCTGGAGATCCAGCCCGAAGATTCGAGGCGATCGAGGATCGGATAAACACTGCCACTCGGTCGACCCGTCGTCTTGACGAGCTGAAGCCCCCACACAGGCCCTTCAGCCGCGACGAGCATCTTCAACACGTCAATCGTGGCCGGCGTCAGTCGAGACAATCGCTCCATATGTCGAGATAATACGCCGGACAATCCAGCGAAACCCACATCGATCGGTGTCGCAAGGATCAGCAGACCCGCACGGTCTTCAATCAGGAGGCGGAAACGATCAACGTCGCCTGCCGCCGTCCTCGACCGGGACGTGCTCCCGTATCTGACGATCGATTTCGCCACCTGACACTGGACGCGTGACGATCGGATGCGGTAAGCGTGGGCTCAGTCGTCCACGCGGTGCCTCGGTTCTGGCCGATGTCACTGCGGTCGCCGTACACTAAACGCATGACTCCGAAGCTGGCGGACTACATCGAGGCGGGCAAGGCCCTCGATGCAGACGAGCGCGAAATCGCCTCGCTCGCACTCCAGCACGTCGATGAGGCAGAGCAGGCCGAAATCGACGCCGCCTGGGACGAGACGATCGACCGGCGCCTTGACGAACTGGTGAGCGGCAAGGTCCCGCCGGTCAGCGGCCGGGAGACGATCGCAATCGCGCGGGCACGGTCGGCCGCGCGGCGCAAGTGACGCTCGACTGGAACGAGCACCCCGAGGCTCGTGAAGAGTTCCTCCACGCCCACGACCGCTACCTGGGGATCGAGGACGGCAGGCTCGGTGACGAGTTCGCTGACGTAGCCGAGTCCGCCGCCGAGTTGATCCTCCAGTGGCCGGACGCGCCGCCGCCGTACCGCGGCCGGCGACGCGATCCGATGATCCGCACCTGGCATCTCGGCAAGTTCCCATACAATCTCATCTACGTAGTCCGCGAGGGTGAGGTGTTCGTGCTCGCCTACGCTCCCGAGGCGCGTCGGCCCGGCTACTGGGTGCACCGTCTGAACGGTTGATCGGCCGCTCTCAGGAACGTGTGCTGGGTGACCCCCAGGTGACCCCGAGCCTCCCGAGGATGCCGTTTCAGGTCGATTCTGGCGCGTGATAAGTGCGAGACGTGCGCTTGGCAAGGCGCCGCGGCTTCCCAACAACCACAAGGGATCGCGGCGTTCTCAGGCCTCGGACGGCCAGGTGGAGCGGCGGCGGTCTGGCTCCCGCACCACCCTGCTAAGGTGGAGTCCCCTTACGGGGACCGAGGGTTCAAATCCCTCCGTCTCCGCCAAAAAGCCCTGGTCAGAAAAGGTTTCTGCGATCGCCGGGAGGCGTTGAGGTCAGCGTCCGAGGCTTGGATCGCGCCGAGTGTCCCGCGAGTGTCCCGACTTCTGGCCGAACTCCTCGGCGGCGGCGAGACGCCGCACGTGGTCGCGGCGTTGGCCTTCCCCGAGGACGTGCGCGTAGACCGCGAGGACGGTGCGTGCTTCGTCGCCCAGGTAGTCCGCGACCTCGTGCACGGGCGTGCCGAGCCGCAGCCAGGTGGACGCCGCGTAGTGGCGGAGCGCGTGGCGGCGGAAGCCGAGGGGGAACTTGCGGACGACGCCGACCGAGAGCTGCCCGCCCTGCTGGTTGGTGAACAGGTAGTCGTCGGGCTGCTTTCCCACGGCGTACTGACGGAAGATCGCCAGCGCCCGCGGCGACAGTGGCACGGGACGGGTACCGCGCCAGGACTTCGGGTTCTTCTCCTCGTATCGGTCGGAGTGGGAACGCTCGACGTTGAGCTGCGCGAGGGGTACTTCGGAGAGCCAGTTCACGCGGATCGCGCGCAGCTCGCCCCAGCGCACGCCGGTCAGCGACATGAACTCGAACACGTCCGCGATGTCGCTGCGCCGCTGCCGCAAGGCGGCGAGCACTCCGGCGACGCGGCGCGGGGAGGGAATCTCGTTCGGGCTCACCGCCCGCTGGGCGACCGTGCTCAACTCGGGAATCTTCTTCATGGTCCGCACCGGGTGCGGCTGGTGCAGGTAGCCCTGCTCGTCGGCGTAGGTGAACAGGGCGCTCAGGGTCGTCTTGGCTCGCGCGACCGTCGCCGGTGCCTTCCCGCTGCGCAACTCGGCGAGTAGGTGCTCCCGGATGTCCCCGGCCTGCACGGTGGCGAGCGACCGCTTCAGCAGGGTAGCGGGGAGCGCGGCGAGGTTGTTCCGGTCGGTGTCCACCGTGTGCGGGTTCCCGCCTTCACGCGCCGCGAGGAACCTCTCGACCAGTTCCTGCATCGTGAACTTGCGCTTCGGCGGCAGCGGGCGGCCGGTGTCCAGCAGGTGCTTCTGCTCCCGCTCCCACGCCTCGGCGTCGCTCTTGCGGTCGAAGGTGCGGGACGCGACGAGCTGCGTGCCGGAGCGGACGCGCGCGAGGTAGCGGGTCTTGCCCCTCCTGGTCTTGCGCGCCTCGATGCTCACTCGACCACCCCCGCCAGGCGCTCCACGTCGATGCGCCGGTAGACGCGCTTGTGCGGGGTGAGCCGAATCGGCTCTACCGGAGCCTGGCCGGACACGGCGAGGGCGCGCAGGGTCGTGCGATGGATGCCGAGCAGTGCCGCCGTCTCTTCCTCGGAGTAGAACAGCGGCGCCGGCCCGGTCTGCACGACGCCCTCCGCACTCTCGCCCATCCTGGCCTCCTTTCGAACATCAGATAGTTGCGGATATTTGAGACTATACCGCCACGAAGATAACCGCAACTACATGAGATAACTCCCAGGTTCGCTAGACTCGTGACATGCCCGCATCCCCGCGTCGCCCCGGCGATCAGTCCTACGACGGCCTGATCGTCCAGGCTGACCTTCCCGACGGCTGGCACCTCGCGTCCCGGTTTCCCGGCGAGCGGGACGATGACGCGAGCGAGCAGATCGACGCGGTCCTCGGCTACAACGACCAGGCGACCACCGACGCCGACCGCCAGGCGCAGCTCGACTCGGAGGCGAACGAGACGATCGACGGCCGCTGGCGCTACATCGAGCACACGGCCACGGCGACCCGCGTGCTGATCCGCCTCCAGCGGCAGACCTTCGCTGTCCCGGAGGAGGTGCGGATTACCGGCGTCATCTACCTGCCGTGGCGACCGGGCGACCCGATCACTAGCCAGCTCTTGCGCGAGCTGCCGACCGCCAGGATCGAGGCGGCGATCAACAAGCGGCTTTTCGCCATGACGCGCACCGAGACGATCACCGGCGGCAAGATCGTCCTCCCGTCCGGCCGCAAGGTGTCCGAGCGCGATCTGCTCAAGCCGCTGGGCGACCCGAAGCAGACCCCGGACTTCTACGAGCTGGTCGCCCTCCAGCACGGTCGGCTCGCCGCGAAGGGCGACCCGAACCCGTCAGCGACGATGGCCGACATCAGCGGCGTCGCGCTCTCCACCGCGCAGGGCTGGGTCACCCGCGCCCGTGCCCGCGGACTGCTCCCACCCGGACGCCAGGGCCGCGCCGGATAGCCGGACTCGTCCGCTCTCCCAGAGCGCGGAAAGAGTCGGAGGCCGCAGTCCGCTCGCTGTGCTCGGGCGTTGCGGTCTCCGACTCGGCCTCGCGCAGAGCATGGACCGGCTCGGGCCAGGAGCCGGGTGCGAGGGACGACTGAGCCAGCGAAATCCCTAGCGAGGAAGTAGCGTCCGAGCGGCAGTTTTCAGCGGAGCAATCATTTCAAGAGTCCTTCGCCAATGTATCCGCCGCTCTCGCAGCCAGGTGGGATGGCGAAGACGGCGGAGCCGATGGGGATGGTCCATTGGTTGAGGAGGTCGAGTTCGTCCAGGCGGCGCTGGATGGGAACGAACTGAGCGGTCACATCGGCTTGGTAGGACGCGAAGATCAACCCTGACTCAGAGATGCCGTCGCCGCTGGGTGGGAGATCGTAGTTGTAACTGCGTCGGTAGATGCGCTCGGTGCCGTCGCCACGGGCGCGCCGCATGTGGGCGAAATCGGGGATGACGGGAAACCCTGCGGTGCCGGTGGCGGCGAAGTCGGGTTCGTCAGTCTCGTTCGCCCCTGTGAGCGGTGCTCCGTTCGACAGGGTTCGGCCGATCGATGCCTCGCGCCCCACGCGGTCGAGCTCGTCCCAGGTGTCGAGGGTCATCCGGATGCGACGGATGACGAGGCCGGTGCCGCCGGCTAGCCAGCCGTCGGTGACCCAGACGACGGAGTCGAAGTCCTCGGTTCCGGGGACGGGATTGACGGTGCCGTCGACCTGTCCGAACAGGTTCCGCATGGTCGTGCCGGATCGTTCGGTGCCGCGGGCGCGGCGGAAGCCGTCCTGGCGCCAGCGCACGGTCGCGAAGCGGCGAGCATCCTTGAGCAGCATCCGGGCGGTGTGTGCGACGGTGACCGGGTCGTCGGAGGCGATCTCGATGAGCAGGTCCCCGCCGCTCCAGGCGTCCTCGAGCTGGTCGATCGAGAACACGGGCAGCGGGGCGAGCCAGCCTGGGGCGGTTCCTCCCGCGCGGGCGACGAGACCGGGGCCGAAGCCGAAGGTGACGGTCAGGCGTGCGGGCGCGATCGCGAGCTCCGGTTCGGAGTCGGCGAGAGCGGCGACCCCCTGGGTGAGGCGCGCGGCGTCGTCGGTGAGGATGCGCATCATCCGGCGCAGCCCGTCTCGGCTCGTGCTCGGTGCGAGGTCGAGCCCGATGAACGCGGTGTGGGCCTGCGGAACGGTCGGGACGCCGGCCTGATGGGGTCCGTGGAATGGGACAGCGTCGCTCCCGGTGATCGCGTCGGCGTCGGCTGCCGATGTCGAAGAGGCGCGATCGCGGGAGGCGAGGGCGAAGTCTGCGCCGATCGCGGCGGCGGCGCCGAGGCCGGCGGCAGCCCCTCCGAGGAGGAGCTGTCGCCGGTTCACGCCGCGCCCGGAACCGGCGTCCCGGGCTTGGGGCATCAGTCGTCCCCGCCCATGTTCATGTCGTCACCTGTGTAGGTCTCGTTGGCGCCGGAGTAGTCCTTCGCCGGGGCGGTGAAGGTGTAGTCGGAGCCGTCCGAGAACGTCAGGGTGAACTCGATCTCGTCGCCTGCGACGATTGGGGCGGTCAGGCCCATGAGCATGAGGTGGTTGCCGCCCGGCTCGAGCGTGAGCGCGCCGCCGGCCGGGATGGTGAAGCCGCCGTCTTTCTCCCGCATGACCATCGAGCCGCTGCCGTTGTCTACGGTCTCGTGCAACTGCATCGAGGTCGAGGCGGTGCTGGTGGCCGAGACCAGGGTCACGTCGGCGTCGCCGGTGTTGGCGAGCTCGCCGAAGGCGGCGGACATGCCCTCGCCGGCGGCCTTGACCCAGGCGTCGATACTCGTGACGCTCTGCCCGGCGGTTGTCGGGCCAGCGGCCTGGTCGGGCGTCGTTGTCGCGCATCCAGCGAGAGCGAGCGCAGCGGCGGCCAGCGCGAAGACGACCGCCGGACGGCGGACGGTGAGTGTGTTCATCAGAATGGTTCCTTACGTCGTTCAGAAAGGGTTGGGTGTGTTCACGGAGAGCCGGGCTCGTCCGTGCCGTGTTGGGTGACGCGTCGGCGGAGGAAGCGACTGGCGATCCAGTAGCCACCGCCTGCGATGACGGCGCCGGCAAGACCGATGAGAACGATCCGTATCGCCCCCGGCACTCCCGGCTCTCGGGTGTCTGCGCTGTCCTGCCCGTTCGCTGCTCCTGGCGCCGTGGCGGCCGGTGACGGCCGTTCGCCGGCGTCTCCGACGACGAACGGGATGATCCCGCTGATGGGATGCCCGTCGCGAGAGACGACCTGCCATCGGATCTCATACCAGCCGTCGGGCATGCCGCCCTGCAGTGCGATCCGCGCCCTGGTGTCGTCGTAGGCGAGGTCGCCCTCGGTCCACGACTGCTCGGCGGCGTCGGTCACGATGATGATGCCACCGAGCTCCATGAGCTCTCCGGAGAACTGCAGCACGACCTCCTCCGGTGGAGCCTGAAGCACTTCGCCGTCGGCCGGGGTCGATGCGACGAGCTGGTCATGAGCCTGGGCAGGCTCCGCGATCCAGAGCAGGCCACTGGTCATTGCGGCGACCGCGAGCGCGGCCGTGACGATGCGTATCCACCCGGAAACGGGTCGTGACATGGTGCGTCCAATGCTGATCGGCACGGCAGCGCCGCACCAGGGTGAGAGCCAGATCGTTACCGTCGGCGACGGTCGACCGCGAAAGAGCCGGCTGGTTGAGGTTCACGCCCCGAAGGGTCGGAACGGACGCCAGCCGCACGCTCCCGGGGCGCGTGCGACCCGGTGCGTCAGGAGAGCGCGAGCAGAGTGGAGCGCGGTGGCCCTCTGCGGGAGATCGACGCCCCGAGCAGCAGATGCGCGAAGGGGCGCTGGTTCAGGAAGTCGCCCACCAGCCGCGGCAGGGCGACCCGGATGGCAGCCGGACGAGGCAGTCGCGGGAACAGCGTGCGCACGAGCATTGCCGTGAGCTGCCACAGGCCGACGAGGGCGGCTTCGCCGCGTCGGATCAGCAGGATGGTGACCACCGCTGCGATACCGTGCCCGACCCACATCCCGCCGTCGGAGTGATCCATGTGGGGAGCCATCTCGGTCCCGGTGTGCAGCAGCGTGATCGTCTGCGCATGATGCCCGGCGTGGCCGGCGGGGGCGTCTTCGATCAGGAGCACTCCGGGGCCGGTAGTGCCGAGCACGAACAGCCAGTGGAACAGGAGTTGGCTGGACAGTACCGAGAGCACCAGCCCCGGCAGAGACAGGACGCGCCCGGACAGCGGGAGGCATACGAACACCGAGAGCGCCAACGGCACCAGGATGCCCGGCATCTCCGGCACGGACCCTCCGGCGAGCACATGCGATATCAGCGCGATCAAGGTGGAGAACACCGCGACGAGCAGCGCCTTCCCGGCGCGCGCCTGCCGAGACAGACGCGCCCCGCGCAGCCGCGCCGGGACGGGCTCGCCGTCTCGGGCTGCTTCTGCAGTGCGAGGTCTCATCAATCTCATCCTAAGGATCGGCCGAGCCCCTCCCAGGAGCCCGCGGCGGGCGCATGGAGCACCTCCGACTAGGCCACACTATACGGTGGGGGGTATATTCGGAGCATGTCGACCCCCACGATCACGCCCGCGCGTCGCCGGGTGCAGCGGCGCACGCTGCTGCTGCTCTCCCTCGCCCAGGTGTTCAGCGGCGTCGGCACCGGCGCGGTGGTGTCGACCGGCTCCTTGCTTGCCGTCGAGCTGTCGGGGTCGGAGGCGTGGGCTGGTTCGGTGACCACGACGATGACGCTCGGCGCGGCAGTCGCCTCGGCGCTGCTGATGCGCCTGGCCCTGGCCCGGGGTCGTCGGATCGCCCTGTCGACCGGACTGCTGATCGGCGCTGCGGGAGCTGTCGGCGTCGTGCTCGCCGCCGTCAGCGGGGCCTTCTGGCTGCTGGTCGCCTCGGGGGTGCTGATCGGATACGGGAACGCGGTGAACCTGCAGGCACGATTCGCCGCGACCGATCTGAGCGCGACCGAGCACCGAGGGCGCGACCTGTCGCTCGTGGTCTGGATGAGCACGATCGGCGCGGTCGCCGGCCCGAACCTCATCGGCGCCGGCGGGACACTCGCAGCCGGACTCGGCATTCCTGCGTTGTCCGGGCTGTTCGTGATCTCCACGGCCGGAATGCTGGTGGGCATGGCCGTCATCTGGATCGGCCTCCGACCCGACCCCTACCTCGTCCTCATCGGTCGGCAACCGCTGGCCGGAGCCGACGGAGCGGTCACGGCTGCGCCTGTGCCGGGAGGTCCGCGGCCGGGGTTGCGGCAGGGCATCCGGGCGTTGTGGTCCCACCCCGGATCGCGAGCCGGGCTGATCGGCATCGTCGCCGCGCACGCGGTGATGGTCGCGGTGATGTCGATGACGCCGGTGCACCTGACCGGGCACGGCGCCTCGATCACCATCGTCGGGCTCACCGTGAGCCTGCACATCGCGGGCATGTATGCGCTGGCCCCGGTGATGGGCGTGCTCACCGATCGGCTCGGCGGGCGCATCGTCGCCGCGGCCGGGATGGTGACGCTGCTGGTCGCGGTGCTGCTGGCCGGGTTCAGCGGCGACGCCCACGTGGTGACCGTGATCGGGTTGATCCTGCTCGGCCTGGGCTGGTCGGCCGCGACCGTGGCTGGGTCGGCGATGATCGTCGCCGCCACCCCCGTCGCCGAGCGGGTTGCCGCCCAGGGCGCGTCGGACACGCTGATGAGCCTCGCCGGTGCTGTGGGCGGGTTGCTCGCCGGGGTCGCCCTCGCCGCGATCGGCTATCTCGGCCTCGGCGCTGCCAGCGCCGTGGTCATTCTCATCACCCTCGCGGTCCTGGCCTGTACCGCACGAACGAATCGGAGAACCCCATGAGCATCCTCGCCTTCCTCAGCTCCACTCCCGGACGGTGGACCCGCGCCATCGTCGGCGCCGTCCTGATCGCGCTGGGCGCGATCCTCGGCGGCTGGTGGTGGCTGCTCGCCGCGCCCGGGCTCTTGTTCGTCCTCGTCGGCGCACTCGACGTGTGCCTGATCGCGCCGCTCGCGGGAAAGCCCCTGCGCGGCAAGGACTTCCGCGCCGCCCTTGGCCGCTGACCGGCCCGAACGAACGGACACGCATCATGCGCACGCTCCTCACCCTGCTCTCGCTCGCCTTCGCCGCAACCCTCACCCTGGCCGGCTGCTCCAGCCCTGCCCCCGTGACCGTGGGTGAGGATGCCGTCATCATCGACGTCCGAACTCCGGCTGAGTACGCCGAAGGGCACCTCGACGGCGCGGTGAACATCGACGTCTCCTCCCCGGCATTCGCCGACACCATCGCCGAGCTCCCCGCAGACGGCGAGTATGTCGTCTACTGCCGGTCGGGCAACCGCTCCGCACAGGCCGCCTCGATCATGCGCGACCACGGATTCGAGCACGTCATCGACGCCGGCGCTCTCAGCGATGCATCAACGGCCACCGGGATCGACATCGTCACGGAGTGAGCGTCAGCCCGCGCGACCACGAATGGTCGCATCACAATACCCCTGGGGGTATACTCAAGTTATGGCTACCCGAGAGATCACCCTCGACAACCTCGAACCCACCATCACGGGGAACGACATCGTGCTCCTGGACTTCTGGGCTGCGTGGTGCGGCCCGTGCCGCGCGTTCGCGCCCGTATTTGAGACCGCCTCGACCACCCACCCGGACGTGGTGTTCGGGAAGGTCGACACCGAGGCGCAGCAGCAACTCGCCGCCGGGTTCCGGATCACCTCGATCCCGACCCTGATGGCGTTCCGCGAGAACATCCTCGTGTTCGCCCAGCCCGGCGCCCTCGCGGCCCCGCAACTGGAACAGGTGATCGCCGCCGTGCGCGACCTTGACATGGACGAGGTCCGCGCCCAGGTCGCCGCACAGGCTCAGCAGAGCCAGCAGGAGACGGCACGATGAGGATCGTCATCGTCGGAGGCGTCGCCGGCGGCATGAGCTGCGCCGCCCGCGCACGGCGGTTGGACGAGACCGCGGAGATCATCGTGCTCGAACGCGGCGAGCACGTCTCCTACGCGAACTGCGGACTGCCCTACTTCGTCGGCGGGGAGATCTCCGACCCCGCGAAGCTGCTCGTGCAGACCCCGCAGTCTCTTCACGCCGCTCTCAACCTGGACGTGCGAACCCGCCACGACGTCACCGGACTCGACCCCGAGCAGCGGGTCGTGACCGTGGACACCCCGGACGGGACGATGCGGATCGGGTATGACGCGCTCGTGCTGTCGCCGGGTGCGCAGGCCGCGCGACCCCCGATCCCGGGTCTGGACTCTCCGCGAGTGCGCACCCTGCGCACCGTCGATGACGCCCTTGCTCTGCGCGAGCAGGTCGAGGCCGGAGCGCGGCGCGCGGTCGTGCTCGGCGCCGGATTCATCGGCATCGAGGCCGCCGAAGCCCTCGCCCGCCAAGGACTGGACGTGTCCGTGGTCGAGCTCGCCGAGCACGTCCTGCCCCCGCTGGAGCCGGAGCTCGCCGCGCTCGTTTCCGACGAGCTGCGCCTGCTCGGAATCGAACTGAGAACGAGCATCGGCGCCGCGGGCATCCAGCAGGGCGCCGAGCACGACTTGGTCGCCCTTTCCGACGGAACGCTGCTGCCCGCCGAGCTGATCGTCCTGTCCGTGGGCGTGCGACCGGACACGGCCGTGTTCGAGGCGGCGGGGGTGGCGTGCGAGCGGGGCGCGATCGTGGTCGATGAGCACGGTCGCACCTCGATCCCCGGTGTCTGGGCCGTCGGCGACGCGACCGTCAGCGTCGACGCGGTCACCGGCGTCCGCCGTCCGGTCGCCCTCGCCGGGCCCGCGAACCGGGCCGGCCGGCTGGTCGCCGACGACATCCTCCGCCCTGGTGCCTCCCGGCCGATCCCGCACCCGGTCGGGACCGCGATCGTCCGGATCGGCTCGCTGACCGCGGCGCTGACCGGCGTGAACCGCAGTGCGCTGGACGCGGCCGGCATCGGGTACCGGACGATCCACCTGCACCCGAACCAGCACGCCGGATACTTCCCCGGAGCGACCCAGCTCCACCTGATCCTCCACCTCCGCGAGACGGACGGGCTGCTGCTCGGCGCGCAGGCGGTCGGCGCGGAAGGCGTCGACAAGCGCATCGACGTGCTCGCCACAGCGATCCGCGCCGGCATGGTCGTGGACGAGCTGATCGACCTGGACCTCGCCTATTCGCCCCCCTACGGGCAGGCCAAGGACCCGGTGAACCTCGCCGGGATGATCGGGGAGAACGTCCGCACCGGAACCCTCGCGCTCTGGTACGCGCAGGACGTCGATCACGTGCTCGCGGACGCGTTCGTGCTCGACACGCGCAGCCGCGCCGAGTTCGCCACCGGACACCTGCCCGGCGCGCTGAACGTCCCCCACACCGAGCTGCGCGACCGCCTCGACGAGGTCCGCACCGCAGCTGCCGGGAGGCCCGTCCGAGTGATGTGCGCCTCCGGGGTCCGCTCGGCCATCGCCCACCGCGTCCTCGCCCAGGCGGGATTCGACTCCGCCTCCCTGTCCGGCGGCATCCTCACCCTCCGAGCCGCGCTCGGCGACCGAGCCGCCGAGCTGCTGCGCTTCGAGGGGGCGATGCAGGATGCCTGAGCCCCGTGCGCTCCGCTCCTGCGCCGTGTCCCCTGCGGGTCGAGTCGTCCGGGCGATCGCGGCCGTGCTCGTCGGCGCGTTCGCGTTGAGCATGACCGGCCAGCCCTGGTGCGCGATACCGGCAGGGATCTGCGCGACCCTCCTCGCCATCGGTGCCATCACCGGCTGGTGCCCCACCGACCTGCTCCGCACCCCGCAGGCCGAGACAGTCGAACAGAACACCCTCGGCTTCACCGACGCCCGCCAGCACATCGACATCACCTGACCGCTCCCGAACCGAGAGGACTCGCTATGAGCACCACCGACCCCGACGTCCAGCGCCGCATCCTGCACCGCCTCCGCCGTGCTCGCGGCCAGCTCGACGCCGTCATCAACGCCGTCGAGCAGGAGAAGCCCTGCCGCGACATCGTCACCCAGCTCGCCGCCGTCTCCAGCGCCCTCGACCGGGCTGGGTTCGCGATCGTGTCCACCGCGATGAAGGACTGCCTCACCGACCCCGACACCGCCCTCGCCGAAGACGGAATCACCACCGAAGAGCTCGAGAAGCTCTTCATGATGCTCGCCTGACCTCGGACCCCACAGACAAGACAACGAGGAGAACGTCTATGTGCCAGCAAGTCACCTGCTCACGCTGCGGCCGACCGACATGGACCGGCTGCGGGCAGCACATCGAGACCGCACTCGCCGGAGTGCCCGAAGCCGACCGCTGCCACTGCCAGGAGGTGTGACCATGTGCTCAGCGACTACCTGCAAGACCTGCGGAAAGACCACCTGGACCGGCTGCGGTCAGCACATCAACCAGGTCCGACGAGGCGTGCCCGCGCACCAGTGGTGCAACGGACGCCATACCCCCGAGGAGATCGCGGCTGCGAAGGCGGAACGCGGGAACTTCCTCACCCGACTCCTCGGCCGCTGACCCCAGCCGCTTCGAGTTCAGTCGCGAGACGGTGTGCCAGACGACACCGCGCCACCCTCTGATCCGCCGACCGCCTCGGCTGCCGATCCGATCGGGCTCGCTTCAGCGGTAGCTGACGGCTCACGCCCCGGGAGGTACGGAGACGGCTCCGGCTCGTGGTGCCGAACCGTCTGAACAACCATGATGGCGATGCCGAGGGCGACGACCGCGAACGACGCCCAGATGTTCGCCGGGATGCCTAACGGCGCGTCGCTGGTCGGATCGATCCGGATCGCCTCCAGGCCGCTCCGCCCCAGCCCGTACCAGATCAAGTAGACCGCGAGACTGCGCCCCCACCCGAGCGCGAAGCGCCGCTCCAGCAGCAGGATCACTCCGGCCCCGCACAGGTTCCAGATCATCTCGTACAGGAACAGCGGATGGAACAGCGTCCCCGCAGGCAGCCCGTCCGGGAACATCGCCGCCGACGGCGAAATCTCCAAGCCCCACGGCAACGTCGTCGGCAGCCCGAACAGCTCCTGATTGAACCAGTTTCCCAGCCGCCCGATCGCCTGGGCGACCAGCAACCCCGGCGCCAGTGCGTCCGCGAACGCCCAGAACCGCAAGCCCATCCGCCGGCAGGCGATGACGGCCCCGATCGCGCCGCCGATCAGAGCGCCATAGATCGCGTTCCCGCCATCCCAGATCGCGAACACACTCCACAGGTTCGCGCCTGGATAGAAGTAGTCCCCGACATGGGTGAAGACGTGATAAAACCGCGCCGCCACGATTCCCAGTGGGACCACCCAAATCGCGATGTCCACCACCGCCCACCGCGCCACCCCGCGCCGCCGCAGCCGCCTCTCCGTGATCGCCGCCGCCGCGAGGATCCCCACGATGATGCACAGCGCATAGGTGTGAATCGTCAACGGGCCGACCGAGAAGCTCGCCCACGACGGATCCGGGCTCGGAATACTCGCGGGGAGCATCGAAAGCCTCACCGCCCTTCAATCGATCCGTCGCCAGTCTAGCGAGGGACCAAGATCGGCCCGACTCGAGACCGCTTCAGTTCGACACTTGTTCTCTATTCGCGCAGCCTTACTGGCTCTTCGCAGTTGAGGGTGTAGCCCGGGACCGCCGGCTGGTTCGCGGATAGGCGTCGAGGTCTTCCAGGATGGAAGTTCTCACGCTCACCATCCGCCGGAAGACCTCGACTTGCACCACCCTACGTTCGCGACCCCTGACCTGACCACGTTCTGCCGTCTCGACGAGCTCGGCCTTCAAGCCGTCGGGCAGCTGCTCGAGCCTGATCGGGCGGTGCTGGAGTGCCGCGTCGTCGAGGACGACCCGTGGTGTCGGAAGTGCGGCGCGGAGGGCGTGCCGCGTGACACGGTGACGCGGCCGCTGGCGCATGAGCCGTTCGGGCATCGGCCGACGACGCTGCTGGTCCGGGTGCGCCGCTACCGGTGCACGCACTGCCGCCGGACCTGGCGGCAGGACACGTCGAAGGCGGCGGCGCCGAGGGCGAAGATCTCCCGCGGCGGGATCGGGTGGGCACTCACGGCGATCGTGGTCGACCACCTCACCGTCTCCCGCGCCGCAGCAGGGCTCGGGGTGTCGTGGCATACCGCGAACACCGCGATCATCGCCGAAGGCAAGCGTCGCCTGATCGACGACCCGGCGAGGTTCGACGGGGTCACCACGATCGGTGTCGACGGGCACGTCTGGCGTCACACACGGTTTGGCGAGAAGTACGTGACCGTGATCATCGACCTCACCCCCGCGAGGAACAAGACGGGCCCGGCCAGGCTGCTGGACATGGTCGAGGGCCGCTCGAAGCAGGTGTTCAAGCAGTGGCTCGCCGCCCGGCCCAAGGAGTGGTCGAAGCAGATCGAAGTGGTCGCGATGGATGGGTTCAGTGGGTTCAAGACCGCCGCGTCCGAAGAGCTCCCCGACGCGGTCCCGGTGATGGACCCGTTCCACGTCGTCCGCCTGGCCGGCGACGCGCTCGACCGGACCCGGCAGCGCGTCCAGCAAGACACCCTCGGGCACCGCGGTCACGCCGGCGACCCGCTCTACGGCGTCCGCCGCACCCTCCACACCGGCGCGAGCTTCCTCACCGAGAAGCAGACCGCACGGCTCGACGCGGTGTTCGCCGCCGAGGAGCACGTCGAGGTCGAAGCGACCCGGGGCATCTACCAGCGCATCGTCGCCGCCTACCGCGAACCCGACAAGAACAAGGCGAAGGAGATGATGCGGGCGGTGATCGACGCCGTCAGCAACGGCGTCCCCGCGCTGCTCAAAGAGGTCCGTCGCCTCGGCCGCACGCTGAAGCAGCGCGCCGCGGACATCCTCGCGTTCTTCGACCGCCCCGGAACGAGCAACGGCCCAACGGAGGCCATCAACGGCCGGCTCGAGCACCTTCGCGGTTCCGCCCTCGGCTTCCGGAACCTCACGCACTACGTCGCCAGATCGCTCCTCGAAGCCGGCGGATTCAGACCCGCCCTACACCCTCGTTTGCGATGAGCCGGTTTGGTGGGCGCTGTTCAGCCGATTCGGTACCCGGTGCGCGTGGTCTCGATCTGCCGTGGCACGCCCGCTTGGATGTAGTTCGAGAGGATTCTTCTGCCGATGCGGATGACTCCTGATCGCTCCTTGTCGCCGTCCGTTCTCGGGTCCCAGGAAGCGGCGTAAATGTCGCCGCGCAGCTCAACTTCAATTTCGGCCCTGATCGCCGGGAAGATGGATTTGGATAACCTCGGGACGCGCAGTTGGCCATTGCTGATGTCTGTCGCAGTGACGTTCTGAGTGGGGCGAGTGATTCCGGTCGACTCCGGCGGTTGGGTGATGGTCAGGTCTGCCCTCTGAGTTAGCTCGCGGGCGTGCGGCGTGGCGCGCCCCTCACCGTCGGATAGCTGGCGAGGTGCTTTAAATCCGTGAAGGCCGTGGGCCTTGCGCCGCCCAGCGGGAAAGGTGAGGTTGGCGAACGGGAGTGGCGCTGTGGGATCGATCATCGTGCTCGCGACGTCATCCGAAATGTTGGCGACGAAGTGGCCGATCATGGCCGCCTCCGCCGTTGCCGGGTCTTGTGTTGGTCCGTAGTGGACCCACAGCAACTCGGGGTTGAGCATCTTGACCGGCCAGCCTCCGGCGTGCGGCGCTCTGGCGCCGATTGCGGTCTTGTAAAACTGGTCCACTCGGTGCTGTGTGCTGCTTCCGGCGAGGCCAATGTAGACGACGGGTTCTCCTTTCGGCCACATTGCCCTCAGCCGGCTGGTGAGGAGATCCGGAGTTGCGGCGACAGAGTCAACTGTCGCCTCGTGCCTCGCGTTCAAAAGCGTGCTGACTGCCGTCAGATCGAGGGGGCAACTGCGCAGCCCCTCCTGGCGGTCAGGATCGGCACTGGTTGAGATGACGTAGACGCCGGGCGCGTGAAGCAGGACTGGCTTATGCCACCGAGCTACCCCTGCATACGGAACGCCAGCGCCTACAAAGAGGTCTGTCACTGATGTCACCTTTATCCCCAATCAAGCCGATCGTGCTCGGAGCATATCGACGGTCACCGACGTTGCCGTTGTGAGTCTTGCGCTCGAGCGATGGACGCGTCTCGAACACGGGATTCGACGGGATCCTCGAACAGTGCGCGCAGCAGCCCGACGCGCTGTTGACGACCTATGCCCAAGCACAGTTGCCCGCGCACGCCCCGCTAACGTTCAGTGCCCGTTTCCGGATCGCGTGTCGGCTGGCTTCCATAGGATCGATGGGTCGGAAGTCCGACGACAGACCTGGGGAGTTCTTCGTGAAGATTCGTGGTGCGATCGTTTCGCTTATCGCTTGTTCGATGTTCGTGCTGGGCGGGTGCTCTGCCGGCGGAGACGTTGCGACCGACAGTTCGTCCGCCTCGCCTGCCGCGATTGAGGTCGAGGAGGATCTGGTCACCGTCGATGTGCGGATTGCCCGGTCGCTCCTGGACCAGGGCGGGTCGCTCTCCGACGAAGAGATCGTGGCCGGCGCAAAGGAGAAGGGCATCGCCGCGGTCGTTGAGGGCGACACGGTCGTCTACACGATGACGAAGCCTCAGCGTGACGAGATGCTCGCGCAGATGCGTTCTTCCGCGCAGGACGCCGCCGATGAGTTGATCGCTGACGACACGAACTCCGTAACTGGGGTGGAGTTCAACGACGCGATGACGTCGGTCAAGGTGTCTGTCGATGCTGCGAGGTACGGTGCGCTGGAGAGCTTGCTCGCGCTCGGGTTCTACATCCAAGGCGCGCTCTACCAGCAGTTCAATGGCGTCGCTCCCGACGACATCGACGTGATCGTCGAATTCGTCGACGACGCGACGGGCGCGGTGCTGGACACCGGGTCGTACCGGGAGATGGGCGAGAACCTCGGCCAGTAGGACTTCCCGCTCGGATCCCACCGCGCGGAGCGGCGCCCTCTGCGTGCACTGCCCGGAAGGGGATCGCCACGGCGAGGGGACCAATGGGAGGCCGCTGCCTATGCTTCGCGTCACCCATGCGCTCCCCGACCACGTCGGTGTGCATCGCCGCGACCCAGCCGCGCATGGGAGCGCGGCTCAGCCGGCAGCGATCTCACCGCTGCCGCTGGTGCCTCTTGTGATCTGTGCGGGGTCGCCCGTGTAGACGAGTTCGCTGCTGCCGCTCACGGTGGCGTCGAGGTCTTCGCTGACGTGCACGCGGGCGTCGGCGCTTCCCCTGAGCGAAGCGCTCGCGGTCTTCGTGCGCAGGTCGCCGGCGTCGACGTCGGCCGACCCGTCCAGGGTCAGCTGCAGCGACTCGCTCGCTCCTTCGACGGTGACGTCGCCCGAGCCCACGACCGTCACGGTCAGGTCGTCGGTCTCGACTCCCGTGAGCGTCGCACTGCCCGAGCCGCGGATCTCGATCGTGCCCGTCCGGCCGAATGCGCCGGCGCCTGACACGCTCCCCGAGCCCGTGATCCGCACTCGGTCGAGGCTCCGGACGGTGAGCTCGTACCGGATGAGCGTCGGCCCCAGCGCGCCGAGGTCGGAGTCGAGCACGAGCGTGCCGTCGTCCACCTCGGCCGTGAGCGACGAGATCACATTGCTCGCCGCGGTGATCGTGAGCGACTCGGTCTCACCGACTGTGACGGTGAGGTCGCCGCTCGTGCGCAGATCGAGTGCCGACACCCCGGCGATGTCTCGCTCCTGGGTCGCCCGCGGACCGGCGAGAAGCACCGGCCCGCAGGCTGCGAGCGGCGCGGTGACGGCGAGCGCTGCAACCACCAGGGTCGTGCGGCCGATCATACGACGGATGCCCATTCGCGCTGCGCCTCTCAGCGACGGATCTCGTCGACCGGCACCGGCGCCGCGGCCGGGATGCGCGGCCATGCCCACGACGCGCGCAGGATGAACGCGAGCAGCAGCAGCTCGACGCCGATCGAGAGGACGTAGAAGGGCGCCCACTCCCAGCTCTCCCCGACCGCGTTGAAAGCGGTGACGGGGATGTACAGCGCGGCCACCAGGAGGTTCGCGATCCGGTTCGCCTGAGCGGGGAGCACCACCGAGAGAGTGATCATGAGCGACGGGACTGCGAGCAGCGCGAGGAACGCGGTCATCAGGGGCGGGCTGATCTCGAACTCGAACACGAGCCCGGCCTGGATGTCGTCGAGGATTCCCGGTCGGTACAGGTGGTAGTAGTCGACGTAGATGTAGAGGAACATGAGGCTCGCCCATGCGGCGGCGAGCTTCGCCTGCACAGGCATCGCCACGGTGGCGAGCGGGGCCTGGAGCTTCGGAATGGTCATCGGTCCTTCTTTCCTTGAGGTGATCCGCCGGAGTGGCGGCAGGTTCGGTGCGCCCGAGTCGCGCTCGTCAGACGGCGACCACGACCTTCCCCCGGGTGTGGCCGGCGCCGACGTGGGCGAGGGCCTCGGCCGCGGCTTCGAGAGGGTAGGTGCGGTCGATGGCGGGCGCGACCTCTCCGGTCGCGAGCAGGTCGGCGAGGGCGAGCAGGTCCTGGCGCCTGCCGACGGATGTGAACGGCCTCAGCCGCTGTCGGGTGAACCCCGACAGGATGCGCGCCTTCGCGATGCGCCCCAGCGGCCCGAACCAGCGTCCACCGCGCCCGCTGTTGGGGATCAGGGTGCCGGTCGGCGCGAGCGCGGCGCGCACCTCGGCCAGCGGCTGCGCCTCGACGTTGTCGAAGATCACGTCGTACCGGCTCCCGGCGCGGGTGACGTCGGTCGCCGTGTAGTCGATGACGTGGTCGGCGCCGAGCATCCGGACCATTTCGAGGTTGGCGGTGCGGCACACGCCGGTCACCTCGGCGCCGAGCGCCTTCGCGATCTGCACCGCGAACGAGCCGACTCCGCCCGACGCGCCGGTGACCAGCACCGTCTGGCCCGGCTGCACCTTCGCGATATCGCGCAGAGCCTGCAGCGCGGTCATGCCCGACGTGGGCACCGCCGCCGCCTCTGTGATCGACAAGCCCGGGGGGACGGGAACGAGGTTCTCGGCCCTCACGCACGCGTACTGGGCGAGCGCACCCGAGCCGGTCCATCCGAACACCTCGTCGCCGGGGTGCAGTGCGGTGACATCGGTGCCCACCGCGGTCACGACACCGGCGAGGTCCATGCCGGGGATGCCGTGGCGCGGGCGCCGCAGCCCGAACATCAGGCGCACCATGTACGGTTCGCCGGTCATGACGAAGTAGTCACCCGGATGCACTGAGGCGGCACCCACCCGCACGAGCACCTCACCGCGCCCGGGCTCCGGTACGGCGACATCGCTCATCTCGAGCACCGAGGGCGGCCCGTAGCGGTGCTGCACCGCGGCTCGCATCGTCAGGGTCGTGTTCGTTGTCATGGCTCGAGCATCGCCGTCGCACCGGCGCCGCGTCATCGGCCGGGAGGCCCTCATCCCGTCAGCCGAAAGTACGGTTCGCAGTCCGTGCCGACGACGGATGCCCCGAGCCGGCCGCCCCGGCGAGCATCGAGGCATGTCGTATCCCACGAATGCCACCCGCCCGACAGCCGCGCACGGCACAACGCGCGCGAAGACGGGATGGCCGGTGATCGCGGGCCTGGTGCTGCTGAGCGTGCTCCCGGTGATCGGCGGCGCGCTTCGCCTGGGAGAGGTGAGCGCCGACCCCGGGAGCGCCCCGAGCGGGGTCGCGGCGGTGGCGATCGTCACGCACATCGTGGCGATGACGGTGTTCTGCCTGCTCGGCGCGTTCCAGTTCTCACCCGCGCTGCGAACCCGGCGCCGCTGGCACCGCACCGCCGGCCGCACCCTGATCCCCTCCGGGTTCCTCGCGGCGGCATCCGCGATCTGGTTGGCGGTCTTCTTCGGCGGGCCGCCCGATGAGTTCGCGACCGCGATGGTCCGTCTCGTCTTCGCCGCGGCGATGGCGGTACTCCTCGTGGAGGCGGTCATCGCGATCCGGCGACGAGACTTCACCGCGCACGGAGCCTGGATGACACGCGCGTACGCGCTCGCCGTCACCGGCGGAACCCAGGCGGTCGTCTCCATCGTGTGGTCGATCCCGTTCGGCGAGCCCGCTGCCGCCGGCGAGACGTGGGTCGTCGCGGCGGGGTTCGTGATCAACGCCGTCGTGGCCGAGGTGCTGATCCGGCGACGGGCCGCCCGGCGGATGCCCTGCGTGCCCGCCCACGCGACTCCGTGAGCATCCGGTCGTGCGCTTGTATCCTGACCCGGTGACCGGGCTCTGGCGTTCCGCGTGGACTGCGCCCGGCGCCGTGCCGTCACCGCCGCGCCGGGTCTGGCGGGACTGGCTGCTGCTCGCCCTCATCACGTCCACAGCGGTGGTCGAGGCACTCTTCCGCACCGACCTCGCACACCCGCTGCCCGCGGCGATCGCGCTGCTCGCGGTGGCGCCGACGGTGCTGTGGCGGCGCACCCGGCCGCTGCTCATGCTCGTGATCGTGATGGTGCCGGTCGATCTGCTGCTGCCCGACTCGGCCCTGTACGCGAGCCTGTTCGTCGTGGTGATGGTGTACGCCCTGTTCCGGTGGGGATCGGGACGCGACCTCATGATCGGCTCGGCCGTGATGCTCGTCAGCCTCGCCCTCACGTTCAGCCGGGGCGGCGGCATCGACGAGCTGGTCGGCGGGTTCGCGCTGCTGCTCGCTGCGGTGCTGCTGGGCGTCGCGCTGCGCAGCCGGGCGGCGTCGAGGGAGCGGCTGCTCGACAGCATCCGCACACGAGAGCGCGAGCACCTCGCGCGCGACCTGCACGACACCGTCGCCCACCACGTGTCAGCCATCGCGATCCGCGCGCAGGCGGGCCTGGCGGTGGCGGCGCACGACCCGAGCGCCGCACGCGACGCACTCGGCGTGATCGAGTCCGAGGCCGCCAAGACCCTGGGCGAACTGCGGTCGATGGTGCGGGTGCTGCGGCACGGCGAGACGGCCGATCTCGCGCCGAGCCCCAGCCTCGGCGACATCGCGCAGCTCGCCGGTACACGGCCAGGCGGCGTGGTGGTCGCCGTGACGGTCGAAGGCGACGACGGCAGCATCCCGCCGCCGGTGGCCGCTGCGGTGTTCCGCATCGCGCAGGAGTCGGTGACCAACGCCCTCCGTCACGCGCGCCAGGTCACCGACGTCACCGTGCGCGTCGAGGCCGACGAGCAGGGCGTGCGGCTGAGCGCCACGAACGACGGAGACATCCCCACATCGCCCACGCCAGGCTTCGGCATCATCGGGATGATGGAGCGCGCCGCGCTGCTCGGCGGCACCTGCCACGCAGGACCGGCGCCGGGCGGCGGCTGGGCCGTCACCGCTGTGCTTCCTCGTGTTGGATGGGCACCATGACCATCCGCGTGCTCGTCGCCGACGACCAGGAGCTCGTGCGCACGGGGTTGAGCATGATCCTTCAGGCGCAGCCCGGCATCGAGGTCATCGGACAAGCGGTCGACGGCAACGAAGCGGTCGCCCTGGCGCGAAGCCTGCGACCAGACGTCTGCCTGTTCGACATCCGGATGCCGGGCCTCGACGGCATCGAGGCGACGCGCATGCTCGCAGGCCACGGCGTCCACGACCCGATGGCGGTCGTCATCATCACGACCTTCGACCTCGACGAGTACGTCTTCGCCGCGCTGCGGGCGGGTGCCAAGGGATTCCTGCTCAAGGATGCCGGCGCGGAGCTGCTCGCCCAGGCGATCCGCGCCGCCGCCCGCGGCGACGCCCTGATCGCCCCCAACGTCACGGTGCGGCTGCTCGAGGCCTTCGCCGGAACCGGCCCCGCCGACCCACTGCCGCAACCGGTCGAACCGCTCACCGAACGCGAGGAGCAGGTGCTCGCGGCAGTCGCGCGGGGGCTGAGCAACAGCGAGATTGCGAGCGAGCTCTACATCACGCTGAGCACGGTGAAGACGCACGTCGCGAGCCTCATGACCAAGCTCGACGCCCGCAACCGCGTCGAGATCGCCATCTGGGCGCACCAGACGGGGCGGACCCGCGCGCGAAGTGACGGCGAGCGGAACTAACTTCCCGTGCCGCTCAGCGGTCCGCCGCCGAGCTGGCCGCGGCGCCGGCTGAGGTAGGCCCGCTCGGCCGGATTTCCGGCGAGCTCGAGGGCACGATCGTATGCAGCGCGGGACTCGTCGCTGCGCCCGATCCGCCGCAGCAGGTCGGCGCGCGTCGCGTGGAAGGCGTGGTACCTGTCGAGGGCGTGCCCGAGTCGCTCGATGTCGGCCAGGGCGACATCGGGTCCGTCCAATTCGGCAATGGCGACCGCGCGATTGAGCCGTGTGATCGGGGAGGCGTCCACCTGCATCATGCGGTCGTAGAGGGCGACGATCTGAGCCCAATCAGTGTCGCGCGCGGACGCGGCCGACGTGTGGACGGCGTTGATGGATGCCAGAAGCTGATACCGGCCGGGTGGGCTCCCGCTGGCGATCCTCTCGCGCACCAGCCCGTGCCCCTCAGCGATGAGGGCGCGGTTCCACGCGCCTCTGTCCTGTTCGTCGAGCGTCACGAGCTCGCCCGTGGCGGACACGCGAGCCGCGCGGCGGGCATCGGTGAGGAGCATCAGTGCGAGCAGTCCGGTGACCTCGCCCTCATCGGGGAGGTGCGCGCGAAGCAGGCGGCTGAGGCGGACCGCCTCATCGGTGAGCTCGGTGCGCACCGGGTCGCCGTCTCCGGACCCGAGGTAGCCCTCGTTGTAGATCAGGTAGACCACTGCCAGCACTCCGGCGAGCCGCTCGTGCAGGTCGGCCGTCGACGGCACGCGGAAGGGGATCCCCGATGCTCTGATCTTCGCCTTCGCGCGGGTGATCCGCTGCGCCATCGTGGTCTCGGGCACCAGGAAGGCTCGGGCGATCTCGCCGACGGTCAGGCCGCCGACGAGGCGGAGCGTGAGGGCGATGCGGGACTCCACCGCGAGGGTGGGGTGACAGCAGACGAAGATCAGGCGGAGCCGGTCATCCTCTACGGGTCCCACCGGATCGTGGGCGCTGTGATCGCGCAGCATGTGAGCCGCCAGATGCTTGTCGGCTCGCCGCGACTCGCGGCGCAGTCGATCGATGGCTTTCCTCGTCGCGGTCGTCGTGAGCCACGCCCCGGGGTTGGGCGGAACGCCATCGCGCGGCCATTGCTCGAGCGCGGTGACATAGGCCTCGGCGGCGGCATCCTCCGCGACGTCGAGGTCGCCGAACCGGCGGGCAAGGCCCGCCACCACCCGCGCCCACTCGTCGCGGTGGGCGCGGGCGAGGGCGTCCTCAACGGCTGAGGTCGTCACGACTCCTGTGCGTCGGCGCCGTGCTTCTCGACGATCTCGTCCATGCCCGAAGGGAAGCGGTGCACCTCTTGCGGCCAGTCGAGGGCGACTGCGAGACGTCCCGCCCAGTACCGCGCTGCCTCGTCATCGGCCGCCTCGATGACGGTGAAGCCGCCCAGGTGCTCCTTCGTCTCGACGAAGGGTCCGTCGGTGAACACGGCGGTGCCGTCTTTGCTCACGACGCTGAAGATGGCGGTGGACGCATCGATCCCGCCGTCCGCGTAGAGGAAGACACCCGCCCCCTGCATGTCGTCGATCACGGCTCTGGATGCCTCGCCTTTGGCGACGAGCTGCTCGCGGGTGTGCAAGGGCACCCACTCGTCGTTGAATGCGATCAGATACTTCGGCACTGTCGTGTCCTCTCATCGGACGAGGGCCGGTCGTCGGCTCCTCGGTACACCGACCCGAATCGGTCGATCCACCTGTTCTACGAACGGCGACGGTCGGATACGACACTAACTCCGAGGAATCCCGCCGATCCAGACTCCGACGTGGACCATCAGGACCGAGCGCTGAGGACGTCGAACGGGCGATGCCCGGAAGAGGATCCTTGACCACCGTAGCCAGTGGCACCGGTCGATAAGGTCGAGGCATGCCCTCGCGCCGTGTCCGGATCGCAGTTCTGACAGCACTGCTCGTGGCGCTTTGCGGATGTTCAGCAAAGCCGCCTGGCACCGTCTCGTCAGCATCGCCCGACACAGACGGTGCGTCGCTGGCCGCTGAGACACCGAGCACGACACCGGCACCTGATCCCACACACTCGCCGGAGCCGGTTGCGGTGCCAAATTGCGCGGAGCTGCTTAGTCTCGAGCAGGTCCGTGTCACTCTCAACGACGACCGGGTGGAGGGCCCCGACCCCCTCGATGCGATCGAGGCGCCATCTGTGCTGGGGCCGGCAGCGCGTCATACGTTCGAAACCGCGACCGATGCGGTCGGTTGCAGCTACGGCATCCCGTATTCGGACGGCGGCTTCTACGTGATCGTTCTCGCAGTCGACGCGGCGTCAGCATCGGAGCTTGTGTCTGCGCTTGAAGCGTCCAATGAGTACGAACACACCACGCGCGGCGACATCGCCATGTTCTCGAAAGGGGTCCCCGAAGGTATAGGAACTTACCTCGGCTACGCACTCGATGAGAACGTTTGGGCGATCGTCCAAGGAACGATGGTCAGCTCGACGACATCTGTCAATATCGCAGCCGACGCCGTCACCGCCGTCTTGGGATAGGACGCTGAGCCGCCCACCACGCTCCTCATGCGTGCAATGCCCGGATAGGGATCCGCTTCGCGCGTGCCGCGAGGAGCCGAGGGGTGCTAGCGGGAGGATAGGAGGCTGCCCACGCAACCGCGGCCAGGGGTCGCAAGGCTACTGCGTGCGTCTCGTTTGCGTCCCGGCGAACGAAGGTGTCCTCACGTCAGCGACGAGCACGACGACTGCAAGTACAGGTGAACAGCGGGAACTGAGGGTCTGTGCCGGCATGAGGCGCTCGAAGGGCCGGGTTCAAATCCCTCCGTCTCCGCTCTAAAAAGCACCGATCAAGGGCTATTTTTCTTCGCTTCTGCCACGAAATCTGCCATTTCTGCCACGTTTTCGATGTGGTTGGCGTTGAGCAATCTTGCGGTTCTGTGGGATTCTGCTGAGCGTTCTGCTCACTGTGAGTTGCTCGGCGCATGGTTGCGGCTACTCAAGGGTGAGACCGAGCGCGCGAATCCCTCCGTCTCCTCCCCGACTCGGCGTGCCCGCTCGGGCGCTTGCTTCCGCTCGCTGTGCTCGCGCCGTCGGCGGCTATCGTCGCGTTGTCCGCACCGGCACGTCGTGTCATCAGATCGGGTCGAGGTGGTGGATCGTGAACTCGAACGGGAGGAATGAGCAATACAGACGTGAGCGCAGACAACGAGGTGATCGAACGTTCGGCGGATGAGCCGGGTGCGTTCGCGTTGCTCTTCGATCGACATGCGCCGGCGATCTACCGCTACGCGGCGCAGCGGCTGGGAGAGGGCAGCGCCGAGGACGTGATGTCGGAGACGTTCCTCGTCGCCTTCGAGAAGAGAGCAGCGTACGACCTCGCGATCGTCGATGCTCGCCCCTGGCTGTTCGGGATCGCCACCCGCTTGATGCATAAGCATGTGCGGCTGGAAGCGCGGGCATGGAAGGGCATGGTCGCGGATCTCGCGGCGCAGCTCTCGCCCGACATGATCGAGCAGGCGGGCGCGCGGTTGGACGCGGCACGGCTCACGCGGCGCTTGGCTTCGGCGCTGCGTGGCCTGCCCGCGTCCGACCGCGACACCCTGCTGCTGTACGCCTGGGGCGACCTCGACTACGCGGGCATCGCACGCGCTCTCGACGTGCCGATCGGCACCGTCCGCTCACGCCTGAATCGTGCCCGCCGCATCCTGCGGACCGCGGCCGGCACCAACGATCCCGAACTGGAGAAGGAACATGGACGAGTTGACGCTGCTGCGCAACACGCGTAGCGAGACCGAACCGCCGGAGTCGACGTTGCACCGGGGCAGGGCGGCGCTCCTGGCCGCAGCCTCCGGCTCCGCCCAGCCGCACATCAGCACGTCGCGCCGACCGAGACGCGCCCGACGCTTTGCGATCGGCGGACTCAGTACGGTCGGCGCCGCGGCACTGGTGGCGGGGCTCGTGCTGACGGACGTGGTCGGCCTCGCTGGCTGGCGTGGTGGGGCGGATGCCGCTGCCGCCGCCGTGCTCGACGAGGCGAGCGCCGCCGCGATCGCCTCAGTCGATCCCGTGGTGCAGCCCGGCCAATATCTGAGGGTCAACACCAGGGGCGTACACCTCTCAAGCGGAGGTATCGGTGATGTTGTGGCGTCGTACCAGTACGCGTCCGATGACACTCTCTACCGCCCCGCAGATCCCTCCGATGACTGGGTGTGGGTCCGCGGTCCGCAATCCATCGCGGCGACATTCGGTCCGGAGTCCGAGCAGGTGGCGAACGCGTGGTGGGACGCCGTGTCCTCCTCGTCAGGTTCATTCGAGGCCGGGGATCTTCTCCGGGCACCTGGGGGCGCGTTCTACGGGGGTGACGCCGGGGCGGGGTTTGCCGATCTGGACCAGCTTCCGCGTGACCCGTATCGACTGCTCAACTACATCTACCGTGTCACCCTCGGCTCCGGTCCCTCGCCCGACACCGAGGCTCTCGTGTACATGGCCGACCGTCTCCGTGTCGGGAACGTGCCCGCCGACCTGCGCGCCGCGATGTACAAGGCTGCGGCCATGATCCCGGGCGTCACGTTCACCAGCGATCAAGCTACCCTTGACGGCCGCACGGGGGTCGCGATCGGCCGCGTCGAGGACGCGTGGGGCACCCGGGTGGACATCATCATCGACCCCGATACCGGCACGTTCATCGGCGATCGCGAGGTCCTCCTCCGCGACCAGGACGGCGTACCGGCGGGCACGGCGGTGCGCTGGACGAGCGTCACCTCCTCGGTCGTCGACGAGGCGCCCGAGGGCGGATCGGTGTGCGGGAAGATGACCGTCGACCCGGAGACCGGGCAATGCTGACCGGGACAACTGTCGGAGTCGAACCGACGAGTCTCATCCTCCCTCCGACGGAGTCGCTTGTGATTCCGCTCGACCTGCACCGACCTCATGCGATGAGCGACCAGCGCTGATTGCACCACATCGATCCCCCTCGCGACTCGTGAGGGGGATCGATGTGGTGAAGCGCGTGCCGACTATTGCTTCTTCTCGCCACGTGAGTACTTTGATGCCTTGTACTCCTCGAGAGCAGACTTGCTCGACCGGTACCGGCCGTCGCTCCCGATGATGGCTTCGAGGCGCCCGCGCGATGCGGCTTGCTTTAAGGCGACGAGGCTGAAGTCGTCGTCGACGAGTGCCTCGAGAGGCACGTACTTGGCAGGGCCGGCGATGTTCGGGATGAGCCGATGGAGATTGTCGACGACGGAGCGGCTGATCACTTCTGCCAGAGGCCCGTCATCCCCTTGATCCGAGCGTTCGAGTGCGCGGAGGTACTTCCGTCGCTGTTCCTTGAGGATGATCGCGGGCGGCCACCCGAGCCGGATGAGTAGAAGGTTAAGCAGGAGTCTTCCGCTGCGTCCGTTGCCATCGATGAACGGGTGGACGCACTCGAACTCGCGATGCAGCCGGGCCAGCTCTTCCGGAACCGCGGCGATGGTGAGTGATCCATCGGTGATCTGTTCTTGCAAGTGATTTGCTCGATCGACCCACGCGGTGATCTCGGACGGGATGAGCGGGAAGGTCGGGGGCTTCATGCCGCCCGCAAATCCCTGGATCTCATGCTGCCGCCAATTGCCTGGCCCTTCGGTGTCATGCGCATCCGGGTGTGGCGCCACCTCCCACACCTTCGCCATGGCGAGAGCATGGACGCGCCGAACCTCGGTGACGGTGACCAGACCGTCGTGCGACCACTCATCCGGGGCGACGGCCTGCTGGTATACCCACCGGGCGGCTTCGGCGTATCCGAGGACCTCCATGTAGTCCTTCAGCTCCTTCGCCCCCACAGCGCGCCCCTGTTCGAGCAGGGTCTCGACTTCGCGGAGGACGAGAGTGTTTCCCTCGATCGCTGTCGAGTGGTGAGCTTCAAGATGCCACAGATGATCCCACAGCGACTTGGCTTCGTAGGGCTTCGGCAGCCCGCCGTAGTTCGCCAGCTCATCGATTGCGGTCGCGAAACGCTTGTAGATCACTTCACGGCTCGGTCGTCCGCGTCCCGGCCGCCCACTCGTAGAATTTGTCATCACCGCTCCGCCCTAAATCAACATCGACAACTTAGCATGTTGTCATCGCTGACCACTGATTAATCAACAACGACAAACTCAAGTCCGTCAGGCGTCTGAATGCACAGGACCGGGTCTTCGTGAGGAGATAGCTTCCGCCCAGAATCCTCGACCGTTTTGAGACGCGGCGCGGAGCGGTCGAAGCCCTCGAAATGATCGTCGAGTCTGAATCGGCGTAGGCTGAAATCGCGTGCTGAATGCGGCGCGCGGCCGCGGGATCGCTCCTCAATCGCTGCCACGTTTCAGCCACGAATCGAACCGAATCGACCTGATCGAAACGGACGCCGCCGGGGTCACAACCCGCGGAATCACGCGGTTTCAGCTGACCTCCATTGCCATCGGCGCGATTTCAAATCCCTCCGTCTCCGCGGAAAAATCCCAGATCAACGGCTGTTTATTTCGCATCTGCCACGAAATCCGCCATTCTGCCACGTCGGCGAAGCGTTCCGTTCTGGGCGATCTGAGCTCGATCATGAGTTCCCGCTCATCAACCTGCTCGGTTGCGGCTGGACCGGGCGAAGGTTCAGTGCCGCAGCCCGCGAGACCGCGAGCGCATATCCCTCGGTCTCCAGGGGCGGGGCCATGCGAAGGCCTCCGTTCCTCCACAGCGGCGGATTCGGGCGCGTTCTCCCCACGGCGTCGGATGCGGTGATCGTGGCTGCGCCTCCATCGGGATGCTGGCCGCATGGGAATCCGTTACTACGCATATGCCTTCGACGCCGACCTCGTTCAGCAGGCGGTCGATGACCCGCACAGCATCCTCTCCAGCGATCCGCTCGCTGACGCGTGGGGCCTGGAGCCCCACGCGGCGATGAGCGCTACGACGTTCGAGCAGGTCTCGCCGAAGCGCGACATGCTCTATCTCGACAAGGCGTGGTCTGCTTTGCAGTCCCTAACGCGCTCGGGGACGGGAAGCCCTGCCACTGGTTCGTGCTACCGCATGTTCGAGGGAAACGTGACGATGCACGACATGGGCTGGGACCCGTGGGTGAGGACGATCCTCCCGGAGGAGGTGCCCTCGATTCGGGACGAGCTCTGCGCGACCGACGAGTCTGAGGTGCGATTGTGGGCGCGCACTTGGCGCAGCCGGCACGGAGCCGACGATGCCGACGAGCTTCGCTACGTCCTCGACTACCTCAGGCGGGCGCAGAAGTTCGTCGAGTCGCTCGCAGCGGACGGCCGTGGAATGGTCTACCTGATCGGGTGACTCTGTCCGAACCACCCGCGGCTGTCGCCGCGTCAACGGATGTCGGTGTGTTCCTTCAGAATGGACGCGTGCCCGCCGTTGCCCAGGTTCTCGAGCTCGCCCAGCTTGCGGAGCGCGATGCGGCGTGGAAGCTGCTTCGAGCCGACAGCGCACCCGTGGTCGCCGGTCTTCTCGGGATCCACCTGGGCGGAGACGAGCGCCGAGTCGACGCTGAGGAGCTGTACGAGCGGATCGATGCCGACCTCGAGCGGCTCCGTGCGCAGGGGCTGATCTTGCCGCTGACTGCGAAGGGGTACTGCGGGGAGTGGCGATCGGCCGGCTTCCTGGTGCGTCGGCCGTCATCGGAAGCGCGGGGTGAGACGCTCGAGCTTTCCCCGGATGCGATCGCCGGGATCCGCTTCTTGCAGGGGCGTGCCGCCCCGCGTTCGAGTGTGACCGAGTCTCGGCTTGCGAGTCTTGCGGCGCAGGTCCGTCGCCTCGCGATCGACACCGATCCTGACGTGTCAGCGCGCATCGCGCTACTCGAGGAAGAGATCGAGTCGATTGAGCGGCGGATCGAGAGCCTGCGTTCCGGTGACGAGTCCGCGATCGATGAAGACCGGGCGCTCGAGCGCGTTCGCGACGTGCTGGCGCAGGCGGCGGACGTGCCGGACGACTTTGCTCGGGTGCGTGCCGAGTTCGAGACGCTGAATGCGTCGCTGAGGGCGAAGATCGTCGAGTCCGATGTTTCTCAGGCGTCAGTCGTCGACGAAGTCTTCCGCGGAATCGACCACATCTCCGACTCGGATGCAGGCCGCAGTTTCGCTGCCTTCTCCCAGCTCGTGCTCGACCCTGCACTCGGTGCCGCATTCGAGGCCGACATCCGTCGCATCCTCGACCGCAGATTCGCTCGTGATCTCACCTCGGATGAGCGCCGGGCACTGCGCGCCTTCCTCGCAACGCTCAAGGGACGAAGCGCGGAGATCCACGATGTCATCACGCTGTTCGCCCGGGCGCTCCGCCGCTACGTGCAGTCGCAGGACTACCAGCGCGACCGGGTCCTGCGGACTCTTCTGCGGGAGGCTCAGCACGCGGGTGTGGAAGCATCCGCGCATACGCGTCCATGGCATCCGACGTCGCTCACTTTGGATCTCTCCGCCGTGGCCATGTCGAGTGTCGGGGCGATCGACCTCCACGATCCCGCAGAATTCGCCGCCACCGAGGAGATCGTCACGCATACGGCATCCCTCGCGAGCCTCGAGGAGTTGCGGGCGATCGCCCGTGAGACCGAGATCGACTTCGACGAGCTCACCCGGAACATCAACGACCTGCTCGCTGAGGTGGAGTCATGCACGGTCGCAGACGTCCTCGCTCGATACCCCGCGACGCAGGGGGTCGGAAGTGTGATCGGACTTCTCTCGATCGCGGCCGAGCAGGGAAGCGTCGACGACGAACCTGAGGTGCTCACGTGGCAGGGCGCCGACGGAGTTCCGCGTGCGGCAATCGTCGCGGCGCACCGATTCACAGGAGCGGTGACATGACCGAAGTGATTCCAACGGATGCCGCCCCCGTGGAGCACGCCGGCCTCTGGCGCGGTGACGTAGGGGAGCTTCCGGATCGGACCAGGCGGGTCCTGCTCCGTCTGGTGCGCGGCCCGTACCTCTCAGGCGCACGAGAGGCGCAATTGTGGGCAGTACTGCTCACCGACGAGGCGGTCATCCGCTCGCGTCTCGCCGAGCTGTTCCTCGAACTGGTCATCGACCGTGACAACGAGTTCGCGTTCGTCCGCAACGCTCCCTCCGACGAAGCACCGAAGGCGGTGCGGTCCGAGGCCTTGACGTTCCTCGACACGGCGATGCTGCTTGTCCTGCGCCAGACGTTGCTGAGCGAGGAGGGCCGTGGGCGCGTGATCGTCGGGCAGGCGGAGGTCTTCGAGCAGCTCGCTGTGTTCCGCACCCCCGATCGGGACGAGAAGGACTTCGCGAGTCGAGTCAATTCGTCGTGGAACAAGATGCAGAACAAGCTCCGTGTGCTGCACGCCGTCGGCGATGACCGCGCCGAGATCTCTCCGGTGCTCCGGCTGCTCGTTGACGCCGACCAGATCCGCGCGATCACCGCGGAGTATCAGCGGATCGCCCTGGAGGGCGAGGATGAGGTCGCTGCCGCGCCGACGGATGCCGAGGACACGAGCGCATGACGATGCTGACCTTCCCCACTGACGAGCCGGCGGTCGATCCGACCAGGCCCGGTCAGTGGCGCCTCGCCCAGATCGAACTCGTCAACTGGGGCACGTTCGCGGGCCACGTCGCCGTGGACGTCGCGCGCGACGGTCACCTGTTCACCGGGGCATCCGGATCGGGCAAGTCATCCCTCTTGGACGCGATCGCCGCGGTTCTCACCCCCGATCGGTGGCTGCGACTCAACGCGGCAGCTCAGGACGGCACATCTCGACAGAGCGATCGGACGCTGATGAGCTACGTGCGCGGGGCCTGGAGCAAGGAAGCGGACGAGACCGCTGATCGGGCCACCACGACGTACCTTCGCTCGAAGGCCACCTGGAGCGGCATCCTGCTGCGCTACGAGAGTCTTCGTGACGAACCGGTCGTCCTGCTGCGGGTGTTCCACGCACCCGGCACACGCACCGAGCCGACAGTGTTGAAGGATGCGCGGATCTTCGCGCGCGGCGAGGTGGAGCTTCTCGAAGTGAAGCCGCATGTCGAAGGCGGAATCGACGCGCGCCGAATGTCGAAGGCCTTCCCCGATGCGCTCATCACAACCGGTGGACGGCACGGACGCTTCCATGAGCGTGTCATCCGCCAGTTCGGCTTCCGCGGGGACGCGACGCTCCAGCTTCTCCACAAGACGCAGTCGGCGAAGAACCTCGGCACGCTCGATGCGCTGTTCCGCGGGTTCATGCTCGATCAGCCGGGGACCTTTGCACGCGCGGAGACTGCGGTCGAGCAGTTCACGGAGCTCGATGCGGCCCACAAGCACGTGGTCGACTTGCGTAAGCAGGCTGATGCGCTCCGCAAGGTCGACGAGGCCATCACCGCGTTCGATCTGGCCGGTGCCGAGATGGCGGCGATTTCTGATCTGCACGATGCCGTCGAGCCCTTCACTTCGGGGCTCAAGCTTCGGCTTGCGAAGGAGGCCGCGGGTCCCGCGCGCGCCGTGCTGGCGCGCGCCGAGAGCGAGGTGAGCGACGCCGAGCGAGAGCAGCGGCTGGCGTCCGAGGCGCTGGAGAGCGCGAAGGCGCGTGTTCGGGATGAGGGTGGCGCGCGGGTTGAGCTTCTGCAGGAGCGGATCGAGAGTGCACAGCGCGCCGAGGACATCTCCGGGCAGTATCGAGCCCAGCTGACCGCCGAGTTGGCGCGCATCGGTGCGCCGGTGCCCGAGGATCCCGAGCAGTTCGCGGAGCTCCTTGCGGCGGCCGTTACCGAGGCGGCGCGCGATATCCCCGCGGTGTCGTATGAGGTGCGTGACGCCGCCAGTCAGGCGCGCAAGGCGCTGGATGAAGTAACGAAGCAGATTCAGGCGCTGAGAGATCACCGAAGCAACCTCGATGAGAGGCTACTGAGCGCCCGGCGATTCCTCGCCGACACTGTCGGTGTGCCGGCATCGGCATTTCCTTTTGCAGGCGAGCTGATCTCGGTGGCAGAGCAGCACTCCGCATGGCGCGGCGCGGTAGAGCGAGTGATGGCCCCATTTGCGCCGACGCTCCTCGTCCGGGACGAACACCTTGTCGCTGCGCGTCGGGCGGCCGAGTCGCGGACACTGGGTGTCAGGCTCATCATCGAAGCGGTCCCGCACTCGGTCGACGAGCCGCGTCGCCCCAAGGATTCCCGCTCGCTTGTTCATCGCCTCGTGGTGAGCGCCGGACCCTTCGCGTCCTATGTCCGCAAGCGCATCGCCACCGAGTTCGACTACGCCTGCGTTTCACACCCCGACGAGCTCGATGGCGTCGACCGTGGCGTCACGATCGGCGGCCTCGTCAAGCGCAACTCACGTAGGTACGAGAAGGACGACCGTCACGACGTCGGTGACGCCACCCGCTGGATGCTCGGCGGCGACACCCAAGCGCGACTTGAAGCGCTGCTAGACCGTCGGCGCGAAGCGGAACTCGCGAAGGACAAGACCGCTGCCCGCGAGTCGGACGCGGACTCGCTTCATCACGACGCTGTCACTCGGCGTGACGTCTTCACCCGCGTATCGACGTTCACGTGGAGCCAGGTGGATCTCGCATCCGCGAAGACGGTCACTGCCGCCCGGCGCGACGAACTCCGGGTGCTCACCAGTGAGTCCGGATCTCTCCGTGAAGCACAGGAGGCCGCGGAGCGAGCAACCCAGCGGCTGAACGAAAAGAACGAGAGTCACGAACGGGCGGTCGGAGACCATGCTGTCGCCCGCAAGAACGTAGAGAGCATCGCGGCACACATCGCCGGACTCGAGGCGACTCCGCACGCTCCGGTCGACGAAGCGATCGCCGAGTCGCTGGAAGCACGGTTTCGCGCCGAGCGACGCTCTGTCAGCCTTGAGACGGTCGACGAGGTCGCACGCAAGGTTCAGTCGGCGCTCTCGAGGGAGAAGGACGCCGCGGCCGGCCGTGCAGCCGACGCTGAAGCCAGCTTCGCGGGACGTGCGGCGGAGTTCCGACTCGGGTGGCCAGCAGCATCCGCCGAGCTCACTGCCGATATCCGTGACCGTTACGGGTATCGCGAACTTCGGGAGGGGATCCTCGCCCGCGGCCTGCCCGAGAAGGAGGCCGAGTTCCGCAAGCTGTTGCGGGAGCGCTCGCAGGATGTCGTGGCCCACTTGCTCAGCGACCTCCGCGACGCCCCGGGGCTCATCCGCGAACGGATTCTTCCCGTGAACGCATCCCTCGGACGGTCCCCGTTCGAGGGGACGGATCGCTTCCTCGAGATCGATGTGAAGACGACCCGGACGCCGGAGGTCGACGAGTTCCTCACCGACCTGCGCCGCATAGTCGAAGGCAACTGGGCTGACGAGTCCGCCGCCGGCGCGGAGCAGCGCTTCGGCGTCCTGCAGCGCGTCATCGGTCGACTCGGCTCCAAGGACCGCATCGACATCGACTGGCGAAATCGTGTGCTCGACACACGGCATCACGTGAGCTTCCTCGCACGGGAGAAGGACCTCACCGGCCGGGTCGTGCGAGTGTACGACTCCGCCGAGGGGTTGTCGGGCGGTCAGCGGCAGAAGCTCGTCATCTTCTGCCTCGCCGCGGCGTTGCGCTACCAGCTCACTGAGGAAGAGGACGAGGTCCCGAGGTTCGGGTCGATCGTGCTCGACGAGGCATTCGACAAGGCCGACAGTCGATACACGCGCAACGCGATGGAGGTGTTCCGGGAATTCGGGTTCCACATGATCCTCGCGACACCTCAGAAGCTGCTGCAGACACTCGAGCCGTACGTGGGCGCGATTACGTCGGTATCGAACCCCGACCGCAACACGTCACGACTGGCGAACGTGGTGTTCGCGGTCGGTGAGCCGGAGGCCACCTCCACCCCGCATGCGGAGTCGCGCGCGTGACGACGCCCGTCACGCCGCCGGACCTGCGTGCGCGCGCGAAAAAGCTCTTCGACCGTGATGCGCGCACGTGGGCGGCCGAGCAGCAGGCCGGTGTCGTGCTCGATGTGCCCCTGCGGCCGCCGACAGAGCGGGAGGCGCTGAGTGACCTGAATCGTGTTCGAGGGTGGGTCAACTCCTGGCGCGACGTGACCGCAGAGCCGGACATCCAGCTCGAATGGGTCCTCCGCAGTTGGTCGCGCGTCGGCTCGCAGGAAGTACCCGTTCGCGCGGTGATCCGAGGGCCCGAGGCGATCGCTCGAGTCGCCGGCGAGGCAGACGGTTGGCGGCGTCTGGTGACGCGACTCGGCGAGCTGAGGGGTCTGGTCGGGTCCGATGCCGGCGGTGTGCTCCGCGCCCATGCCCGCGCGATCACCGACCTGGATGCGGCCGATTTCGACAGGCTCGTCGATGTGCTGACCTGGTTGCGTGAGAACCCGACATCGGGCCGACTCATCCGGGAACTGCCGATTCGCGGCATCCACACCAAGTGGATCGAAGCCCGCCGCGGCCTCGTCGAGGCGCTGCATCGCGCCGGAACCGGCGCACCCGGATTGGGTCTCCGCGAGCCGTCTCCGCTCATGCGAATCCGTGTCCTCGATCCGTCGCTCTCCTTCCAGGGCCTCACCGATGTGACGGCGCCCGTCGGCGATCTGGCGGCGAACGCGATCCGGCCTGAGCGCGTGTTCGTGTTCGAGAACCTCGCCACACTGCTCGCAATGCCGAACGTGCCCCAGGCAGTGGCGATACATGGCGGCGGACACCGGGTCGACCTCGTTGCTCGCCTTCCCTGGGCGCAGGCGGTCACCTACTGGGGAGACCTCGATTCGCACGGATTCGCCATCCTCAACCGACTTCGAGCCCGGGGAGTCGATGCTACCTCCGCGTTGATGGACGGCGACACCCTGTACGACCACCGCGATCTCTGGGGGATCGACCCGGATCCGAATGTCGGTGTGCTCGAACTACTTACTCCCGGTGAACGCGCGACGCTCCAGTCTCTGAGCGCGGAGGGCAACATACGCCTCGAGCAGGAGCGCATCCCGTGGAGCTATGCGCTCGGGCAGCTCGACATGCGGTGAGCGCGGCCGGCAGTGGCCCTGATCCCAGCATGCTCCTTCGATCTGTCGGTGACACATGCTAACGTAATCGCAACAAACGCAACCTCCTGCGTTTACGTGTATTGAGGTGATTCCCATGTCTCGCGCTGCAGTCGTTGAAGAGACGTACCTTCCCAGCAGGGGAGGCGAACTTGCTCCTGTTCTGGACTTCCTCATGGCCCATGAGGCCGCTGGCCGGGCTCTTCCCGAGCCGCGGTACTTCCTTGCGGGGGCGCGTCCAGGCGATCAGGTCGAGCTTCCGGAAGAGGTCTACCTTGCCCTCCGCAAGATTGTGGACGCAATGCAGAGCGGGCTGGCCGTGTCAGTTGTACCCCAGGCAACACGGCTCACCACTCAGCAGGCAGCGGATCTCCTGAACGTGAGCCGCCCGACCATCGTGAAGCTCCTCGACGAGGGCGAGATCCCGTTCGAGAAGGCTGGAACGCACCGACGCGTTCTCCTCGCGGATCTGCTCGAATATCGAGAGCGCCGGCGGGAGCGTCAGTACGACATGCTCGCCGCCACGCGCGACGCCGTCGGCGAAGACAACATCGAGCAGACGCTCGAGGACCTGAAAGCGGCGAGGAAGGCGGTTGCAGCGAGGCGGGCAGCACGACTCTGACCTCGCAGGCTGACAGGATGGGGTCGTGTTCACAGCAACCCTCGACACCAGCGTGCTGTGGCCGAGCCTGCAACGTGACTTCCTCCTTTCCCTCGCAATCGAGGGCGCGTATCGACCGACCCGGAGTTCGGTGATCCTCGACGAGCTCGAGTTTCACGAGGAGGCAAAGCTCGTGAAGCGGGGGATACCCGTGACCGAGGCTGCTGGCCGTGCAGCGACCCTCATCGCCGCGATGCGGCGAGAGTTCGCCGACGCGGAGGTCGCAGGTTGGGAGCCGCTGGACGGTACGTTCGGGCTTCCCGATCCGCATGACGAGCATGTGGTCGCGGCGGCCGTCATCGGGGGCGCAGGAGCGATCGTCACGGAGAACCTCAAGGACTTCCCCGCGGACAAGATTCCGTCGGGCATCCAAGTGCTCAGCGCCAAGGAGTTCGCGAAGAATACCGTCGTACTCAACCCAAGGCATGCGCTCGCCTCGGTGCAGGAGATCGCGAGTCGTTCCGGCCGCTACGGTGCAGCACTCACCGTCGAGGAGATCCTGGACACGTTGCGCGACCGGTACGGCATGATCGAAGCCGTCGAGATGATGGTCGAAGCTGCGAGCGAGTAGCCTCAGATCGCGCGCCTGCCGTGTAGGCGAGGTTGCCAGATTCGCGCTGGGCGCCCCGCCACGTTTCTGCCACGAATCGAAACCCGCTGACCTGATCGAAGCGGCCTTCCGTGACATCAGAACCCGCGGAATCATGCGGTTACAGCCGGCTTCAGTTGCCATCGGCGCGATTTCAAATCCCTCCGTCTCCGCCAACAAATCCGCGGTCACCCGGGGTATTAGCTCTTTCACGTGAGGGTCATGAGGGCCGCAGCGGTGGTGTCGGCGACCCCGCAGTGTCCCGGACACTCTAGAACGCCAGACCGCGGACGAGGCCGCGAGATCCTCCTGCGGCCAGCGATGGTCGGCGGAGGCATAACGTCGCCTCAGGCGACGGATTCGAAGTGGAGTCTGAGTCCGAGAGCGTCCGCGACTTTCACGATGGTGGCGAAGCTCGGGTTGCCGTCGGCTGAGAGCGCTTTGTAGAGGCCCTCGCGGCTCATGCCGGTGCGACGGGCGAGTTCGCTGAGGTTCCCGGATCGGGCGATAGTGCCGAGTGCACGCGTGACATCGGCCGGGTCGGTGCTGTCTTCGACGGCGGCCTCGAGGTAGGCGGCAGCGTCGGCGGGGTCGGTGAGGTAGTCGGCCGTGTCGTAGCGGCTGAAGCGTTCAGTCGTCTCGGTCATGGTTCTTCCACTCCTGTGCCATTCGGTGTGCCTGGGTGATATCGGACTGCTGGGTGGACTTGTCGCCTCCGCAGAGCAGGAGGATGAACCGAGACCGTTCCTGGAGGTAGTAGACCCGGTATCCGGGGCCGTAGTCGATTCTCAGTTCCGAGATGCCGTTGCCGACCGGTCTCACGTCGCCGGGGTTGCCCGCGGCGAGTCTGTCGATCCTGATCAGCACCCGGGCTCGCGCGTTCCGGTCCTTCAATTTTCGTATCCATTGGTCGAAGACCGCGCTCTTGACGACATCGACCATGTGTCAACTGTAGTTCACAATCGGTGGGCTGGCTAGAGTCGGGGTCAGCCCTCCCCGCCGGGGTTTGAGAGTGAGCTTCGCGCGCGCCGGTGCTGGATCTTGCAGAGCGGGGCGCCCGGCGCGGGTACGGTCGAGGTGTGGGCGTTCCCGACCGGATCCAGGAGTTGCAAGAGCGCATCCGCGCGCTGGAACAGGATCTATCCGGAGCGCGGCAAGAGTTGGCCGCTCTTCGCGGGAGCGCGGGGGGAGTTGCGGCCCGAGCAGGCGGCCACAGTCGAAGAGCTGCTTCGGCACGAGACGGGGGTGCTCGTAGCGCCCCCGGGCGCGGGCAAGACTGTGATCGCTCATCGTCGACGAATGTCACGCGATCGCGGGCCCAGCAGTCGAAGCGGCGATTCGCGAAGTCAGTGTCCGCAACTGGGTCGGGTTGACCGCGACTCCGTACCGGGCAGATCAGATGGACGGACTGATCACCATGCAGGCCGGGCCCATCCGCGACAGGATCGTGCCCCGTGAAGCGCAAGAACGACGCTTCCTCGTACACGAGACGGCGTTCACCACCGCAGAACCCGGTGAAGGCGGCCCTTCCATGCAGGCGATCTACTCGGAGTTGGCCGCGGACGAAGCGCGAAACGAGCAAGTGGTCACGGAGATCGAGCGCGCCGCAGCGCAAGGCCGACGCTCACTTGTACTTACGAACAGGCTCGACCATCTCGCGGCACTCGCGACCGCTGCCGAAGCTCGCACAACGGTTCCGGTGGTCCGCCTCCACGGCCGCCTGCCGAGCCCCGAGCGACGGGCAGTACGCGAACGCCTGAGCTCGTTGGACGCTGCACGCGACCCCTTCGTCTTGATCGCGATCGATAAGGTCGCAGGAGAAGGTATCGATCTCCCCTCCCTCAACACACAGTTCTTGGCTGTGCCGGTGTCGTTCAAGGGGCGGATCATCCAGCAGATAGGCCGTGTCACACGGGGGAGCGGCGCCCCGGATCTGCCGACCGTTCACGACTTCCGTGATGTCGCTGTACCCGTGCTGGAACGCATGCACAACCGGCGCCGCCGCGTCGTCGCCAAGGAAGGCTTCTCGATCTCAACCGAACGCGGCTGACGGCGCATTGCGGCGCACGCCGAAGCCACCTCACGCCGAGGGACGTCTTCAATCCAAGGGGCGACACGCACGAGTTTCTGATACTGCGTGGTCGGTTGCCCGCGGCTTCGCTCGCGGTGCGTACAGACATCCGATGGGCTGGCACTGCCGGGTCACACGCTCGTCTCGTCGAATTCGCGGCGCAGGTACTTCGGCGCCTGCACGCGCCACGCCTCGGTCACGAGTTCGGCGAGATGATCCGCGTCGATGAGCGCCATGCGGAACGCGACCTTCGGCTCGCCCCACCGTGTCGTGGTCCGCAGGAACACCTCCGGCGCCATCTCGATGAGCGCGAGCGCATCGATCTGCTCGGCGACCTTCACTCCCACGACGAGTTCGGACGAGATGACCTCGCGCATGTCCTCGGGGATGCTGGGCCACGGGTGGCACTCCCACGCGTACAGCTTGCTGCGGACGAACCACGCGGCGCCACCGGTCATCGCCCGCTCTTCGCTGCCGGGCAGTCCGGCCGCGATCGCACGCACGTCGTCGAGGCTGGCCACGAGCGAAGACTATGCCGCACCACCGACACCAGCCGCCGCGGAGAGGATCAGCCCTGACCGGGCGGGCCCCACGTGCCGCCGCCGGGTGGCGTCGGACACGTGGCGGATGCGGTGAGCGCGGCGATCTCGGCGCGCACCGCGACGCCGTCGTCGGTCTTCACGATGGTGTAGACGACACCCTCCTGGGCATCCATCTCCGGGATGAAGCCGACGGCCGCACTCGTGATCGCCGGGTCCTCGGGAATCGCAGCAACCGCCGTGGAAAGCAGGTCCGCGGTCGGATTCTCCCGCAGCCAGTTGGCGGTCCCGGTGACCGTCGCGCCGGGGATGCTCCAGAACGCCTCCCGTTCCTCGATCGGCCCGCACGGCCATCCGGTGTAGGAGGTGAAGGCGGCGACCGCCGCGTCGGCGGGGACGGCTCCAGGCGGGAGCGCCGCGGCATCCAGCCACGCCTGCGCCTGCGCGCGTGCGGCCGCATCGCCGGTGGGATGGGCGCTCGCACTCCCGCTCGGCTCCGTTGCACCTTCGCCGCCCGCCGCGGCAGTGGTCGCGCAACCGGTCACGGAGAGGCTGAGGAGCACCACGCCGGCCACCAGTCCTGAACGCCACCGCATGGTCCCACGCTAACCGGGGCTCACCGCGATCAGCCCGCTTCACCACCGGCGTGGCGACGTGGCCGCGTCACGGGCGCACGCGCAGGCGGCGTCCGTCGAAGCCGACCACATCGCCGATCTGCAGCTGCCGACCACGACGGCGGTCGACCTCGCCGTTGACCGTCACGAGACCGTCGATGATGGCCTCCTTCACGTCGCCGCCCGAATCGAGCACGCCTGCGAACTTCAGGAACTGTCCCAGCCGGATGCCCTCGCTGCCGATCGGAACGTCGTCGATCGGCGCGGAGTTCGTCATGCCGGAAATCGTAGCTCAGCGAGCGATAGCCCAGCGGGCGATAGCCCAGCGGACGAGCGCCCGGCCGGTGCGCGGGGTCAGCCCCGGCGTGACCCCAGGCCCGGACAGCACCGAGCACGACATCGCGACGCTCGTCGAGACGTTCGCGACGACCTTCGCTCCCGTGGTCGCCGACCTCGCGGCATCCGACTCCCGCATCGACCTCGGTCCGGCCGCCGACATCGTCGAGGAGTACGCCGACGGGCTGCTGAACCCGCAGCAGCAGCGCGCGCTCACCCGCCTCGAGCAGCGTCTCAGCTGACGTTCCGACGCAGGGCATCGGCGACCCACCGGGCGTGGCTGTGCCACGGTGGTGTCGCGCCGGCGAGCGCGGCGGCGTGGCTGACGAGCGCGGCATCGGCGCGGAACCACTCGCCGCCCTCGCGCAGGTGCGCGAACTGCACGTGCCGGGAGTGCTCCACGACCCGGTCACCCGGCTCGAACGCGAGCAGCTCCTCATGCCGGATCGCAGCCAGTCGCCGACGCGGCTGCGCCGACGTGCCGATCTTGATCCGGCCCTCCCACCGCAGGTAGTAGACGACGTCGACGCGCGGGCGCGGCAGGTCGGCGTCCGGAACGTCGCCGACGAGTCAGCCGCACACCGGACACGCACGGATGCCGATGCCCGCGGCACCCGCCACCGGCTCACCCATGCCGCAGAGCACGCACGTCGTCACGACGAGAACCGTACGGCGGACATCCGACATCGCCGCACCGGCTGTTCACCCGGCGTTCCCTTTCGAGTACGGCGGTCTCGTAGTTCCCGGTCACCTCGACCCGTTCGAATACCGGTGTGATCTTGAAGCGGGCCAGCGTGATCCCGTCGGCCCCGCGAGTCGTCTGCTCGAATCAGAACCGCCGCCGGGACTCGTGCAGCTTCGCGACGGGATAGAACCGCTGCACGATCGCCTCTGCCGTCGCGATGTCGTCGGTCTGGAAGGTCTCCTCCCGCAGCGGTACGTCGTCGTCCGCGCCCCGATCGCTCACAGCGACGATTCTCCCGAATCCGCGCCCGGGGTCGGCTCCGGCGGCTCGGGCACGAGAGACAGGCCGGCGGGCGAGTTGGCGGCGTTCATCATGGCCTCCGCCCACGCCCGGTTGATGCGCGGCGGCCGGCTGCCGGCGAACCGGAACACCAGCGATGCGTGGGGGTGCATCCAGACCGACACACGTCCGCCGCCGAGCGAGGTGTCGGGCCGCCACGTGAACAGGAACGACTCGCCGCGGCGCAGTTTGCTGCCGATGACGAGTTGCAGGTGCGCGAGCGCCCGGTCGTCGATCTCCAGCTTCTCGACCCCGTCATAGCTCAAGCGTCCCACCGTGCACCTCCGCCTCCCACCAGGATGAGCGTGATGTCCGTTCGGTGCCAAAGCGGTGAACCCGGAATGGACGCTGAGCATTACGGCCGTCCGCTCAGCGCTTGAGCGAAGGGATCGAACCCTTCGGGCATCAGCGGCACGTCCGCCACGGTGCTGCCGATCTCGAGGTACTGGCCGGTGGACGCCGATTCCTGCGCCGACAGCATGACGTCGAGCACATGGAAGACGCTCGGCTGAATCGCGGGGGCGAGGGGCGGATGCCGGGGCGTGAGGCCCCGGCATCCGCCCCTACTGCGCCCATATGCTCCTGCTAATGTATGAGCATGAAGACCGAGCGGCTGCAGGTGCTCATCGACAGCGTGCAGCGCGCGCGCCTCGAGTCGACCGCCGCCGCTCGGGGCGTCTCAGTCGCCCACCTGGTTCGGACGGCGATCGACGTCGTCTATCCCCCTGATCAGACCCGGCGGGCCGCGGCGGCCGCCGCGATCCTGCAGGCTCCGCCGATGGATGTGCCGGAACCCGCGGAGCTTCGTGCCGAGCTCGACACACTGCGAGCCGGGCGGTGATCCTGCTCGACACCAGCGTCCTCGTCTACGCGGTCGGCTCGGACCACCCGCTGCAATCGCGGTGCCGCGCTCTCATCGCGGCGATCGGCGACGGCCGGGTGTCCGCGACCACGACGGTCGAGGTTCTGCAGGAGTTCGCGCACGTGCGGGCGCGCCGGCGCGGCCGTCAGGATGCTGCGGAGCTGACGGAGCGCTTCGCAGCCCTGCTCGCCCCGCTCGTTCCCCTCGAGGCGGAGGACCTCGAACGCGGCATGGAGGTGTTCCGCCGCCACGAGAGTCTCGGCGCGTTCGATGCCGTGCTCGCCGCAACAGCGATGCGGCGCGAGCACATCACGGGGCTGGTGTCCGCCGACCGCGCGTTCGCCGACGTTGCGCGCCTCCGTCACCTCGATCCCGCGTCGAGCGACTTCGACGCCGAGCTCGGCATCCGCTGAACGCGCGCGGCGAGGTGTGGCCCTCGCTCACTCCTCGGTGAGCATCCGGGCGGGGGTCAGCAGCACACTCTCGAGCCAGAGCGCGGCCGTCTCGACCGAGCGAGGACGTCGACAGTACGCAGTACCGCGCGTATCAGACGGTGGCCGAGCAGTTCGGCGCGGGGCAGAACGGGCCGCTGCTCGTCGTCGCGCAGACCCCGGATGCCGTCGCGGAAGCCGACCAGCTGCGCACGCAGGTCGAGGTCGCCGCCGTCCTCGCGGAGCAGAGCGACGTCGTCGCGGTCGCGCCGGTCGGCGTCTCGGACGACGGCACGGTGTTCGCGTTCCAGGTGATCCCGCACGACGGTCCCGCAAGCGAGTCGACCGAGCAGCTCGTGCACACGCTGCGGGATCTGTCGCCGATCGACACCGACGGGCAGGGCGAGGTCTCGCTGGGGGTCGCCGGCCAGGCATCGGGCAACATCGACGTCTCCGAGAAGCTCGCCGATGCCCTGCCGATCTACCTGCTGGTGGTCGTCGGGCTGTCGCTCATCATCATGATCGTGGTGTTCCGGTCGCTCCTCGTTCCGCTCATCGCGACGGCGGGCTACGTGCTGTCGCTGTTCGCCGCGCTCGGCGCGGTTACTGCGATCTACCAGTGGGGGTGGCTGTCGGCCGTCTTCGGCGCGCACGATCCCGGCCCCGTGCTGAGCTTCGCGCCCATCATCATCATGGGCGTGCTGTTCGGCCTCGCGATGGACTACCAACTGTTCCTCGTGTCGGGCATGCGTGAGGCGTACGTGCACGGGCTGCCGGCCCGCACCGCCGTCGTGGCCGGCGTCCGCGGCGGACGCGCGGTGGTCACCGCGGCGGCGATCATCATGGCATCCGTCTTCGGCGGCTTCGTCTTCAGCCACCTCGGCATGGTGCGCCCGCTCGGCTTCGGTCTCGCGATCGGGGTGCTGTTCGACGCGTTCGTCGTCCGCATGGTGCTCGTGCCCGCGCTCATGCACCTGTTCGGGACGGCGGCGTGGTGGCTGCCGCGGTGGCTCGACCGCATCATCCCCGATGTCGACGTCGAGGGAGCCGCGCTCGAGTGCACCCACCCGCTGCCGCACTGAGTGTCACGCTCGCCGCGGCGTGTGGCGGGGCGTCGGACTACAGATAGATCGCCGCTGTTCCCCGGGAGGTCGCCGTGCCGCGACTGTCGCCTGAACTGGAGATCTGGCGCGGGCTGCTGCGCGGGCAGCGGTCGATGCTGCTGCGCTTGGTCGCGACCCTCAAGCGCGAAGCCGACCTGACGACGGCGCAGTACGAGGCGCTCCTGTCGCTGCGGGAGGCCGGCGGCGCGCTCGGCGCCGCCGACCTGTCGCATCTGCTGCTCTACAGCTCGGGCTCGACGACGCACCTCGTCGCGCGACTCGAAGAGCGCGGCCTCGTCGTCCGCACGCGCGGCGACGTCGACGCGCGGCAGGTGCGCATCGCGTTGACGGATGCCGGGGTGGCGCTCATCGAGAAGGCCACCGCCGCCCACACCGCCGACATCGAGGCGCAGTTCGCTCCGCTCATCCACGACGAGGAGCGCGACGCGCTGCTCGCGTCCCCTCGGCGCCTCGCCGCCGCCGAGGGGGTCACCTCGCAGCCGGCGGACGCCGTGCCCGGGCGTCCGCGCTGACGGCGGCCCGCGACGCCGTCGCATGCCGGGACCGGCATGGGCGCACGCGTAGTGTCGGCGTCAGCGATCGGCATCCGCCTTTGGCTTCGCCCAACGGAACCGACGCTCGCGCCGGAGCCGCCGATCACCCCGGAGCCGTCCATGGCAACCATCGCTCCCACCGCGACCCTCGGTCCGATCCGCCAGACCTATGCGACCGCGGAGACGTTCCCGCCCGTCGCCCGCGCGTACACGCAGGTCTCCAACGTTATCAAGGAGCTCGGCCTGCTGCGGCGGCGTCCCGGGTTCTACGCGCTCGTGGGGGCCATCCTCGCCGTCTGCCTCGGCGGCTGCATCTCGGGATTCATCCTGCTCGGCGACAGCTGGTTCCAGCTGCTCATCGCCGCGGCGCTCGGGATCGTCCTCACCCAGGTCGCCTTCCTCGCCCACGAGGCCGCGCACCGGCAGATCCTCGCCTCCGGACGCGCCAACGACCGCCTCGCCCGCATCCTCGCCGCCGGCGTGGTCGGCATCAGCTACTCGTGGTGGGACTCGAAGCACTCACGCCATCACGCCAACCCCAACCGGGTCGGCAAGGACCCCGACATCGAGGTCGACACGATCTCCTTCCTCACCGAGGACGCGGCGCAGGCCCGCGGCATCCGTCGCCTCATCACGCGCCGACAGGGGTGGCTCTTCTTCCCTCTGCTGACCCTTGAGGGCCTCAATCTGCACGCGCTCGGCATCCGCCACCTGCTCTCGCGCGAGCCGGTCAAGCGTCGCGGCCTCGAGCTCGCCCTCATCGCCACGCGCTTCACGGTGCTCGCCGTGCCGCTGTTCCTGCTGCTGCCGCTCGGCACGGCCTTCGCGTTCCTCGGCGTGCAGCTGGCCGTGTTCGGCGTCTACATGGGCGCGTCGTTCGCGCCGAACCACAAGGGGATGCCGGTGATCGCCGAGTCGGCACGGCTCGACTTCTTCAGCAAGCAGGTGCGCACCTCGCGCAACATCCGCGGCGGCTGGTGGGTGACGTGGCTCATGGGCGGCCTGAACTACCAGGTGGAGCACCACCTGTTCCCGAGCATGGCCCGCCCGCACCTCGCGAAAGCGCGCCTCGTGGTGCGCGACTACTGCGAGAGCCTCGGGGTGCCGTACACCGAGACGAGCCTGTGGCGCTCGTACGCGATCGTCATCGACTACCTCAACCGCGTCGGCCTGGCCGCACGGGATCCCTTCGACTGCCCCACGGTGTCGCAGTACCGCCGCGCCTGAGCCCGGCGGTCAGGCGTTGCGCTTGACGACCCTCATCAGCCAGGCGATGATCGCGATCAGCAGGATGACCAGGCCGATCCACAGCAGGAACTTCGCCGCTTCCACGAACACGCCCAGCAGGATGAGCACGACGGCGACGATGAGAAGGATGATTGCGAGTCCCATACCGCGATTGTGCTCCTGACCCGCCGGCCGTGTCCGGGGGTTGACAACCGTCCCGCGGCTCTGTCAGACCCTCACGCACGGGCGCCTCCTCGGCGCGGCGCGGGTGCACGTCCCGCCGGCTTCCTGACTAACGGGCGGCGCCGGAGCCTGTCAACCCCCTCGCCGGTGCGCGCGGCGTGCTACTTGACTGTCAGCAATCATCACGAGAGCCGACAGGTGAGGTGCTGCAGCATGAAGGACATCCTGATCGACGGTCATCGCGTCCTCACGACGGACGAGGTCGCCGATGCCGTGATCGACTACGCGCGTGTGCTGCAGGATCACGGCAGATCCGACGTCGTGCACTTCCCGAGCATCCACGACGGCGAGCTCTCCCGCTGTTCCATGCTGCTCGGCTCCGGGCTGCTCGCCGTCGTCGAGGCGCCCGTCGCGATCTCGGCGACCGTGCTCGGCGCCGACCGCGCGTGCGCGGAGATCGTCCGCCGTGCCGACGCGCTGCGGTGACACCGACGCGCTACGGTGAAGGCGTGGGCAGATTGAGTTACGACGGTGCGGTGAAGGTCGACTTCGACGACAGGGTGCTCGCGCACCTGCAGGTGGTGATCAGCCAGAAGCTCCGCCGTGGCGAGCCGTTCCCGTTCACCTGGCGCAACGACCCCAGCCTGGGCGACGGCCGCACCACGGTGTGGCTGCACCCCCACGCGACGATCGTGTACAAGTACCACGGGAGCCGGCAGCCGGCTCTGAACCGGGCTTGGCTGGAAGCCCTGACGCACGCCGCCAACTCCACGAGCGGGCTGTACCTGGTTCCCGAGCCCGAGGGTCCGGACACGGGCGAGGTTCTCACCGGCTGACGTCCGCGGCAGGCACCGCCGCAGGCACACCCGCCTCGCCCTGTCAATCCCCTCGTGCGTCCACGCACGCCGGGAGAGGGTGGTCGTGAAGGCGGTGGCGACGATGGCGCAGGCGGCGGATGCCGGGGATCTCCTCGATCTGCAGGCGATCGACACCGACGCCTGGCGGCTGTGCGACACCCGCGCGCCCGCGACGGACGCGTCGTACATCGTCGCGTACGTGGAGCGGGTGGACGACGGCTTTGAGGTGGTCTGGATGCGCGGCACCCAGCGCCGGTGCCGGATGGCGACGCTCGAAGAGTGCGCCGAGGCGGCGGCGCGACGGCTCGCCGAGGAGGACTCGTCAGGCGCGACCCGCCCCATCCCGATCGCGCACTTCCCGCCGCGGCGCGGACTCTGACCGCGCGGATGCCGCGGCCTCCGATCCGGATGCCCCGGTGCGCTGCGCCAGCGCGATGAGGTCTTCCCGCAGGTACCGCGCGTAGCCGCCGTCGGTGCGCCCGAACGTGCGGCCGGAGGTCTGCACCCAGGCGGTGTCTGCGGCGACGCACACGGCGCCGGTCTGCCGCATCCGCTCCACGAGGTCCACATCCTCGTGCTCCGCGAGCGGCGCGTAGCCGCCCGCGGTGAGCAGCGCCGAGGCGCGGACGCCCAGGTTCGCGCCGTGCACGTGGCCGTTGGCGACGCCCGGCGTGTGCGTCGCCCACCACGCCGCGCACTGCTCGGCGCTGAGGTCGCGGAAGTCGGGACGCACCGTGCCGATCACGACGTCCGCCCCGGCATCGGCGAGCCGGAGCTGGTCGGCGAGCCAGTGCGGCGGCACGGTGGAGTCGGCATCCGTGTTCCCGATCCACAGCCGCGCCGGCGGGACGTCCGCGAACGCGGCCGTCAGCGCCTCGACCCCGGCGGCGCGGGCGCGCCCCACATTGCACGCGTCCACCCGCACGATCTCCACGCCCGCGGCGCGCGCGATCTCCTCGGACCGGTCGCTGCAGGCATCGAGCACGACCCAGATCCGCACGTCTCGCACGAGCGGGCGCGCCTCCTGCGCGGCGCGCGCGAGCGCGGCGAGGCAGGCGCCCAGCAGCTCCTCCTCGTCGTGCGCCGGCACGACTACGCCGATCGCCTCGATCGCGGTCACGGGGTGAGTCCCTCCGCCCGGGCGACCGACGGCGTCTCGCGCAGGGCGAAGACCTCGATGACGACGTCTTCGTCGAGATACCGGGACAGGCGCGTGCGGGCCCGGCGGGCGATCGCCGCGTGAACCGCGTCGCCCGACAGGGGTGCGTCGCCGACGGGATGCCGCCAGTGACAGGCCGCGATGAGGTCCGCGCCCGCCGCCTCGATCGCGTCCAGCACGATCTCCAGATCCGCGGCGCTCCAGTAGTAGCCGACCTCGGAGAGCACGACGAGCTCGCTGTGCCCCGGCGCGACGGCGGGCAGATCGGTCCGCGCGTCGGCGCGCACGACCTGCACGTGCGGCTGCGTCGCGACGCGCTCGGCGGTGCGGGCGACGGCCTCGGCGGCGACGTCGATCGCGACCACGGCGTCGCAGCGGGTGGCCAGCTCGGCGGTGAACTCGCCCACGCCGCACCCGATCTCCAGCGCGCGTGTGAACCGCTCGCGCGGCAGGATCGCGGCGAGGAGCGCCCGCTTTCGCCGTTCGTACCACCGCGTGCGCACACCCCACGGGTCCGGGCGCGACCGGTAGCGACGCGTGAAGGTGTCGGTCGGGGTGGAGGCGGCATCCGGCGGCGCGATGAACACCTCGAGGTCGCGGTCGAAGTGGGCCAGCATCCCGTCGTGGAGAGTCGGGGCGCCGCTCGAGTCGGGCTGGGTCTGCGAGCGGTGTCGGTCGCGGGCGCGCGTCTTCGCGGCGCGCGCCGCAGCGTCGAGCGGCAGGACGCGCCAGGATGCCGGGTCCACCTCGTCGGGGTCGGCCCAGTGCCACATCCAGACCGGGTAGCCGAGCACGCGCACGTCGGCGCCGGCCAGCCGCAGGGCGACCTCGCCGGCGACGCGGTGGTCGCGGTGTCCGTCGCCCCACCACGGTGCGACGAGCGTCGTGGCAGGCGCGGCCGCGGCGTTGCGGGCGGGCGCGCGGCGGGCGGCACCGGGCGCGTCGCCGCCGTCCGCGACGATCGCGCGCAGGCGCTCGTGCAGCAGATCGGCGTGCTCGCGCACCTCGCCGTCGGGAATGCCGAGGAGGTGCAGCTGTGCGCCCGGCGCGAGGTCGGCGACGGCGTCGACGACTTCGCTCCGCCGGATGCGCGCGAGGTGTGCGCGCGCGGCGCCGGTGGCATCGGCATCCGCCGCCTCACCGTCCGTCGCGACGACCACGACGATCTCGGCCCCGCGGGCGGCCGCCGCCGCGATGAGCCCGCCGGCGCCCAGGGTCTCGTCGTCGGGGTGGGCGGCGAGGACCACGAGACGGCCGCCGTCGAGGTCGAACCTCGCGGCATCGCGCCACGGGCGAGCCCGCGCCCAGTGCTCCTCTGCCGTGCCGGCCTCGCGATGGTCGAACGCGACGCTCACGAGGCCACCAGGCGGCCGAGCCGGGCGAGGTCGCGTTCGGCGTGGTGCTGGCGCAGGTAGATCTTGAGGTCCGACACGCGGCGCGCGTGCTCCTCGTCGACCGTGAGCGGGCCGGGGCCGAGGGCGTGACCGCTGCGCGTGACGATGCGCTCCACCGCGGTCGCCGTGACCGCGCGGACGCGCTCCGCCAGGATGCGCAGGTCGTCGCCGGTGCCACCTGGGTCGGCACCGGCGGCGTCGACGCGGCCGGCGGCGTCGAGCAGCGTCGCGCGGGCGCTCCACGACAGCGCGTCGGCCTCGCCGAGCAGCATCTGGGCGATCTGATCGGCGCCCTCGCGCGCCGCGCCCGCGCGCAACGCCGCCAGCAGGGGCAGCGCGCCGCCCCACCACACCGCGGCGACGCCCATCCCGCCGACCGCGAAGTCGGCGCGGCGAAGGTACCAGCCGTCATCGCCGACCGGCACGGCGGATGCCGCGGTGAAGTCGACCGGGGCGCTCACGATGCGGCTGAGACCGCGGGCGACCCACGGTCCGCGGTGCGGCGAGACCGCGGCATCCGTCATCGCCACCGCGAACAGCCGACGGTCGTGCTCTCCGGTCCACGCCGTGACGAGCGCGTGGCTGACGTCCTGCGCCAGGGAGCACCAGGGCTTCGTGCCCTCGAGCACCCAGCCGGACGGGGTCTGGCGTGCGGTGAGGCGCGCCGCGCCGCCCTCGGCGGCGTAGACACCCCACGACGCGTCCTCATCCACGCCGAGCGCGGCGAGGTCGACGGCGATGCCGTCGGCGCGCGCCTCGGCGAGGATCGCCAGCGCATCCAGGTGCGGCTCGAGCACGCGCGCCGCGCCCACGTCCAGGGCCGCCGCGGTGGCCAGCGCGCTCCACCGCTCCGCGGTCGCGGCGTCCGTCGCGTTCCGCGACGGACCGGGGAGGGGGATGTGCGCGGCGGAGCGGACCGCCCAGTCGATCGTGGCGCCGAGGTGCGTGCCGAGCCCGATGACGTCGCGCGCCGCGTCGGTGACCGCCCGCGCGGCGAATCCGGGCTCGCCGCCCGCCAGATCGACGGCGTCGGCGACCCCCACCGAGGGGGCGCTCACCGTTTCGCGGGCCGACGGTTCTCCGCGCTCACCATCCAGGCGAGCTGCTCGAGCTGCTCCAGCACCTCGTGCAGGAGGTCGGCGCTCGTCGGGTCCTCCTCGTCCACGGCATCGTGCACGTCACGCACGGTGCCCACCGCCGCCTCGAGGCGCTCGGTGATGAGGTCGATCGCCTCGGTGGTGTCGATCTCGCCCTGCGGGAACTCCGGCAGGGTCGTCGTCTGGGCGACGGTGTCGCTGCGACCGTCCGGCAGCGCGTGCAGCGCGCGCATGCGCTCGGCGATCGTGTCGCCGAGCTCGCGGGCGGCGTGCACGATCTCATCGAGCTGCAGGTGCGTGTCGCGGAAGTTCGTACCGACGATGTTCCAATGCGCCTGCTTGCCCTGGATCTGCAGCTCGACGAGGTCGACGAGCACGGACTGCAGGTTCCGGCTCAGCTCCGGCGACGCGCGGAAGCCGCTCTCAGCGTTCTGCAGACCGGTCCGCTCGGCGCCGCTTCCCCCGCGGGCCGGGCATCGCTTGTTGCCGGCCGTCGTGGTGCCGGTGGTCGTCTTCGCCGAGCTCTTGGTCGACGTGGCCGTCTTCGCCATGGGATCCTCCTCGTCGGCCGGACGGTGCCGGCCCCGATCCGAACCTACGGTCCGGCGCGGAGGGCGAAGAGGGGCTTGTCAGCGACGTGGCGCGGATGCTACTCCGGCGCTCAGTTGACCGTCACGGTCTGTGGCGCGTCGTCGGCAGCGTCGTCGGGCGCCGGCTCGATGTGCTCCGCGACCAGCGAGATGCCGCCCGAGGAGTTCGCCGACTGCGCGAGATCCTCGATCCACTCGCGGCTGAGCTCGGCCGGCTCGGGATCGTCGAACACGAACCGGATCGGGATCGACGGGTGCAGCCAGATCGTGCTGCGCCCGCGCGGCTCTCCCTCGGGATGCTGCCACGAGACCGTGAAGCTCTCGCTGCGGCGCAGCTTCGTCGCGATGACGACCTTCAGATGCGCGAGCGCCCGGTCCTCGATATGGATCGGAGTCGCCGATCCGCCGTAATAGATGGTGCCCACAGGGCGAGTCTATGCCTCCGTCGGGCGCATGGCCGATGGCGTCCGGCCGTGCCAAGGGGATGCCGGCGGGTCGGCGTCCGCCCTAGCATCTCGGCATGCCGGTGCCGAGGACCCTTCTGCGCGCGGTTGCGACGTGCGTCGCCGCGATCGCGGTGGCCGTCGCGCTGGCCGGGTGCGGCATCCGCATCCCCACCGATCCGGACGGGGCGCTCGACCGCATCACGGGAGGGCAGCTGCGCGTCGGCGCCTCGGCCAGCGAGGGCCTGGTGGCGCTCGAGGACGGAGCGGTGTCGGGGCCGCTGCCCGACCTCGTCGCCGCGTTCGCCGACAGCCGTGATGCGACCGTCGTCTGGACGGTCGGCAGTGAGGAGGACCTCGTCGACGACCTCGAAGCCGGCACGCTCGACCTCGCGATCGGCGGGATGAGCGAGGAGACCCCCTGGGTCGACCGTGTATCGGTGACGCGCGGGTTCGACGATCTGCCGGGCGTCGACGCCGGCGGCGTCGTGTTCCTGCTGCCGATGGGGGAGAACGGGTTGCAGGCGGCGCTGGAGACGTTCCTCGACGAGCAGAGCCGGACCGGGTCGGGGGCGCGACGATGAAGTCGATGGGGCGCACCGACCTGCCCGCCGCGCAGCAGGAGGCCCTGCAGAAGGCGATCCGGTGGGAGTGGTTCACGATCGGCTACACGTCGATCACGATCGTGCTCATCGCGTTCGTCGTCGGCGGTTCGCAGGCGATGAAGACGGCGTGGATCGAGGACATGCTCTCCCTCATCCCGCAGGTCGCGTTCCTCGTGTCGCTGCTGTTCATCCGGCATCCGCCGTCCCGGTCGTTCCCGTACGGGCTTCACCGGGTCATGGGCGTCGGACACCTCGTGGCGGGCGTCGCGCTGCTCGCGATCGGGGGCAATCTCGCGGTCGAGTCGATTGGCGGACTCATCCGCCAGGAGCATCCGGCGATCGGCACGGTGCAGCTGTTCGGTCAGACGATCTGGCTCGGGTGGCTGATGGTGGCGGTGATGATCCTCGTCGTGCCGGGCCCCTTCTTCTACGGTCACGCGAAGGCGAAGCTCGCGCCGAAGCTGCACAACAAGGTGCTGTACGCGGATGCCGACATGGCCAAGGCCGATTGGACCACGACGGTCGCCTCGGTTGTCGGGGTGCTCGGGATCGGGGTGGGCCTGTGGTGGCTGGACGGGGCGGCGGCGCTGTTCATCTCGCTCGGGATCGTGCGGGACGGCTACAAGAACACCCGATCGGCAGTGCTCGACCTCATGGATCAGCGGGCGCGCACCCACGACGATGCGGAGCCGCATCCGCTGATGCGCCGGATCGTCCGCGACCTCGAGGCGCAGCCCTGGGTCCGGGAGGCGTCGGTGCGGATGCGCGACATGGGCCAGGTCTTCCACGTCGAAGCGTTCGTCGTGCCGCACCGCCGGCGCGTGCGACTGGACAGCGTCGAGGACGCTCGGCAGCGGATCGCGGGGCTGGACTGGAAGGTGCAGGACGTCGTCGTCATCCCGGTGGCGACGCTGCCCGACGAGACCGTCGGCTGACCGGCGCGTCGGAGACGACGGCCGTCAGACGAGGCGCGAGTGGTCGCCGAGCCGGTGCCAGGTGCGGTTGTGGTACACGAGCGCGTCGCCGTGCTCCCCGGCGGCGACGTCGCGTTCGAGCTGCGCCTGCAGCGCGTGCGCGGCGATGACGGTGGAGCCCCCGGCATCCATCCGCCCGATGACGGCGCAGCGCACCCACGCCCGCACGTCGTTGTAGACCGGCTCGCCGGTGACCAGGCGCGACCAGCGATGGGTCTCCGCGAACCGGTCGACGCCGCTCGTGGCGCCGAGCTGCGCGATCTCGAGATCGTGCGCGTCGAGCAGGTGCACCACGACGGTCTCGGCGCGGGAGAGGACGTCGGATGCCGAGGACAGCGCCGACACGGAGAAGATCAACAGCGGCGGCTCCGCGCTCACGCTCGCGACGCTCGTCGCGGTGAGGGCCACCGGGCCGTCGCCCGCGTCGGCGGTGATGACCGCGACGCCGCCGGGGTGTCCGCGGAAGACCGCTTTGAACTCCGCCGCCGACAGCGACGACGCGAACCGGTGGTCGGGGGCACCGAGGTGCGGGGCGGGGGCGGACGACGCGGCGGTGACGTGCTGACTCATGGCATTCGACGGTAACGACGGGGACGCTCCGAGTGTTCCCGTGTGTGGCTGTGTGACCTTCCGTGACGGAATGTGACGCGCGAGTGACCGACTGTTGCACGGCGCGTTCTGCCGGCGGGCGGTGCTCGTCACGATGGAAACTGCAGGCGGCGGCGTGGCGCTGGGGCCTGAACGACGGCGACCGGGTCGTGGTCTACGACGACAACGAAGGGGTCCCCGCCGCGCGCGCCTGGTGGCTGCTGCGCCGGCACGGCGTCGACGTGCGCGTGCTCGACGGGGGCCTGCGCGCGTGGGTGCGCGCGGGGTTCCGGCTGCAGCGCTCCGACGCGGCACCGCGGCGTGGTCAGATCAGCCTGACGGATGCCGCCGGCGCAGACGTCGCGTCGATCGATGATGCCGCCACCGCGCCGCAGCGCGGCGTGCTCATCGACGCGCGCGCGCCGCAGCACTATCGCGGCACGGTGCCGGGATCTCGCTGCTGCTGATCCAGCCCTCCCCGCTGCGCGACGAGCTGGAGCGCATCGCCGCACAGGTGTTTCCCCTCGTGCCCGGCCACGCCGGAGCGATGGTCGGGGCCTGACCGCGGCGCGCGCCGAGATGTTACGGCCCGGACGTAACACTCACCGGCATCCGCGCCTGCCGGGTTACCGTTGTCGCGTGTCCCTGACCTGTCGCTGTTGTCGCTGAGCCTCCCCGGCTCTCCTCGACGACCCCGACAGCCCGCCGCACGTCTGCGCGCTCTGCGCCCGCGGCCACACCCCAGGACCCTCCATGCGCTACGCATCGCACATCGCCGACCTCGCCGGCAACACGCCCCTCGTCCGCCTCAACGCCGTGACGGCGGGAGACCCCGGCATCCGCGCCACCGTGCTCGCCAAGGTCGAGTACCTGAACCCCGGCGGCTCCGCGAAGGACCGCATCGCCTCGCGGATCATCGACGCCGCGGAGCGCGACGGCCTGCTCCAACCCGGCGGCACGATCGTCGAGCCGACGAGCGGGAACACCGGCGTCGGGCTCGCGCTCGTCGCGCTGCAGCGCGGCTACCGCATGGTGTTCGTCGTGCCCGACAAGTTCGCCGGCGAGAAGGTCGCCGTGCTGAAGGCTTACGGCGCCGAGGTCGTCATGACGCCGACGAACGTCCCGCCCGAGCATCCCGACTCCTACTACAGCGTCTCCGACCGGCTCGCCCGCGAGATCCCCGGGGCGTTCAAGCCGAACCAGTTCGCGAACCTCAACGGACCGCGCGCCCACTACGAGACGACCGGCCCGGAGATCTGGCGCGACACCGACGGGCGGGTGACGCACGTCGTCGCCGGCATCGGCACCGGCGGCACCATCAGCGGCACCGGGCGCTTCCTCAAGGAGGCGACGGCCGGCGAGATCGTCGTCGTCGGGGCCGACCCGGAGGGCTCGATCTACTCCGGCGGTCCGATCCACGGCTACGCCGTCGAGGGCGTCGGCGAGGACTTCTATCCGGCCACCTTCGACCCGGGCGTCGTCGATCGCTACGAGCGGGTGTCGGATGCCGAGAGCTTCGCCATGACGCGCCGACTCACCCGTGAGGAGGGGCTCCTCGTCGGCGGCTCCTCCGGCATGGCGGTCGTTGCCGCCCTCCGCACCGCGCGGGAGCTGCCCGAAGACGCCGTCGTCATCGTGGTGCTGCCCGACCACGGCCGCGGCTACCTCAGCAAGCTGTACGACGACGCGTGGCTCGAGGCCCGCGGCTTCGCGATGTGCACCGGCACCGAGATCCCCACGACAGGAGCCCACCGATGACCACCGACGCCGCCCGCGGGTTCGCGAGCCTCGCCGTCCACGCCGGCCAGGAGGCCGACGCCGCGACCGGGGCGGTCATCCCGCCCGTCCACTTCTCCACGACGTATGCCCAGGACGGCATCGGCGGCCTGCGGCAGGGATACGAGTACGGCCGCAGCGGCAACCCGACGCGCACCGCCCTGCAGGAACAGCTCGCCGCGATCGAGGGCGGATCGCACGCCTTCTCGTTCGCGTCGGGACTCGCCGCCGAGGACACGCTACTGCGTGCGGCGCTGTCGCCCGGCGACGAGGTGCTGCTCGGCAACGACGTCTACGGGGGCACCTATCGGCTGCTCTCGCGCGTGCTCGGACCGTGGGGCGTGCGCCTGCGCACGGTCGACATGAGCGATGCGGATGCCGTCCGCGCCGCCGTCTCCGAACGCGCGCCGCGCCTGCTGTGGGTGGAGACCCCGTCGAACCCGCTGCTGCGCGTCACCGACATCGCCGGTCTTGCCGCCCTCGGCCGCGAGGCGGGTGCGCTCGTCGTCGTCGACAACACCTTCGCCACCCCTGCTCTCCAGCAGCCGCTCGCCCTCGGCGCCGACGTCGTCGTGCACTCCACGACCAAGTACCTCGGCGGCCATTCCGATGTCGTCGGCGGGGCGCTCGTCCTCTCCGAGGCGCACCGCGGTGGTCCGCTCGCCGATGAGATCGGCTTCCTGCAGTTCGCGGTGGGCGCGGTGTCGGGTCCGCTCGACGCGTGGCTCACGACCCGCGGGATCAAGACCCTTGCGGTTCGCATGCAGCGGCACAGCGAGAACGCGGCATCCGTCGCCGCATTCCTGCAGGGGCATGAACGCGTCGCGCGGGTGTACTACCCCGGTCTGGTGGAGCACCCCGGGCACGATCTCGCCGCCCGGCAGATGTCGGGGTTCGGCGGGATCGTCTCGGTCGCGCTGGAGTCCCAGGAGGCCGCGCGCCGGTTCGCGGAATCGACCCGGCTGTTCCAGCTCGCGGAGTCGCTCGGCGGGGTGGAATCGCTCGTGAACTACCCCGACGCCATGACCCACGCCTCGGTGCGCGGCACCGACGCCGCCGTCCCGGTCGAGGTCGTGCGCCTGTCGGTCGGCATCGAGGATATCGCCGACCTGCTCGACGACCTCGCGCAGGCCCTCGCCGCCTGAGCGGCCGACCGCGCCGGGCGTAATTCAGTCTCTGGCGTGGGGCGCGCTTCGTCGGACAGCGTGATTCCGGAAGGGCGGCGCCATCCGTCGCTCGTGCAGACTGAGTTATGACCGGCGGGCGCGCCGCACACGCACCCGCCCGATAGCGTGAGGGCATGAGCGACACGGCGCGATGGGCGGTTCTCGGGGCGGGTGGGATCAGCGGCGACTTCCTCCGCGCGCTGCCGCACGCCCGGCTCGGCGCACTCCACGCCGTGGGGGCGCGGGATGCCGCGCGGGCGCGGGCGTTCGCCGACGAGTTCGGCGGCGCGGTCGCCGGCACGTACGAGGAGATCCTCGGCCGTGACGACGTCGACGCCGTCTACATCGGCACCGTGCACACCTCGCACCGCGAGCTCGCCCTCGCCGCGCTCGCGGCGGGCAAGGCGGTGCTGTGCGAGAAGCCGCTGGGGATCGACGTCGCCGAGACCGAGGAGATCCTCGCGGCGGCCGATGCGGCGGGGCTGCCGCTCGTCGAGGCCTTCAAGTACCGGTTCGGCCCGTTCCCGGACCGGGTGCGCGAACTCGTCAGCAGCGGCGCCGTCGGCGAGATCACCGAGGTCGAGACGGCCATCGGATTCGCCGCGGACCGTGGCATCCGGCGCCTGTTCGATCCGGCACTGGCCGGTGGCGCTCTGCTTGACGCGGGCTGCTATCCGGTGTCGCTCGCCGTCGGCGTCGCGGCCTGGGCGGGTCGCCTCGATGCGCTGGCGGTCGTGTCCGCCGACGGGGTCATCGGCACGACCGGGGTCGACGAGGACGCCAGCGCAGTGCTTGACCTCGGCGGCATCCGCGCCCGCGTCTCCACGTCGATCACCCGCACCCTGCCACGTGCCGCGACGATCCGCGGCACGCGCGGGGAGCTCGAGATCCCGAACGTGTGGGGCAGCCGCGTGGAGTCGACGGCGACCGCCGTGCTGCACCGCGAAGACGGCACGCGCGAGGAGATCGCGACTGGCACGGTCAGCCCCATGGCCGCCGAAGCGGATGCCACGATCGCCGCCCTGCGCGAGGGTCGCACCGAGGCGCCGGAGATGCCCTGGCGGGAGACGCTCGCGACGGCGCGCCTGCTCGCCGAGTGGCGGTCTGTGCTCTGACCGTGCAGCGTCAGCCCAGGGAGTAAACGGGCAATATTGCCATCTGATGCAACGTGGCGACCCGCGATCGCACGAGCTGCAGAAGGCTGAGATCAGTGATTCTCGAGCGGGGTCGAAGTCACTGCTCCGACCAAGGATCTGAAAGTGGCCTTCTCTTGCATCAATGTTGTGTTGGATGCATCATTAGGATGTGCTTGTAGTTAATTCTTCGCCTGCGCAGAGGCTTTTCTCCGCGCGTAACGTCGCTCACCTCGACCCCGAGAGGGCCGTGCTCGATGGGATGCTGGATGGGTGGCGAGCTCAGCAGACTGCTCGCTTCCTGAAGGTTGCGACGATTGCGGCGAGAGAGCGGCTTGTTCGCCGGTTTGTGGCTTTCTCGGGCATGTACCCGTGGCAGTGGACGTCGGCGGAAGTGGAAGCATGGATCGGTGAATTGCGGTCGGGGGCGAAGCCGCTGCGGCTATCGACGCTGCGCGGGTACGAGATCGACATCAAGATGTTCTGCGAGTACGTCACTGATCCTCGATATCCGTGGCTGTCGGAGTGTGAGGCGCGTTTCGGAGCCGCGCCGCGGCAGGTGTTCCATGAGGACAACTCAATCGTCCATGTCAGCGAGTACGAGGGCGATGCGGCGCGACGACCGTTGACATTTGACGAGGTTCAGGCGCTGTTCGATGCGGCCGATGGGCTTGCCGCTCGGATCCGGTCGCGTCGACGGAAGGGCGCGGTTCAGGCGCTGCGAGATGCGGCACTCCTCAAGTGCGTATACGCGTTCGGACTGCGGAGGCGGGAGGCGGTGATGCTTGATCTCGTGGATCTGCGCCGCAACGCGAAGCAGCCGCAGCTGGATCGGTTCGGTGCGCTATCGGTACGGCATGGCAAGGCGAGCCGCGGAGGCCCGTCAAAGCGACGCACGGTTCTCACCGTCCCAGAGATGGGCTGGATTGCCGAGACGCTTGGGCACTATCTGGAAGAGGTTCGACCCGCGCTGTCGTCTTCGGGGTCATCACCTGCGCTCTGGGTGACGGAGCGTGGGACGAGATTGAGTAGGCGGGCAGCTAACGAGGCGTTCTGTGCGGCTCGGGACGCCGCGGGGATCGACTCGTCGCTGGATCTGCATTCGCTGCGGCACTCATATGTGACGCACCTGGTGGAGTTCGACTACCCGGAGCGATTCATTCAGGAGCAAGTGGGGAACTCCTTCTCCTCGACAACCGCGATCTACGTGGGCGTCTCCAACGAGTACCGCAACCGCCTCCTCACCCAAGCCATCCACATGCGATACGGCACCGATCTCGAGGAGGCAGCACTGTGAAAGAGATGGAGTACGTCTGGCATCTGCGAGCGAAGATGGCAGAGCGTGGGATGTTCGCCACGACGGACCTGCAGCCGCTGCTCGCTGAGCGAGGCGTCGCGCTCTCCCGCGAGCAGACATACCGGCTCGTGACGGGTCAGCCGCAGCGTCTCAGCATGGCGACTCTGATCGCGCTGTGCGACATCCTTAAGTGCACGCCCAACGACCTCATCGAACCGCGCATCGTCGAGGCCACCGCCAAGAAGGTATCCGGAGACGTCGTCCCGCTGAAGAGTCGAGTATCCGCTCGCCGAACGACGATCAACCGGCCTGGGCACGCCAAGTGACGGTTCCGCCGGAGCATCCCTGCTCCGAGTGCGGAAGGCGCGCCCAGCGGGTAAAGAGACTCGCTGACGGAGGCGGGCTCTGCCGTCCGTGCTACAACGTCAGCCGACGGGTGGAATGCTCGCGCTGTGGTCGCGTCCGGGCACCCAGCGCCCGGACTGAGGACGGGGCTCCATTGTGTGGGCACTGCGCGCGACCCAAGCGTTCGTGCGCCGTATGCGGCCGCGTCGATCACGTCACCGCCATCGTCGACGGCGACGATCTCTGCCAGCGCTGCTACCCCGCACCCGTCAGGACGTGCGGACGATGCGGGCGGGAACGACGCGTAGCAACCCGCCACCAGAGCGGCGTCGCAGATCTCTGCCACAGTTGCTACCGCACCACCATCGCCGAGTGCGCCCTCTGCCAACAACGGCGCCCGGTGCACACCATGACCTGGCCGATCGGTCCGGTGTGCCGCGTCTGCTATCGTCGCGAGCTCCGCCACCCGGCCGACTGCGGGTCCTGCGCTCAGAGGAGGGCACTCATCGGCCGCAACGACCAGGGAGAGCGCGTCTGCGGGCCGTGTGCAGGATCGACACGCGACTACATCTGCGCAACGTGTGGCGCCGCGGGTGAGCAGCACTTCGAGAACACCTGCGTTCGATGCTCCGTCTTCCGAGCCTCCAGCGAGCTGCTGGCGGCTGCGACAGGAGCGATCCCCGGGCACCTGACGGGGCTCCCGAACGCACTCGTTCATCGAGGCCGCGTGGATTCGACCATGAGATGGCTTCTCAAGCCCACTCCGCGGGCGCTGCTCCAAGCAATCGGAGCACAGGAGTCGATCACGCATGCGAGCGTCGACGCGTGTCCGCCCGGGCAGGCGCGACATCACCTCCGCGCACTCCTGGTTGACGCGGGTGTGCTTCCCCCACGAGATGAGCAGACAGAGCGGCTCGAAACGTGGGTCGACGAGTACCTGACCCAGCTCCCGCCCCATCACGCCGCCGTGATCACTCCCTACGCGCAATGGAAGGTGCTGCGCACCGTGCGCCGCCGGGCGCGCCACCGGCGCACCACGATCGGTGTCGCGGATTCCGCGCGGGAGCGGATCCGCGCTGCCGCCCGGCTCCTCCATCACCGCGAGCAAAACGGCGACGGCCGCGCCCAGCTGACACAGGAAGCACTGGACCGATGGACCGCCGGAAACGCCGCCCGTAGCGGTGACATCGCGCCTTTCATCTCGTGGCTCAGCAGCACGGGCCAGTATCCGGGACTTCGCGTCGAGCGTGGAAAGACGGCCAAACCGAGCGAGATCAGCGAGGAGGACGAACATCACGCCCTGATTCGCAAGTTCATCGCCGGAACGGACCACACGGTGAATCTCGCGACGAGAGTCGCCGCGCTGCTCGTACTCGTGTACGGAGCCCGAACCGACCGCATCCACCGACTCACTACAGCCGACACCACCGCGACGGGAAGTCGAACCTATCTCGCACTATCGACAGAGCCCATCGAGGTCCCCAACCCGATTGCGCAACTCCTCGCGCAACTCGTGACGGACGCCGAGCAGGATCCGCGCGCGCTTCGACGGGACGGCGAAGGGATCTATCTGTTCCCCTCGCCACGGCGACACCATGAACCTATCCACCCCACGACCCTGGGGCGGTGGCTGGCGCGTGCCGGAGTCAGTCCACGGATCGCCCGCAACTACGCCATGCTCGCTCTCACCAGCGACCTCCCCGCAGCTGTCGTAGCCTCCCAGATGGGAATCACTCCGCAGGCCGCCAGCCGATGGGCGCAGTTCTCGCAACGTGACAACTCCGCGTACGTCGCCGCACGCACAGAAAGATGATCAAGCCTGACAGGTCAGGCGCCTACAAGACGTCCCGGACGGAGCGCATCAGTCCTCGTATTGAGGTGCTCGGTCCGGGAGACGTGGTCACGGTCGGCCGCTGTTACGCAGTACCGCTCCCGTCCAGCGCGTAGTGATCCGAATTGCCGGTGTCGACCTGCTCCATCAGGTGCACGGAAAGGAGTCGAAATGCAGCCACCTCAGCGTCGACATCTGGCCAGATGAGACGGCCGCTTTCTTCGAGTGCGCTCAGACGCGCACCCAAGGACTGATCGGTAATTGTGAACTCAGCATTTCGATCGGATCCTTCTCCAAAAACCACGATCACACCGCGCTCACTGTCAAAAGTGTTGCGATGATCAACCGCCCGCAAGTGATCAACGAATCGCTCCAGCGCACTCACTGAGCGGCCTTCAGCTCGGGAAAGCGGTGATGATTCGCTCAGTGGTGCTTCCGACAGGCACCTTCACCGTGTAGGTGCGCACGACTTGGCCCTGCGCGTTACGAATCTGAAGCGGCGCCTGATAGGTGTACGTCTGGTTGGCGCTGTTGTACGGCGCTGACGCGGGTGCGCCCACAGTGTTGCCGATGTTCCACTTCGCGAAGGTGGCCCAGTCGGTGCCCAGGTTGTACTTGTTGATGATGTTCTGCCAATCCTGCGCTTTGCCGGCGGCGATGTGACGCCAGCCGTAGCCCGAGTTTCCGCACTCGAGTTTGGCTACCCCGCTCGGGTTGCGTCGCTGCCAAGTATTCACGCGCTTTGTGGCGGGATCACTTGCTGAGCAGCCTGGTGCGGCGGCGAGGGCAGACACCGACCCGCCGAACTCGACGCCGTTCAGTGTCGCCGTGTACTCGCCCTGCGGGTTCGGTGTGACATCACCCGTGGAGCTCACTGCGGAGACGGAGTAAGGAGCGGCGGAAGCCGCAACCGACGGAACCAAGCAAAGCGCGATCGCGACGATGCCGGCGGAAATGGATGCGCTACGAGTTCTCAAGAAAGGCCTTCCAATCTAGCCCGCGAGTCGGGCAACGAGGAGAAACTACCACCGCCCGGTGATCGTCGACGTCATCCGTTGGGAGGACATTCTGGTCCTGAAGCGCTGCTTACTCTGACGTTAAGTGGGCAGCGCGGCCGGGCGGCCCGCAGGTCGCCGCAGCCACGCTCTGAAGCATTGACTTCAAGGAATAGTGCACCCCTCGATATCGCCTGTCCGCCAGTTCGGCGGGCTCGGGACGGTGCACGCCGTCGACCCCGGCCATCGCACCGGCCTGTACGTGAAAGACCCCGGCCGCGGCGTGCATTACTACCGCGACGGGTCTGCGGCCGCGCACCTCGGGCCGTCCGACGCGGATGCCGCGGATCTCGACGACGTCGCGATCGTGCACGTGTCGGGCATCACGGCGGCGCTGGACCGGTTGACCCCCGACGGTGCGGCGCCCGCGTTCCTCGAGCGTCTCATCGCGCGCGCTCGCGCGGCGGGTGTGCCCGTCAGCGTCGATGTCAATCACCGGGCCGCGCTGTGGGCGGCATCCGTCGCCGCGCCCGTGCTGCGAGATCTGGCGCGTCGCGCCGACGTCGTCTTCGTCGGCCGTGACGAGGCCGAGGCGCTGTGGGGCGCGGCGACCCCCGCGGCCATCCGCGCGCTGCTGCCCGAGCCGGCCGAGCTCGTCGTTAAGGACGGCGACGTCGGGGCGACCGTCTTCACCGCCGACGGCGAGATCTTCGTCCCCGCGCACCGCGTCGACGTGGTCGAGGCGGTGGGCGCCGGCGATGCGTTCGCCGGCGGATACCTCGCCGGTGCCTCCGCGGCCGAGCGCCTGCAAGCCGGCCACGACCGCGCGGCGCTGACCCTCGCCACGACGGCGGACTTCCCTGATCCGACGGCCGCCGGCGCGACCGTCGGCGCCGCGACCGTTCCCGCCCCGACAGAAAGCTGATCTTGTGACCGACGCGACCGATTTCCCCTCGACCGATGCGTTCTTCGCGCAGACCTTCGCGGGCTCGCCGCTGATGGCGATCCTGCGCAGCGCCGGTGTCGACCGCGCGGTGCGCGTCGCGACCACCGCGTGGGACCTGGGGCTGGACTCCGTCGAGGTGACCATCCAGTCGGATGCCGACGTCGACGCGCTCCGCGAGGTCGCGCGCCTGGGTCGCGAGCGCGGGACCGTCGTGGGCGCCGGCACGATCGTCTCGCCGGAGCAGGTTCCTGTCGCGGTCGCGGCGGGCGCCGGCTACCTCGTCTCGCCGGGCCTCGACGCGGATGTCGTGCAGGCGGCGCATTCCGCCGGCATCCCGATCCTGCCCGGCGTCGCGACGCCGTCCGAGGTGCAGCAGGCTGTGGCCCTCGGACTCACGTGGCTGAAGGCGTTCCCGGCGCAGTGGTTGGGCGCGGACTGGTTCCGGCACATCCGCGGCCCGTTCCCGCAGGGTGCGCTTCATCGCGACGGGCGGCATGGCTGCCGGTAACGCCGGCGCGTTCCTCGACGGCGGCGTCCGGGTCCTCGCCGTCGGCTCGGCCCTCGAGGACGAGTCACAGCTCGAGCAGCTCGCCGCGCTTCTCGCCGCGCGCCGCTGAGGCCGCCGGGGCGCCGGCCGCTGGCGCGCCTGCCGAGGAAGTGGGCGCACACTGTCGTATCCCGCCGCGGTAGCGACCAGATGCGCCCACATCTCCCTGGGTGAGCGCGTAGCTACACCGCGCGGACGGGGCCGGCGTGCGTCCCGTGCGGGCCGTGCAGCTCGTGATGGAGCCGCTCCATGCGCGCGTCGAGCAGGGCCGCCGAGTCCGCGGCATCCTTCAGCTCGGCCACGAGGCCCTCGGGCACCGCGCCGGCGTACTTGTAGTAGATCTTGTGCTCGAGGCTCGCCCAGAAGTCCATGGCGATCGTGCGGAACTGCACCTCGACCGGCACCTCCACGCGCCCCGACGACAGGAACACCGGCACCTCGACGATGACGTGCAGGCTCTTGTAGCCGTTGGCCTTGGGGGCGGCGATGTAGTCCTTCACCTCGCGTACCGTGATGTCGTCCTGCTGGGTGAGCAGGTCGAACAGGCGATAGGCGTCGTTCGTGAAGCTCGTCGTCACGCGCACGCCCGCGATGTCCATGATCCCGGCGCGGATGCCGTCGAACGTGGGCTCCACGCCCTTGCGCGCGACCTTGTCGACGAGGCTGTCGGCCGTCTTCACGCGGCTGGAGACGTGCTCGATCGGGTTGTAGTCGTGCATGAGCTGGAACTCATCGCGGAGAATGCCGAGCTTGGTCTCGACCTCGCGCAGCCCGAACTGGTACTCCAGCAGGAAACGCTGGAACTCGTCGCGCATCGCGCGGAGCTGCTCCGGGGAGAATGTCGCGACCCCCTCGTCGGTGAGCACGGAGAGGGCCTGTGGCGACGCTTCCATGACCCCGACGCTATCGAGCCGGACTAGGCGGATGCTGTGAGCCGGGCCCGATGCTCCGGGACCGGCGCCCGCTGGAGCTTCGCGACGACCAGCAGGTACGAGTCGGTGACGAGCTCGGCGACGAGATCCTTCGGCAGCGCGCCTCCCGCGCGGAGCGTGATCCAGTGCTTCTTGTTCATGTGGTACCCCGGCGAGATGTCGGAGAACTGCGCGCGCAGCGCCTCGCCGTCCGCCGGCGCGGCCTTCAAGGTCACGATCGGCTCGCCCGTGACCGCCGTCATCAGCATGAAGACCCTGCCCTGCACCTTGAACACGTCCCACTCCGGCCCGAACGGGTGCTCGAGCGACGATAGCGGGAGCTCGTCGGCGCGCTCGCGCGCGCACTGCTGCAGTTCGTCTCCGGTCATGCGCACTCCTTGTCGGTGCACTCCGCACCATAGCCGTGACCTGCGACGCTCTTGTCCCAGGAGCTGACGCCAGGTACCTTGTGATGCATGTATCCCGAGGATCGTGTGCAGACGAATCTGCGCAAAGGCGTCCTCGAGTGGTGCGCGCTCGCCGTCATGCGCGGCGGCGACGTGTACGGGCGCGACCTCGCGCGCCGGCTCACCGGGCTCGGCCTGCTCGCGAGCGAGGGGTCGCTCTACCCGCTGCTGTCGCGGCTGCGCGAATCAGGCTGGGTGCAGACGCACTGGGTCGAGTCGGCGAGCGGCCCGCCGCGGCGCTACTACCGGCTGACGGATGCCGGGCGCGACGCCGTCGCGGGGTTCGAGCGCACCTGGGCAGACGTATCGGCCGCCGTCGCGGAGGCCCTCGCGGGGTCGGTCGCGGGCGACGACGAAGGGAGACCCGGCGAATGAACGAGCAGCTGTCCGTCTTGCGTGACCCCCGGGCGCGCGCCTACCTCGCCGAGGTGCACGTCGCGGTGGCCGCCGTCGACCCGGCCGCCGCCGACGGCATCATGCGCGAGATCGCCGATCACCTGCGCGAGGCGGCCGCCGAGCCCGGGTTCGACCTCGATCGCACGATCGCCGAGCTCGGCGATCCCGCCCTCATCGCGGCCGGCGTTGACGCGCCTGCGCCGCGCCCCGCCGGGTTCGCCGACTCGGCGGCCGGTGTCATCGTCACCGTGCTCGCTCTGACCGTCGGCACGTGGTGGACATTCGTGATCGGCTGGATCGTCGGCGTCGGCCTGCTGTGGTCATCGCGACGGTGGCTGCGCACGGAGAAGGTGATCGGCACGGCCGCGTGGCCGCTCGCCGCGCTCGCGGCCGCCTCCGGCGGGGTGTTCGGCGGATTCTGGAGCGCGGGCTTCGGCGCGCTCGTGGTCATCCCGCTCGCGGTGGGCGCGTGGCTGCTCGTGCAGGGCCTCCGCGCGCCGCGCACCGCACCCGCCGCGCGGCCGCTCGTCGAGGCGCGCACCGGCCCCGGCGCGTGGCTCGAGCGGCGCCCCGCATGTGCTGTGGCCATCGCCGGCCCGGCGATCGCGGCGCTGGGCGCGGTCGTCGTCGCTCTCGTCGGCGGGCATCCGGCCCCGCTTGTCGCGGTGCCGGTCGTCGCCGCACTGGCGCTCGTCGCGACGCTCACCGTCGTGTGGCTGTCGCGGTCGTGGGAGCCGGCCGACAAGGGCGTCATCACGGGTCTGCTCGCACTCACCGTCGTGGCCGGTGCCGCCGCGTGGGCGGCGGCGGTCGACGCCGGGACAGCCGGCACGATGTGCGCGGGCACGGAGTGCACTCCGGTCGTCTCCGTGCGCACGGATGTCGTCGTGACGATCGCCGCGCCGGCGCTGATCCCGGCGCTGCTCGCCTGCGCCGTGCTGCTCGGCGCACGGTTCCGCGCAGCCGGCGCGCCGCCCCGCACGCCGCGGACCCGCGTCGCGATCGCCGTCGTCATCGGCGGAATGACCCTCGGCGGGGCGGGGTTCGCCCTGCTCGTGCTGGCCCAGGCGCTCGCCGCGCCGGGCCTGTTCGCCGCTGCCGTGGGCGCCCTCGCCGTCTGGGCCGCCGCGATCATCGCCGTGTGGCGCTCCGATGCCTGGACGGGACTGGACGCCGCACTCGCGACGGTCGTCCTGCCCGCGCTCGCCGTCGTGCCGCTGATCCTCCCGCGCGGGTACAGCGCCCCCGCCGGCGACGGCGCGAACCCGCTCCTGCCCGGCGAGCTCGGCGGGTTCGGCTCGCCGGGGGAGACGGCCCTTCTCTGGGGCGTCTTCGCCGCGGCATCCGTCGTGGTGGCGATCTGGATGGCGGTGCGGGCGCTGCCGTCGGGGGCGCGTCGCCGGCGCGGCGGCCCCGCGCTGCGCGCTGCGCGCGCCCGTGACCGGCACCGCGGTGCCGCGTCGCCGGTCGCCGCGCGGATCGTCGGCGCCGCGGGGCTCGTCGCGGTCGTGGCCTACGCTGCGGTGGCCGCGGTGCAGATCCTCGTCTGGAACCCGCTCGCCGCCGTCCCCGGCGCGACCCTCGCGGAGATCTCCGGCACGCTTGACGCCACGGGCGAGACCTTCGACGCGCCGATGGTCCTCGGCATCCTGGCCGTCGGGCCGATGCTGGCCCTCGCGCCGCTGATCCTCGCGTGGCGGAACGCCGTGAGCGCGCTCGGCGCCGCGGCATCCGTCTGCCTCATCATCGCCGCCGGCGCGCTCGGCTACTTCGCGGCATCCTTCGGCCCCGGCATGTCGCTCGCCGACGCGTACGGCATCTCGGGCGCCGACTACGCGCCGTGGGGGCGCGTGCTCATCCTCGTCAGCGCGGCGGCGCTCGTCGGGGCCGCCGCCTGCGGCGTGCTCGCACTGCGTCGCGCGCGGGGCGCGACAATGGAGGGGTGACCTCCGGCGACCCGACGCTGCGCGCGCGGGTGCGCGCCGAAGCGGCGCATGTCGCCTGGAGCCTCACGACCTTTGGGCCGTCGCGCGGCCGGCGCTGGCCGCTGGCGCTGCAGGCCGGGCTCGCGATGGCCGTGCCCATCGTGGTGCTCGCGGCATCCGGTCGCTCCGATATCGCCCTGCTCGCCGCGACCGGCGCGTTCACGGTCATCTATGGCGGCTGGCTGCGCCCCCGCGAGCGCGCGCGGTTCGCGCCGCTCGTCGCGCTCGCCCTCACCGCCTGCGCCGCCGGCGGCACCCTCGCCGGTGCGGGCGGCACGATCGCGGTGCTCGGGGGCGTTCTGGTGCTGACGGTCGTCTCGGCGGCGATCGCCGGGTGGGTCTCGCTCGGCCCGCCCGGGCCGGTGTTCTTCGTGCTCGTGTTCGGCCTGTCGGCGCAGGTGACGAGCGTGCACGCGGGCGGGCAGCGCGCTGTCGACCCGTGGCTGTACCTCGCGCTCGTCGCGGCGTCGTCGGTGTTCGCGTGTCTTCTCGTCGTGGCGCCGCTCGCGTTGCCGCGCTACCGGCGCGAGCCGGTGCGTCCCCGGCGTGCGCTGTTCCCGCGCCGCTGGGGAGCGGTCGCCCGCACCCTGACCGTGCGCGCCGCGATCGTCGCGGTCGTCGGGGTCGGCGCGGCCGTGGCCGTCGACCCCGAGCGCTCGTACTGGATCGTCTGCGCGGGCCTTGCCGTCGTCGGCCTGCCGGTCGGGCGGCGGGATGCCGCGGTGCGCGGCATCCATCGCACCGTCGGCACCGTCGTGGGCGCGGCCGCCTACCTCGCGCTCGCGTTCCTGCCGGTGCCGGTGTGGGCGCTGGGGCTCGTCCTCGGCGGCCTGCAGTTCGCGATCGAGCTGGTCGTCGTGCGCCACTACGCGCTCGCACTCGTGTTCATCACGCCGCTCGTGCTGCTGATCATCGGTGCCGCGACGGGCGACGGCGCGTCGCTCCCGCTCGCGCTCGAGCGGGTCGTCGACACCCTCGTCGGCGCCGCCGTCGGCACCGTCGCCGCCCTCGCCGTGCGCCTGCGCGCAGACTGACCCGCGGCATCCCCGCGCCCCGCCCCTCTGCCCTCGCGCCCACCTCGCCCCGCCCCTCGCCTTGCCCCCGCGCTCCATCCCGCCGAGTGGGCCCGTTCTCGCCGAGCGGGCCCGTTGCTGCCGGTCGCTAAGCGGCGCACTCGGCGCTAACGGGCGCACTCGGGGCCAGGCCGGCGCCGCAGAAGGGCAGGGCGCGCTCGGCGCGTCGCATGCGCGCACACCATACCGAGTATGCATATACTCGGTAACGCAATACCCGGTATGTATCCACGACCAAGGGAGCGGCGGATGTCGGTACGACAGAGCCTTCTGGCCATCCTCGATCAGGGGCCCTGCTACGGCTACCAGCTGCGCGCGGAGTTCGATCGCCGCACCGGGTCGACCTGGCCACTCAACGTCGGCCAGATCTACAACACGCTCGACCGGCTCGAGCGCGACAGCCTCGTCGAGAAGGGCGACGTCGACGAGCAGGGGCACGTCTATTGGCAGATCACGGATGCCGGTTCGGCCGAGGTCCAGCAGTGGTGGGCAGCGCCGGTCGAGCGGTCGGGCGGAACCCGCGACGAACTCGCGATCAAGCTCGCCGTCGCTGCGACCCTGCCCGGTGTCGATGTCGCCGCCGTCATCCAGACCCAGCGCGCGGCATCGCTGCGCCAGCTGCAGGAGCTCAACCGTGCGAAGTACGCCGGCGCCGGCGTCGACTCTCCCGAAGAGCTCGCGTGGTCGCTCGTCGTCGACTCGATGATCTTCGCCGCGGAGGCCGAGGTGCGCTGGCTCGACCACACCGAGCAGCGCCTCGCGCTGCACCCGCAGCACGCGATGGCGCTCGAGCTGTCGACTGAGAAGCCCAAGCGCGGGCGCCCCGCCCTCGCCGAAGTTGCGGGGTCGGCGACGTGAGCGCGTCCTGCAGCTGATCGGCGACCGGCGTCGCGGCGGGGATCCTGCCGGTTTGGGGCGTCGTCATGGCCGCGCAGGGAGCGGCGGCGCGCGACCCATGCGTGTCCAACTCCTTCGATCCGTCGCGGCCACTGCGCGCGAGCCCCGGAAACGCGCGACCCGGTGCCGGAGCTCGCGCAACATCGAAGGAGTTGCCCACCGCTGCCGCCACGCAACGGCGCGTTGCGCGCGAGTAGCGTAAGGCCATGACCGCTCCCACTCCGCTGATCGCCGTCGCCGAGCTCGCCCAGCTGCGCCTGTCGGACCGCCCGCCGGTCGTGCTCGACGTGCGGTGGCGCCTCGACGAGCCCGACGGCCTGCCGGCGTTCCGCGAAAGCCACCTGCCCGATGCGGTCTACGTGAGCCTCGACGACGAGCTCGCGCGCCACGGCGATCCGGGCGAGGGGCGGCATCCGCTGCCCGACCCCGATGCGTTCCAGGCGTCCGCCCGTCGGTGGGGCATCGACGACGGCGACACGGTCGTGGTTTACGACGACTGGCAGGGGTTCGGATCGGCCCGTGCGTGGTGGATGCTGACGGATGCCGGGGTCGACGCCCGCGTGCTCGACGGCGGCCTCGCCGCCTGGCGCAGCGCCGGACTGCCGCTGTCGACCGGAGACCCGCACACCCCCGAGCCGGGCGACGTGACGCTGCATCCGGGACACCTGCGGCAGCTGAGCATCGACGAGGCCGCCGCGCTCGCGCAGTCGGGCGTGCTGCTCGACGTGCGCGCGCCCGAGCGCTACCGCGGCGACACCGAGCCCATCGACCCGCGCGCGGGGCACATTCCCGGCGCGCGGAACGCGCCGACGGCGCTCAACACCGACAGCGACGGCCGGTTTCTGCACGACTATGCGCTGCGCGAGCGGTTCGAAGCCGCCGGCGTCGACAGGGACACGGAGGTCGGGGTCTACTGCGGGTCGGGTGTCTCGGCCGCGCACGCCGCGCTCGCCCTCACGCTGGCCGGGTACGAGCCCGCCCTGTACGTCGGCTCGTGGAGCCAGTGGTCGAACCACCCCGACCGCCCTGTCGCCACCGGCGCCCGACCCTGATCCGCGCCGGCTGAACCGGCATCCGCCCCACCCGCCCCGGCATCCGCACCCTCGACGAACCGGCATCCGCCCCACCCGCCCCGGCATCCGCACCCTCGACGAACCGGCATCCGCCCCTCTCACTGGCCTCCGCAGCGCGCGCGTGTTATCGTAAACACGATTCGCCCCCGAACGAGGAAGTTCCGCCCCGGCGCCGAGCGCCACCAGTCGCTGCGCGACGGTGCGGCGATCGAGCTCGGGCTGCGGTCGTTCCTGGAGGCGGGTGGCTTCGGCGCCTTCACGACGAGCTTCGAGGACCTCGGCGCCCTCACGCAGCTGCCCGGGCTCGCCGTGCAGCGCCTCATGGCCGAGGGCTACGGGTTCGGCGCTGAGGGCGACTGGAAGACCGCGATCCTCGTGCGCGTCGGGAACGTGATGGGCTCGGGCCTCCCCGGCGGGGCGAGCCTCATGGAGGACGACACCTACGACCTCGCCCCGGGCGACGAGAAGATCCTCGGCGCGCATATGCTCGAGGTCTCGCCGTCGCTGACGACCGCGAAGCCGCGACTCGAGATCCACGCGCTCGGCATCGGCGGCAAGGACGACCCAGTCCGCCTCGTGTTCACCGCCGACCCGGGCCCCGCGCTGGTGGTCGCGATGAGCGACATGCGCGACCGGTTCCGCCTCGTCGCGAACGTCGTCGAGAACGTCGAGGCGCCCGACCTGCCCAAGCTCCCCGTGGGCCGGGCGGTCTGGAAGCCGCAGCCCGACTTCGCGACCTCCGCGTCGTGCTGGCTCGCGGCCGGCGCCGCGCACCACACCGTCATGACGACGGCCGTCGGCATCGAGGTGTTCCGCGACTTCGCCGAGATGGCGCAGACCGAGCTCGTCGTGATCGACGACGACACCACGGTCCGCGGATTCCAGCGCGAGCTCCGCTGGAACCAGGCCTACTACCGCCTGGCTCAGGGGCTGTGACCGACCCCCTCCGGCGTTCGGGGAGCGCGAATGGCTCCTCGACGCGGGGTTTCGGAGCCATTTGCGCTCCCCGATTCACGAGAGAATGAGCGGATGACCACTTCCGGCACCCCCGTCGCCATCCGCTCCGGCGCGTACGAAGCGCACATCGCCTCCATCGGTGCGACGCTGCGCACACTCACCCACGACGGACGCGACCTCATCGTGCCGTTCGACGCCGACGAGGTGCGCCCCGGGTTCCGCGGCGCGACGCTCGCGCCCTGGCCGAACCGCGTCGTCGACGGTCGGTACACGTTCGCGGGGGAGGAGTACCGCCTCTCCCTCACCGAGCCGCAGCGCGGGCACGCCCTGCACGGACTGGTCGCGTGGCTCGATTTCGCGGTCGCAGAGGCGGGGCCGGATGCCGCGACGCTCACCGCCGAGGTGGTGCCGCAGGCCGGCTATCCCTGGCGCGTCCGCGTGGAGGTGACCTACCGGCTCGATGCCGACGGGCTCACCCAGACCGTCGTCGCGACGAACCTGAGCGAGGATGCCGCGCCGTACGGCACCGGCCCTCACCCCTATCTCGTCGCGGGCGCCGCGCCGCTGGACGACTGGACGTTCGAGCTGCCGGCATCCGAGGTCCTCGAAGTGACCGCCGACCGGCTCGCGCCGACCGATCTCGTCGAGGTCGCCGGCTCCGCGCGCTTCGACTGGCGAACGCCTCGCACGCTCGGCGCGGTCGAGATCGACCACGCCTTCACCGGACTGGCCCGCACCGGCGGCGTCGCGGCGGCACGGGTGACCGATCCGTCGGGCACCGGCGTCGAGATGACGTGGGGTGAGGAGCTCCCCTGGGTGCAGATCCACACCGCCGACCAGCCCGACGGCGCCGCGAACCCCGCGCACCGGATCGGCCTGGCCGTCGAGCCGATGACCTGCGCGCCGGACGCGTTCAACGACGACCGCTACGACTTCGGCACGGGCCTCATCGTGCTCGAACCCGGCGCGGCGGCGACGGGATCCTGGCGCATCGCAGCGCTCTGACCCGCTCGGCTGCCCGCGCACGACAGAGCGCCCCGGAGTGTTCTCCGGGGCGCTCCAGCTCGGGGGAAGCGAGGGGGGTCAGTGGTCGCCGCGGATCTCTTCCTTGACCTCGTTGCGGCGCTCGACGGAGTCGCGCTCGGCTTCGGCCTTCTTGACCTCCGCGTCGGCCTTGACCTCGTCGACCTTGTCGTGAACGCGGTCGACGGTGTCCTCGAACCCGTCCTTGATCTTGCGGGCTGCCGTCTCCGCGGCGTCCTTCGCGTCATCGATGAAACCCATGGGTTCGACTCCTTTCATCCAGGTACGCTCGCCACGCTACGGATGCCGACCCTCGCGGGGGAGGGGGTTGTCACCGTCGCCCGCCGGTGCTAGCCGGACGGCGGGGTGTGCCTCAGGAGGCCGGCGTCGTCGTGTCGATCGCGTCGCGGAGCGGCCTGCGCATCGCGGCCCAGTAGTGCACCGGCGTGAGCCGCGTGAGCACGTCGACCACGCGCGCCTCGCGACCGATCATCGTGCGGGCGCGGCGGCGGATCGTGGCGTCGACGATCTTCGCCGCGGCATCCGCCGGCTCGGTGTGGTACATCGCGGCCTGCGCGGCGGCGGCACGGTCGGCGACGGCCGGGTCGATCGCCGCGGCGTAGCGGCCGCGCAGGATGATGCCGGTCTTGACCCCCGCGGGGTACACGGCGCCGACCGACACGCTCGAGCCCTCCAGCTCGTGGCGCAGCGCCTCGGTGAAGCCGCGCACGGCGTACTTGCTCATGGCGTACGGGATGCGCCCGGCGGGAGCGGCGAGGCCGTAGATGGAGACGAGGTGGGTGATGTGCGCGGCGGGGGAGCGGCGCAGCGCCGGGAGCAGCGCCTGCGTGATGTTCACGGTGCCCCAGAGGTTCACGTCCATGAGCCAGCGCATCTCGGCCATCCTCAGCTGATCGATGCTGCCGAGCATCGACGACCCGGCGCACGTGATGAGCCCGGCCAGGCGCGGGTGGGCGGATGCCGCGTCGTCCGCGACCCGGCGGACCGCCGCGTCGTCGGTGAGATCGACGGTATGCAGGGTGATCGGCGGTGCGTACCCACGCGCGACGGCAGGCAGCGCGTCGATGGTGGTGCGGGTGTGCGCGAGGCCGGCGCGGTCGCGGTCGACGAGCGCGACGCCGACGCCGCGGGCGGCGAGCTGGCGCGCGACCTCCGCGCCCATGCCGTGAGCGGCACCCGTCACGACCACCGTGGATCCGGTGAGATCGAGTTTCGGCATCCTCGCCCCTTCTCGCGGTCGGTTCTCCGCTCCCGCCGTCGATTCTCGCCCATGCAGTTCCCTAGGATCGAACGCGAGGGGGTGTCGTGGCTGCGAAGAAGAAACGCGTGCGGACCCGTGATGTCGTCGCGGAGGGCCTGTACATCGCGTCGGCGGCCACCCTGCTGAGCCTGAAGAACACGATTCTCGTGAACATCCTCGCCGAGGGTGAGGACTTCGACCCCGACCGCTACCTCGATGAAGCGCGGGCGGCGCTGATCACGCTGGCCGAAGAGGCCGAAGCGGATGCCGCGCGCACCGAGACCGAGCGCAAGGCGGCGCGCCGCCGGCACAGCGACTCCGACGGCACCCACGACTACCGCAGCCGCGACACGCGCAACCTGCGGCGTCGCCAGTTGCAGTCGCTGCACGTGGCGAGCGAGCTGCGGGCGCGGGCCGAGAACGACGACGAACTGCGCAAGCTCGTCGTCGATGCGCGGGATGCCGCGTGGAGCGAGGTCGCCAAGAACATCGACCGCACGTTGCGCATCGAGGCTGCCCGGCCCGACCTCGATCCGGACTACGAGCGCATGCGCACCGCGCGGATGCAGGCGCTGCGTCTCGTGGACCTGCCGAAGCTGCGCGCGCACCGCCGCAGTGTCGCCGCCCAGCAGGGGCTGCGGGATGCAGGCGTCGAACCGGCCGAGCCCGTCGAGGCGCCGGCCCCCGGCTCCGCCGGCTTCGATCCCGCCGAGCTGGAGTAGGCCTCCCGCCGTTCATCCGCCGTGCGTCGCGTCCGCGTCGGATTCCGAGGAGATGACGGATGCCGAGGACGCGCACCCCGGCATCCGTCCTCGGAATCGTGCAATCTCCTCGGAATCCGCCGCCCTCGTCGCCGCCTGCCCGCCGATTCGTCAGATCCCGGGCCGTCAGGTAGGCTGTTCCTCGGTCTTCCCGCGAGTGAAGACATGCGCCCGTAGCTCAATGGATAGAGCATCTGACTACGGATCAGAAGGTTAGGGGTTCGAGTCCCTTCGGGCGCACACTGTGTTGAGACAGTGAAAAGGCCCCGGTTCGCCGGGGCCTTTGCTGTTCCCCGGCGGCCCGAGCGGGCGCGGCCCCCGCACCCGGCGTCAGACCGGTGTGACCCGCAGCCACACGAACCCGTGCGGCGGGAGGGCGAGGCCGTCGTCGAGGTCCACGTCGTTCGTGTGGACGAGGTCGAACGCGGCGCGCTCGAAGCCCGACAGGGTCAGCGGGTCGATCGACACCTCGGTGTCGCCGACGTTCGCGAGAACGAGGACCCGCGAGGCGGCGCCCGGTCGCTGATACCCGACGACCGACGGGTGCGGGGTGTGGAACGGGATGAGCTCGTTGCCGGCGAACTCGGGCGTGGACTGCCTGACCGAGATGAGCTTCGTCATCCGCCGGTACACCCGCCCGGCCGGAGTCGACGGATCGTCGCGCTGCGCGTACCGGTCGCGAGGCCGGTTGCCGCGGTGCACCCAGCGTGAATCGCCGCGGCGCACCGGGTCGTCGGCGTAGGAGTAGTCGTTCAGCTGCGCGACCTCATCGCCCAGGTACAGCAGCGGCACCCCTCCGGTCGACAGTGCCAGGGCGTGAGCGAGCACGACGCGGTCCTCGCCGCCGGCATCCTGCGCCTCGACGCCCGCCAGCGACGCCGTGGTCCCCGCGACCCGCGCGTCGCCGGTCGCGGGGTTCTCCTGGAACGCGACTCCGCGCGCGAAGGAGCCCTCGTGACGGCCGGTGTAGAAGCGGTTCAGGAACTGCCGGTGCCGGTAGCCGTCGATGCCGAGCTCGGCGGCATCCTCGTCGGCGAACGTCCACCCGATGTCGTCGTGGCTGCGGACGTAGTTCACCCACGCCGTGCCCGCCGGCAACGCATGCCGGCGGTCGAGCGCCTGCTGCAGCATCCGCCCGTCGCGCGTCGCGAGCGCCTCCCACGTCAGCGCCATCTGCAGCGGGTTGTACGACAGCTCGCACTCGTCGGGCGAGATGTAGCTCACGACCTCATCGGGGTGGACGATCGCCTCCGACTTGAAGATCATCCCCGGCGCGGCCATCGCGAGCACCGCGTTGAATGCCTGCAGCAGCAGGTGCGCCTCCGGCAGCGACTCGCACGCGGTGCCCAGGCGCTTCCAGATGAAGGCGACGGCATCCATCCGCAGCACCTCGACGCCCTGGTTCGCCAGGAACAGCATCTCGCCGGCCATGGCGCGGAACACCGCGGGGTTCGCGTAGTTGAGGTCCCATTGGTAGTGGTAGAACGTCGACCAGATCCAGCGCCCGTCCGCGAGCTGCACGAACGAGCCGGGGTGGTCGTCGGGGAAGATCTCGCGCGTCGTCTGCTCGTAGGCGTCGGGCATCTGCCGATCGGGGAAGATCAGGTAGAAGTCCTCGTACTCCGCATCTCCCGCGACCGCCTTCTGCGCCCACTCGTGCTCGCTGCTGGTGTGGTTGAAGATGAAGTCGAGCACCAGCGAGATGCCCGCGAGTCGCAGCTCAGCGGCGAGCTCCGCGAGCTGCGCCATGGTCCCGAGGCTCGGATTGACCCGCCGGTAGCTCGACACCGCGTAACCGCCGTCGTTGTCCCCGTCGGGAGCGTCGAACAGCGGCATCAGGTGCAGATAGGTGAGCCCCAGCTCGCGGAAGTACGGGATCTGATCGCGGATGCCGGCGAGGTTTCCGGCGTACCGGTCGACGTAGCAGACACCGCCCAGCATCCGCTCGGACTGGAACCATTCCGGGTCGGCGGTGCGCTGACCGTCGCGGACCTTGAGGTCGAGGGGCCGCGCGTTCCACGAGGCGGATGCCGCGGCCACCGTCGCGGCGAGCTGCTCGCTGCCGTCGGGACGGTCGCCGTACAACTGCGTGAACAGCGCGTGCAGGCGCGGGAACTGCGCGTCGAAGCGGGCGAGGAACGCCTCGTCGACCCGACCGGCCGCCTCGGCGGCCTCCAGCGCGGTGGTGCGATCGGCATTCGGCGTCGACAGCGCGGTCATCGTGCTCCTTCCGATCCACTCAGCCTACGCGGGGCGCCGACCCGGCGCTGTGGCGGCGACCGCGGCGTAGGCTCGAAGGATGAGCGCCTACGTCTCGGCGTTCGAGCTGTTCTCCATCGGCGTAGGACCCTCGAGCTCCCACACGGTCGGCCCGCTGCGGGCGGCCCGCGACTTCGCGCGCCGCGCGGCCGCCATCGACGGGGTCGCCCGGGTGACGTGCACGCTGTACGGATCGCTCGGCGCGACCGGCATCGGGCACGGCACGCCGGATGCCGTCGTCGCCGGCCTGCAGGGCCACGAACCCGAGACGGTGGATCCCGCCGACGTGCGCGCCGCGTGGACGACCTGGAACGATGGCGACGCCCTGCTGCTCGACGGCCGCATCCCGGTGCCGTTCGCCCGGGCCGACATCTCCTTCGCCCCGCGCACGCGCCTGCCGGGCCACCCCAACGCGATGACCCTCCGCGCGCTCGATGCGGCGGGCGGGGTGCTCGTCGAGGAGACGTACTACTCGATCGGCGGCGGCTTCATCCGGCGGGAAGGCGAGGACGCGGCGGTGGCCGCGGCATCCGCCCCGTTCCCCTTCGCCACGGCGGCGCAGCTGCTAGACGTGTGCGACGAGCACGGCCTCACGATCGCGGAGGTCGCGCGGTGCAACGAGGAGGCGCTGCGCCCGGAGGTCGAGGTCGCCGCCGGCCTCGATGCCATCTGGGATGCGATGGCCGCCTGCGTCGACGCGGGCCTGCACGCCGACGGCGTGCTCCCCGGGATGCTGAAGGTGAAGCGGCGGGCCGGCGCGATCCGCGCGCAGCTCGACGCGGCCTCGGCCGGCGGCGGACGGGAGCTGCCGGGGGAGTGGCTGGGCGCGTTCGCGCTCGCCGTCAACGAGGAGAACGCCGCGGGTGGTCGCGTCGTGACCGCCCCGACCAACGGCGCCGCCGGCATCCTGCCCGCCGTCGCGATGTACTGGTGGCGCTTCCTGGCCGACTCGGGCCTCGGCGCCGAGAACGCCGTCACTCCGTACGGCGAGCTGGTGGGCTCGGCGCTGCTCGGGCTGCACGGGGCCGACCCCGTCGCGGCGGATGCCGGGGTCGCGGCATCCGTCGCCGAGGCGAATCGTCGCCGCGGCATCCGCCGGTTCCTGCTGACGGCGACGGCGCTCGGGTCGCTGTTCAAGGCGAACGCATCGATCTCGGGGGCCGAAGGCGGCTGCCAGGCCGAGGTCGGGTCGGCCTGCGCGATGGCGGCGGGCGGACTCACGGCCGTCATGGGCGGCACCAACCGGCAGATCGAGAACGCCGCCGAGATCGCGATGGAGCACCACCTGGGCCTCACGTGCGACCCCGTCGGCGGGCTGGTGCAGATCCCCTGCATCGAGCGCAACGCCATCGCCGCCTCGACCGCCGTGACCGCCGCGCGGCTCGCCCTGCGGGGCGACGGCAGCCACTACGTGCCGCTCGACGCCGTCGTCGAGACGATGCGCCAGACCGGGATCGACATGTCCACGAAGTACAAGGAGACCAGCGAGGGCGGTCTCGCGGTCAACGTCGTGGAGTGCTGACGCTGCATCCCTTCTCTTGGGCGCGCGGGTGCGATGTGTGGGCGCATCTGGTCGCTATCGCGCCCTGTAGGGGCAATCTGCGCCAACAGCTTGCGCGAGGGGCCCTGTTCAGGGGCTTCTTCAGCTCTCCCAGCCATGGCGGCGCAGCGCGGCGGCGACGAGGGTCGCCGCCGTCCCGCCCCGTACGCGGCCGCCCGTGACGCGGATCACCTCCCAGTTCTCAGCTGCGAAGGCGGCGAGACGCTCGATGTCGCGGTTCCACTGCCGTCTGCTTGTCCGGTGGTGGTCGCCCTCGATCTCGACGAGGACTCGGTAGCGCCGATGTACGCCGTCGGCGATGCCGAGCAAGTGGCCCTTGGCATCGCGGATCTCGACGTCGAGTTCCATCTCGGGCAGCCCCGCCGCGGCGGCGTCAAGCCGGTACTCCGTCTCGAGCCGTGAGAAGCTGCCGACCCGCACGTCGGCGAGTGCCGCCTGCAGAATGCGGCGATGCCGACGTTGCGGCTCGGATGCTGCGGCGCGCAGCCTTTCGGGTGTCGTGAGCTGGTCTCGTGGTCGCGGCCTCCCGCCGGGGCCGCGCGGGATCCGCACGAAGTAGTCACCGAGGATGACGAGCCAGCGCCCATCGAGCTCGCCGCCGAGCAGGGCCCAGGTCGATGCGGGACTTGCGACCCGCAGCCCGTCCCGCACGCGCGTCGTGACCAGGTGCGGCCGCACCTGGCGGGCGCGGACACCCCGGCCGCGCGGCGCTCGATGTGGGTATACCGTGCCGACCTCGAGGTCGGCTTCGGGGTCGAAGTCGTCGGGGAGCGGTGCTCCCCACAGTGCGGCGGCCGTGAGCCCGATGAAGAATGCATGCGCTCCCATGACCTCCGCATAGGCACGAGCGCGGTGCTGCAGCCGCGCGCGCTTCTCCTCGTCGGGAGTGCGCGGCAGCTCGATACCCTCCCCGGAATCCTTCGCGGCGTCGGGATGCGCAAGACGCGCACCGTGGAACGGGCGCTCGAGGTCTCGAGTGCGCAGCCGACCGGGCGAGACGCCCGCGGCGAGCGCTCGGGCGCGCCCGAATGCGTCACCGAGGTGAGGGGGCAGCGGTCGAGGGTGTCGCGGCATCCGCCCAGGATCGCGGGTGGATGCCTTCGCTTGGGGCTCTCTGCCCCGGATCCGTGGAGAAGTCGCCAGGCCTGCCTTCTGGGGAGGAGGAGTTGTCGGCCGTGTGATGTGTGGGCGCATCTGGTCGCTGACCGCGGCGATGACGACGATCTGCGCCATCACGTTCGCCGCCCCGCGAACGGTTGGCACTCTCACCATGAGAGTGCTAATCTGAACCTACTTGAGTCAACTGGGCTCAACTTCAGACCAGACAGACAAAGGAGAGAACAATGGCCACGTACGACCCGTTCCGTGACCTCGACCGCCTCGCGTCGAGCCTCTTCGAGACGCGCCGCGGCCCGCGCCGCATGCCGATGGACCTCTACCGCGACGGCGACCACTACGTCCTGAGCGCCGACCTGCCGGGCATCGACCCGGGCTCGGTCGACATCGACGTGGACGGCCAGCTGCTCACAATCCGCGCCGAGCGCACCCTCAGCGAGGGCGAGGGCGTCAAGTGGATCACGCGCGAGCGTGAGACCGCGAGCTTCCTGCGCCAGCTGAACCTCGGCCAGGGCATCGACACCGACGGCATCGCCGCGACCTACAGCAACGGCGTCCTGACCGTCACGATCCCCGTGAGCGAGAAGGCCAAGCCCCGCAAGGTGCAGGTGGTGGCGGATGCCGCGGCCCCGACCATACAGGCCCACGAGAGCACCCAGGAGCCGCAGCCCGTCGAGCAGTGAGCCGCCGGCGCAGCCGAGAGCTACCCCGGCGAGAGCCACCGGAGAACCGCCCCGAGTCCACCCGGACTCGGGGCGGTTCTCGTGTGTGCGGGACCCGTCCACGCCTCGCCCGCGACAGAACATGCGCCGGAATCGACCGATCGTGCATCCGGCCGATGCCGCTCGCGGGCCCGGTGGAACGCTCGAAGAGCACCACCTGCCGCACCTGCGCGCACCGGCGCCACGGGTACGGGCTGCGCAACATCGAGACGGCGGCGCTGGCGTACAACGGCACCGTGACGGTGAGCGCGGACGACCGGTGGTTCTCGCTGCGGGTGCTCTTCCCGCAGCAGGATGCGTAGGCCTCCCCGCCATCCGCATAGCTGACGGATAGAATCGGCGCACCAGCACTCCCCGTCACGGACCGTCAGCAAGGATGCCGATGACCGACCCCTCCGCCGCGCCCAGTCCGCGGCCGGCGGGCACGCAGCCCGCCGCACTGCACGAGACCGAGCTGACCGCTCCGGTCTCGCTCACCCTGCCCAGCGGTCGGCTCAACCCGGCATCCATCGGCTTCGCGCGCTCGCCGCTGGTCGACACGTCGGGCATCGGGGGACGGCACGGCTGGGGGCGCAACAAGCGCTGGGAGTACTGGAACGTCATGACGCCCGCGCACATCGTGGCGCTGACGGTGTCGTCGCTGGATTATGCCGCAGTGCACGAGGTGTGGATCTTCGACCGGGCGACCGCGCAGACGTGGGGGCGCACCGCGACGGTGATCCCGGTGCGCGACGTGGCGCTTCCCGGCACCCTGGCCGGCGGCATCGCGATAGCCCGCGCGAAGGACCTCGCCGTGACCGTCACCCCCGCCGACGGCGGGCAGGTGTGGCGCCTGCACGCGGAGATCCCCGGGGCGGCGTTCGACATCACCGTGGCCCGTCCCGCCGACCACGACTGCCTCGCGGTGGTCGTGCCGTGGTCGCCGCGGCTGTTCCAGTACACCGTGAAGGACGTCGCGCTGCCGGCATCCGGCACTCTCACGCTGGACGGTATCCGCCACGAGGTCCCCGCCGGATCGTGGGCGGTGCTGGACCACGGGCGCGGACGCTGGCCGTACGACATCGCGTGGAACTGGGGCGCCGGATCGGGCGTGCTCGCCGACGGCCGGACGATCGGGATCCAGGTCGGCGGGCGCTGGACCGACGGCACCGGCGCCACCGAGAACGGGGTCGTCGTCGCCGGAGTGCTGCACAAGATCTCGGAGCCCGTGCAATGGACGTACGACCTCGGCGATCCGCTGCGCCCCTGGCAGGTCGCCGGTGGGGGTCTCGACGCCACCTTCACGCCGTTCTACGACAAGCGTTCGGCGATGAACCTGGGCGTCGTCGCGTCGCGCACCGACCAGTGCTTCGGCGCGTGGGCGGGCACGTTCCGGACGGATGCCGGGGTCATCGCGTTCAACGGCATCGAGGGTTTCGCCGAGGACGTCCACAACCGGTGGTGACGCGCACCGGCGGGCGCCTTACGGGGTTGTCGCGCCGCCGGGGGCGTCCGCGCCGCGGAGCTTGCTCGTCAGGGCCTGCAGCTGTGCGAGCTCCGCGTCGGTGAGCACCGACATGCGTTCTGCGATCGAGCGACCGTGGGTCGTGGCGACCCGGCGGAAGGCGGCGAGCCCGGTGTCGGTCGCGCGGACGATCGCGCCTCGGCCGTCCTGCGGGTCGGGCCACTTGCTGATGAGACCCCGTGCGACCATTCGGTCGACGAGCCGCGAGACGCTCGGCTGGCTGATGAGCATGTTGGCGGTCACGTCGCGCAGGCGCGCGGCGTGGTCGTCGCCCCGCGTCACCGTCAACAGGACGTCGTACTCGGCCTGCGTCAGATCGTCCTCGCAGAAGTCGCCGCTGATCTCGTGGAGCACCTCGTGCTGCGCGCGGAACAGGCTCTCCCACGCGGCGATGGCGAGGCGGCGGTCGGTCATGGATGCCACTGTAGCCCCGCTGTCGTCCCCATCCGGACCGGCGCGACGGGCGGCACCCGGCCGGGCGCACACCTAGGGTGAAGCGCATGAGGCGGGAGCGAATCGGGGCGGCGATCGTATTCGGGCTGATGCTGGTGCTCCTCGCGGGCGCGCCGGCCGCGGCATCCGTCGTCACCGTGGCGGCCGCAGGCTCGGTCGTCGTGCCGGCCGCGGCATCCGTCGTCTCGGCCGACGTCGACGACTTCACGTTCGAATCGATGACGGCCGACTACACGCTCACCCGTGCCGATGACGGCACGAGCCGGCTCGAGGTCGTCGAGCGGATCGTCGCGGTGTTCCCGGAGACCGATCAGAACCGCGGCATCCGCCGGGCGATCCCCGACACCTACAAGGGTCAGCCGCTGCGGCCCGAGCTCGTGTCGGTGACCGACGGCGAGGGCGCGCCGCGGCCCGCGGAGGTCGAGGACGTCGACGGCGAGTTCTCGGTGGTCTCCCGCGCCGACGACTACCTGCACGGGCCGCAGACCTTCGTCATCACCTACACGCTCGAGAACGTGATGTGGAACTTCCCCGACACCGGCCTGGAGTTCTCTTGGGATGTCAACGGTGTCGACTGGGCGCAGCCGTTCGGAACGGTGACGGCGCGCCTGCACCTCGCTCCCGCTCTCGCCGCGCAGCTGACCGGGCGGATGGCGTGCTACCAGGGCGCGCAGGACGCCACCGACCCGTGCGCGTCGATCACCCAGACCCAGGATGCCGACGGCACCGCCGTCATCACCGCGCTCGCGACCGGCCTCCAGCCGTACCAGACCCTCACGATGGCGGTGGGGTTCGCGCCGGACACGTTCACGCTGTTCGACACCGGATACTTCGCCTCGCCGTTCGGATGGGTGCAGGCGCTCGCCGGACTGGGAGCGGTGGGGGCCGGCGTCGTCGCGGTTCGGGCGCGGCGGCGGCAGCTGGCCGACGAGCCGGGACGGCCGACGATCATCGCGGAGTACGAGCCGCCACGGGCGATCGACGCGCTGGAGAGCGCGGTGCTGCTCGGCCACACGACGAAGGCGATCCCGGCGGAGGTGCTGGAGCAGGCGGTCGCTGGCTCGATCCGGATCATCGAGGGCGAGAAGGGAATGTGGGGCAAGGCGAAGCTCACGGCGGAGCTCGTGGACGCCTCCCGGGCAGACGGTGACGGGCGGATGCTGCTCGACGGACTCTTCCCGAAGGGCGTGCCGGGGGAGCAGTACACCTTCGGCACGCAGGACACCCGGCTGTCGAAGGTGGCGCAAGGGATTCTCGCGGCGGCGGCGACCGAGCTGCAGACGCGCGGGCTGCGGCGTCCCGTGCGGGCAGCGGTGCGGGTGTGGCCGATCACGATCGCCGTCGTGGCAGCGGCGGCAGCGGTGGCGCTCGGTTTCGTCGCGATCGGCGCGGGCACGAACGCCGTGGTGCCGCTCATCGTGATGGGGCTGTCGGTCGTGGTGGCGATCGCCGTGATCGGGATGTGTTCGCGAAAGCCGTTGACCGCGCGGGGTGCGGAGACGCGCGATCATCTGCTCGGGCTGAAGGAGTTCATCGCGTGGGCCGAAGCCGACCGCATCCGCATGCTGCAGTCGCCGTCGGGAGCGGAGCGGGTGCCGGTGGACGTCGACGACCCGCGGCAGAAGCTCGCGCTGTACGAGAAGCTGCTGCCGTACGCGGTGGTCTTCGGGCAGGAGAAGGAGTGGTCGCGGCAGCTCGCGGTGCTCTACACCGCGGTCGGCGCGACCGGCCCGTACTGGTATTACGGCACGGGCGCGTTCGACGCGTCGTCGTTCTCGTCGGGGATCGGGTCACTGTCGGCGGCGGCGTCATCGTCATCGTCGACGGGCGGGTCTTCGGGCGGCGGGTCGGCCGGTGGCGGCGGTGGCGGTGGTGGGGGCGGCGGGGTCTGAGGCCCCCTGGGTCGTTGAGCGAGGAGTGCCCCGGGTCAGCGACCACCCCGGTCGTTGAGCGAGGAGCGCAGCGACGAGACGAAACGCCCCGAGCCCGCTCAGAGGTACTGACCCCCGGAGCCCTCCAGAATGCCCCGCAGCGTCTCGCGCGACACCTCGTCGCGCTCGCCGTCGACCCACTCGTGCAGCGTCAGCGGGAGCCCCAGCTCGTCGAGGTAGGCGATCGTCTTCTCGAGCCGGGGGACGACGTCGATGTGGTCGTTGCCGAACAGCGCCGCCGTGTAGACGGGTTCGTGGGCCAGGATGCTGCGGCGCAGCTCGCCCGAGGAACGCCCGGTGATGCGGTACAGCGCCTGCAGCACCACGCTTGGCAGGTCGGGGGCGTCGTTCAGGGTGACGGAGAGCGCGTTGTCGTGCATGCGTTCATTGTCTCCCGCGGCGTCGATCAGAACGGTGCCGGTGCGAAAGTGAGGGTGCGCGCAGGGCGATCGTCGTAGACCCGGCCGAGGGGCTGGTCCATTCGAGGATGCCGTCGGGACGCTGTCGGACGCGCCACGCGGAGTGGTGTTTGAGCAGGTGATGTCGTCGGCAGAAGTGGCCGAGGTTCCATACCGTGGTGGGTCCGTCGTGCGCGCGGGCGATCGTGTGGTCGACGTCGCACCGGTCGGTGGGTTGCCGGCATCCGGGGAAACGGCAGTGTTCGTCGCGTGCTTTCAGCATCCGCCGCTGGGCTTCGCTGGGTCGGTAGCGGTCGACGAGCTGCAGGGCGCTGGTATCGGGGTCGGTGAACAGTCGATCCCAGCCGGGCGCGTCGGCGGCAAGGCACCGCGCGGTCGCGGCGCCGATCGGGCCGTAGCCGGAGAGGTGCGCGGGCTCGTCGTCGTCGCCGATCAGGGAGCGTACCGGGATGGTGACCTGGATGCGAGCGCGGACGGGAGAGGTGCTCTCGGGGGCGGCGGCAGGCTGACCGGTGAGCAGGAGGTCGCACGCGACATCGGCGCGGACCTGGTCGAGGGTCCGTCGGTCGGGCGTCGGCTCGGCCTCGAGCCCGTCGAGCTGGTCGCCGGTGTCGGGGTGCCGTTCGGCGTCGAGGATCGACGTGGCGAATTGGGTCGCCCGGTCGTAGATGCCGTGGATGAGGTGCGCGGGCCCGATGAGGCCGAGCTCCGCCATGCCGTCGTCGAGCGTGGTCGTCCACAGCCGACGCTCACGGCGCGCCGCGCGGTGGCGCTCGTCGAGCGGGAGCGGGTGGAACCGATCGGCGAGGCGACGTGCGGCGGGGCGCAGGCGACCCGGGGTCTCGGTCGCGGCGAGGGGGATGACGGCGGCTTCGTATGCGGCACGCGCGTCGTTGTCGGCGATGGGGAGGCCGGCGTCGGCGATGACCGTGGCATGGGCCCGGCTGATCCGTCCGTCGCTGAGCGCCGCGAGCGTCGCGGGGAAGAGTTCGACGAGGATGGCGGCGTCGCTCATGCGCGTCTGGACGGTGCGGTCGGACTGGACGGTGGCGGCGCCGATCTCGGCGGCGATGGAGCGCAGTGGGATGTCGCCGGGACGGTCGGGGTGCGCGCTCGGCGCGTCCATGCGCTCGAGGGCGAGGCCTTGGGCATCGCGGAGCAGCTCTGCCTCTTCAGCCTGAAGTCTCGCGATCTGGCGTCGCCGTTCGACGATGCCGTCGACGAGCGCGGTGAGGCGCGCGCGATACTGCGGCGTCTCGGGTTCGTCGAAGGCTTTCATACCTTCGATTCTGCCGAGGGGTTCCGACATTGGAGGCGGACGATTTCCCGGTCAAACGGGAAAACTGTGGATAACGCATCGAGACTGCCGGTTGGGGAGAGAGCGATGAAGCACGGGCAAGAGTAAGGGCCGGTCGGAGAGGCTTCCGACCGGCCCTTGTCCCTTGCACCAAGAGTGTCCTGCAATCACATGTCGGTAGCTGCCACAGCAAAACAACTACCGTGCAAGCACTCTATAACGACCAGATAACGGTCCACAAGACCTCGTCGTTATCTTTTTGTGATTCATTTCCGCCGTGTCGTGTCTCACTCCAGTTGTCCGATTCTCACGGACCTGTCGAGTCGTCTCATTCCAGTTGTCGGATTCTCACTCCAGTTGTCGGGAGAGCGGCGCGCCGCGTAGCGCTGCTCCGAGGCGGGAGTAGCTTGCGGTTCAAGCCGGGAGGTTCCACAGGAGCGCTCTGATCGGGTGCGGGATTCTCCGGAAGGGAGAGTTCTCCGTGACCTTGACCCAAGACTGGCTCGCCGCGATCGACGGGACGAACGCACTCGCGGCCACGATCGAGTTCTCCAGACACGGCATCGTCCAGCACGCAGACCCCGTCGACGCGGCGCACGTGATGTTCGAGGATGCGGATCCTGTACGCGAGTTCCCGTCGTGGCCGGGTAAGCGCAACTTCGAGGGCAAGCTGTGGATGGCCTCGACGAGCCGGCACGTTCCGTTCGAGTCGTTCTGGGAACGCTCGTTCCTGACCACGCTGGACCGGACGGGGGATGTCGTCGGGGTGTCGAGCCAGCCGATGTGGATCCGCTGGCGGTCACCGAAGCGCTCCCACGCACCCGACTACTTCGTGCGCCGCTCCGATGGGAGCGCGCTGCTCGTCGACGTGAAGCCGATCGAACTGATCAAGCCCGAGGACAGCATGAAGTTCGAACTCACCCGGCGCCTTGCCGCCGCACTGGGATGGTCCTATCTCGTCTTCGATCAGCTTCCCGGCGCCACCCAGGCGAACCTGCGCTTCCTGCTTCGGTACCGCGAGCCTGCGTGGCTGGAGGGCGTCGACATCGCCGCGCTCGGGCTCACCGGCCGGATGAGTCTGGGCTCGCTCGCGGCGGCCCTCAGTGGCGCCGCTCACTCCGGCGTCGGTGCCGCATATGCGCTCGTATGGAGCGGAGTTGCCGTGGCGGATCTACAGCGTCCCCTGTCGATGACGACCGTCGTCGACCTCGGAGCGGCATCATGACCATTCACCCGGGCGACATCATCCGGTGGCAGGGCGGAAGCCACCAGGTCGTCGCGATCCGACCCACCTACCTGACCCTGCGCGCCGTCGACGGCGACGGATACGACGTGGAGGTTCTCGCCGCCGATCTGCAACATGAGGCGGAACCTGCCGCACCGGCATCGCTCCGCTCACTGCTGGACCTGCGCAGCCTGCAAGACCTCGACGCGCGCGACCGCAAGATCGTCGACGTGTGGCTGGAGGAACTCGCCCGGTTCGACAAGCTCGTGGCGACAGGCGTGACCAAGCCCGCAGCGCGGCAGCAAGTCATCGACAGCGTCAACCGTCGTCTCGGAACCGACTACAGCCCCGTCAAGGTCTCGCGGCAACAACGCGCGCTCGAAGTGTTCGGGGTCAGCGGACTTCTCGATCGACGTCGCCACGGTCTGGCCGACATACCCGGGCGCTCCTACGACGAGCGCCTCATCGACGCGATCCTGACTGTCCAGGCCGGCCAGGAGCGGAAATCCACGGGCACCGGGACGCGACTGATCTGGCTCGTCCGCAGAGAGCTGGACGACCGCTTCGGCGAGGGCGTCGTGCCGATGCCGAGCCGCGCAACGATGTACCGGCTCCTGAACGAGCTCGATGCCGGCAAGCACACGCTGGGGACTGCCCGTGCCCGTCGCACGACGGCTAACCAACCGGATCACATGCACGGGGTCCGGTCGGGGGTGCGACCTGGTGAGCAGGTGCTCATAGACACGACGCCGATGGAGATCCTCGTCGAATGCGACGGTGAACCCGTCCGCCCCGATCTCACCTTGTTGCTGTGCGAGGCATCCCGGTCGGTGCTCTCCGGCATCGTCACCGTCGGCTCCCGCAGCATCGACCTGGTGGTGGTCCTCGCCCGCGCTCTCGTGCCGTACGCGTCCCGCCCCGACGGGGTGCGCGCGAACCGCCGTCAGGTATCTGAGGCATGGACCGGCACAGACGGACTCGTCGTCGAACGGTTCGAGGCGATGCGTGACGCGCAGCCGTACGTCTTCCCGGAGTCGATCACGACCGACCGTGGCGCGTCGTACGTGTCCCGGCACTTCTCGGATGCGTGCCGGACGTTGGGGATCTCACTCACCGTCAACGCCGAGTACTCGCCGACGCAGAAGGCGAAGATCGAGCGGATGTTCCGCACCATCAAGGACATGTTCACCCAGTACGCGATCGCGTTCCTCGGGCAGAGCACCGATATGCGCGGCGACGAGATCATTGCGACGAGTCAGCTGCTCACCCTCGAGCAGCTGCAGGAGCTGTTCGAAGACTGGGTTGCAGTGACCTGGCAGAACCGACCCCATAAGGCGCTGCGAGACCCCCGCAATCCTCGGCTGATGCTGACGCCGAACCAGATGGTCGCCGCGTACCGGGAGATCGCGCCAGAGTTGCAAGTCCCGCTGACGGCCGAGAAGTACATCGCGCTTCTCCCCACCGAGTGGCGGGTGATCAACCACTACGGCGTCGACATCGACCTGCGCGTCTACGACTCCACAGAACTCGGCCCGCTGCGGAAGAAGCGGTCACCGCATCATCGGCAGCAGGGCAGGTGGCCGTTCCACGTCGACCCATACAACCCGATGACGGTATGGCTGGAACTCGGCGACCAGTTCCTCCCGATGGACTGGCGATCTCCGTACAGCGGTGCTCCGATGGCCGACGAAGTGTGGCGGGTCGCCCGCGCACAAGCAGCCGCCCGCGGCGAGAGCGAGCCGAGCACCGACGACCTCAACGAAGTGATGCGCCGGTTCATGTACAAAGGCAACGTCCCTCCGACGAAGCGGCAGAAGAAGCGTTCCGTAAGCGCACGGACGGACCCGCTGGCGATCACCCACCAACTCCCACACATCGCCCCCGGAGGTCCACCGCGCGGCGAGCTAACGGCTGCAGACGACGACGGCGACAAGGAACCCAATGCGGTCGCATCGAAGCCGGCGTGGCCGGTCGCCGCACCGTTCGGGATGACCCGGTCGCCGGATGAGGCATGAGCGCGATGTTCGATGACCTGCTGGGAGACTTCGACTTCGACGCCCCGTCCACCGACTTCGACTACGCGACCAAGGAAGGGTGGCGCGAGTTCGTCGAGTTCGTCGCCCAACGGCCACTCTCGATAACCCTGGCCGAGTACGACGCGATGGACTCCTCGGAGCGTGCGCTATTCAACATCGCACGCGAAAGGTACATGACCCTCGGCGCCCGGGTCGCAACCCCATCGCTACGGCAGGTCGCGATCGCGATCCGCCACGCCATGACCGACAACCGCTCCCCGGACGCCAGCAGGTCCGGGGTGATCATCTCCGGCCGGCCAGGTCTCGGGAAGACCACCGCCGTCCAGGAGTTCGGGCGCGCATTCGAGCGAGCCCGACGGCAACGTGCCGGCAGCACGCCGCGCAACCTGATCCCCGTCGCCTATGTACCCGTACCCACGCACGCGACGGCGAAGACCATGATCACCAAGCTCGCCGACTTCTACGCCATCCCGTACTCCCGCAACGCGAACTACGAGATCCTCCTCAGCCGCGTGAGCCATGTGATGCGCGAATGCCGCACGGAACTCGTGATCATCGACGACATCCACCGGCTGGACCTGCACTACCGCGGCAACGAACAAGTCGCCGACGCGCTCAAGGAGCTGTCCGAACGGTGTCCCGGCACGATGGTCTACGCCGGGGTCGACGTCGCCCGCAACGGCCTGTTCTGGGGCTCCCGCGGCGAGCAGATCATGGCCCGATTCGAGCTGGTCAAGTTCGACACCTACGGGACTGGCGAGACCGCTGATGCCGCGGTGTGGGGACGAATCCTCGTCGACCTCGAAGACTCACTGTGTCTGATCTCGCAACCTGACGCGGAGATCCTCACCGTCGCTGCCGAACTCCGCGACCTATCCCGCGGTTCCATCGGCCGCGTCGCCAGAGCCATCCGCCGCGGAGCGCGCCGCGCCATCGAGCAACACACCGAACGGCTCGACCTCGACGACGTACTCACATCACTGGCGAAAATCCGTGAGGCAGAAGGGTGGATCGAGGAAGAAGAGAACCGGCCCTCACCACGGCCCAAACGAGGCCGGCCCGCTCGCGCGAAATGATGAGGAAGCTCCCCGTGCTCATCGAACCGTTCGCGGGAGAAACCGTCGGTAGCGTCTTCCGCAGGCTCGCCACCCGCAACGCCGTGCCGGCAGGGGAACTGTGGACGACCATCCGTCACGAGCGCCCGCGGCTGCCTCTGCGTACAACACCGGAGCTGGTGCCGCGCCTGGTCGAACAACTCGCCGACCTCCCACCCGGGTTCTTCGACAGTCGACGCGCTGATCGTCTTTTTGTCCGCTGCGTCCACGTCAACTGGCGACACAGCAACTGCTCGATGTGCGCGCCTCTGCCGGCCCCGATCACGAGATGCAGGCGCTGTACCAACGGTGAACCCGTGGAAGTGCGAACGCGGGCCGGGGCGGTGTGTGCACGACACCGCCGATGGCACTATGCGGGAGCAGACCGTGACCTCGCCCGCGCGGCCAACTTCTTTCGAGCCGAACGATGCCTCACAGGCACCCTCTGGGAACGCGGCATCGGCCCCGACACCGGCGAACTGGAACTCGCCACAACCCTCATCCGCGCCACCGATCTCGGACAGGAGGACGAATCTCATCGAACGGCGCTTGCGCGCCACTATCCCGAAGCAGTGCGTCTCGTCGCACTGGCAACGGAGCCGTGGGCGGAGCGATTCCTCGCGAACACGAACGTCGGCCCCATCCAGGTCGCCGCACTCGTGGAAGCAGCCGTGAACGCGGTGACCGCAGGCACATCTCACGACATCGACGCGGTCCGCGCCTCGTTTCACGCCGAAGGCCGCGAAACGGTCATCGGCCTCGACTGGCCCATGCGGCTCCGGCATGGCCGATCCCCGGGCCTGGACGACCTCGGTAGGAGAATCCTGACGTTCGCCCCGCGGGTCCGAGCCACACTCCTGCGCCACACCGACGCCCGCAAGCCTCCCGCACGGCAACCGCGCCCCTCATCGAGGCATGCACAGGTGTGAACACCCCGCTCCGCACGCTACCGATTCGACTCGAACTCATCGAGGGTGAGACCGTCGAGGGGTTCACGAAGCGGCTCGCCCAAGCTCACCAGTGCGAGGAACGCGACATCCGTCGAATCGTCCTGGACCACCTCGGTCGCAACTGGTGGCCCGTGGCGGATCACAGCGTCGTCGATCTCATCGAGCACCTCGCAGATCTGCCGCGCGGTGCGCTGCGCCCCAACTTCGAGACAGATGGCATGTGGGTCAGATGCGGCCACCGCAGCTGGCGCCCCGAGAAGTGCTCCAGATGCACCCGGTTCGCCGAACCCCGCACGGCATGCCTGGAGTGTTCCGGCGGCCTGGCCACCACGACGATCGCCCGCGGTGGTGCGCTCTGCCTCACCCATCACCACTGGGCGTACCGCGCCATGCACGCCGACGTGGTCGGCCTCGCCGACTACGAGAATGCGGAGCTCCTGCTGCGATCACAGCTCTGGAAGCGCGGGGTCGCCCTCCATACTGGCGAACTGGACCTCGCCGCAGCGTTCGTCCGTGCCTGGCACGAAGGGTCAGAGTCTCCGTCCGTCATCGACGACCGCATGGCGAGAATTGGCATCCCGCACCTCGACACCTACGAGAACGCGTTGCTCTGCGCGTACCCCGAGATCATCCGTTTGGCCCGCGTGCTCACAAACCCGCGTACGATCACCCCGATCCTGGATGTGACTACTTCCGCGCTCACTCAAGCCGATCGCCTGCTACCCGCCGTCGCGAAAGCGATCGGCGAGGAGCCCAACGACGCACTGCGCACCTTCACCATCAGCGCCGTCGGGTGTGCCCACCGGGCGATGTTGTACATGTACGGACTTCGTAGTTCGAAGCAGGTCAAGCACCAGCGATGCCCACTCAACCGCGCTCTCATTGCCGCGGCCCACCGTCAGCGCGCTTGCCTCCTCCGCCACGCCAACCCGAGACTCCTTCCCGACATCGCCGGGAAGACCGGCCAAGCTGCACCGCGCAGCCGCGTAATCCGCAACTGGGGATTCGAGCCAGACCCACTCGCGCTTTCACGAGCTGGTGTGCTCGCCACCGCATTCCGGCGACCGGCGGATGCTGTTTGACGGTGAGAGTTTCGCGATGTTAAGGGATGCGGTGCGCGCACGGCTTCGTCCCTGGCAGTTCAGGTTCGTGTTCCAGGAGCAGCGCTGGATGCCGGGTGAAGCAGCAGCGGCGCACACTCAACCGCGGGCTTGTCGTCGCCGCGCGTCGGCGACGAACGCTTCGTCTGTTGCACTCGACGGGACTGAGGTCGGACCTGCTGAAGGTGTTGCTGGTGCGATTGTGGGCGGCATCGCTATAGTTACTTGGTAATCGGAGTTACCCGGTAATTGTTGGGAGTCATTCATGTCAGTGAAGTTCGCGCTCTTGGCTTTGCTTTCGAGAGGACCGTCGACGGCGTACCAGTTGCGAAAAGACTTCGATGCGACGACAAGTCAGACCTGGCCGCTTAACATCGGTCAGGTCTCAACGACGCTGCAGCGGCTGCGTCGAGATGGACTGGTTGCTCAGGTAAGCACAGGCAGAGATCACGACCGGCTTGTCGGCGGTAGCGGCGACGAGCACGGTACGGTCACAGAGCCGTGGCAGCTCACCGCTGAAGGGCACGCGGAGCTCGATTCGTGGTGGCAACGCCCGGTATCTCGGCAGCATCGGGGGCGGGACGAACTGGTCGTAAAGCTGGCACTGGCGGTCATCGTCCCGGGCGTAGATGTCACAGCACTCGTGCAGGCGCAGCGCGCGGCTGTGCAGCGTTTGCTGCACGACGTCACTCGGGTGCGACGTGAGGTAGATGCCGCGGATGTGACCGCCCGGCTGGTGCTGGACAGCCACATCTTCCAGTCCGAGGCGGAGTTGCGATGGCTCGATGCGGTCGAGGAGACAGTCGCCCGCGCCAGTGAGCTCCCGTCCCGCGGTGCGTTGTCGATGGTCGCGCCCGCGCGGGTCCTCCGGTGAGCCCCATGGCAGGTAGCGTGCTCGATCTGCGCTCCGTTGAGAGGGTGCACGGCGTGGGGCCGACCGAGGTGCGCGCGCTGTCAGGCCTGGACCTGCGCGTGGATGCGGGCGAGTTTGTTGCCGTGATGGGGCCGTCGGGTTCGGGAAAGTCGACCCTGCTGCAGCTCGCGGGTGGCCTGGACGCGCCGACGTCGGGCCAGGTGGTCGTCGCCGGAGCCGATCTTTCGGGAATGTCGGTGACGCAGCGGGCGGTGCTGCGTCGACGCCAGGTGGGCTACGTGTTCCAGGACTTCAATCTGCTGCCTGCGTTGACCGCGGCGGAGAATGTCGCGTTCCCGCTGGAGTTGGATGGGATCTCTTCTCGGCGCGCGCGACGCGCGGCCCGGGAGGTGCTTGCGGAGGTCGGGGTCATCGAGTTGGCCGACCGCAGACCGGAGGAGATGTCGGGCGGGCAGGCGCAACGCGTCGCCATCGCGCGGGCACTCGTGGGGTCGCGCACGCTGATTCTCGCTGATGAGCCGACCGGGGCGCTCGACCAGGCGACCGGCACCGGGATCCTGCAGCTGCTCCGCGATCGCGCTGATCGTGGAGCGGCGGTGTTGATGGTCACTCACGAGGCTCGCTTCGCGGCCTGGGCGGACCGGACGGTGTTCCTGCGCGACGGGCGGGTTGCCGGGCAGACGGGCCCATCTGATGCCGATGTGCTGCTCACCGCGGATGTCTCCGATGGCCAGCAGTAGATTCTGGCGGCCGGCTGCGTTGCGACTGGCCACACGGGATGCGCGCCGACACTGGGTGCGCACAGTGCTAGCCACGCTCGTCGTCGCCCTGCCGGTGACCGCGCTGGTCGCAGGAACAGCACTGACGCAATCGGGGCCGCCCAGCCGTGATAGGGCACTGGAAGATATCCCGGATGGCGTGCAGGCCGTGGTTACGGCGACGGCAATCACGCGCGACGGATCGGTCTTCCCGCAACTTCCCGAAGGTGCCCCGGGGACATGGATCGATGACCTTGAGCAGGTGCCCGCGTCGCACGACGAGCTGGCGGCGCTGCTCCCGGAAGAAGATCGGCTGCTGGCGTTCTGGAACTCACCAACGTTGCTCGTCACGACCGGACTGAACGTTGCGCCGGGTGATCAATCCGAGGCTGGCGCTGGAGTGGAGGGCGTCGCCCTCGCCGAGGTCACTTCCGCCGTCCTGCAAGAGGCGGAGCAAGAGGCCTTGCCGTTCTTACTCCCCTCCCTGTCGGCGGGGGCTGCCCCGGCGGACGCGACGGAGGTCGTCATCACGACTGCGCTCGGCGCGCGCCTCGGCATCGGCGTGGGCGACACTCTGACCTGGGTCGCACCCCCGTTTAACGGCTGGTATAGCACCGGCGGTCGCATCGGCGAAGTGATCCAGGACTCGCAGCGCGCCTACCGTGTCTCGGGCCTCGTCGACGACACCGCGCTACGGGGCTGGGCAATCGACGGATGGATCTCCGCGATGGCCAAGGCCGACCCGGCCGGGGTCGACGGACACTGGCTCGTCGTCGGCGACGAACCAGTGACCTGGGACATCGCTCAGCACCTAAATGAACTGCAGGCCTTCGCCGTGTCGCGGAATGTGCTCGAGAACTACCCGAGCGCCGACGAGCTCTACCCCGTGGAAGTAGACACGGCCACGGCAGTCACCCAGGCCGCAACGACACTGCTGACAGGCATCCTCGGAGCGGCCCTCGCACTGCTGTTGGTCACTCCCGCGTTCGCCGTGTCGGCCGAGCAGTCTCGCCGCACGCTCGGCATGGCCGCAGCGGCAGGAGCGGCCCCCGCCGACCTGCGGCGAACGCTCACGGCGCAGGGCCTGGGTATCGGTCTCGCCGGGGGGCTGCTCGGCGTCGCACTCGGCGCCGCAGCAGCCGTCACCGCAGTCACAGTGCTCGGGGTCGGTCCCGAGGTCGCCGATCCGACCGGCCGCTTCCCCTGGAAGGTCGCCGTCGCCGCCATCTTCGTCGCCGTAGTCGTCGGCATCGTCGCAACGCTCGGGCCAGCGCGCCGCGCTGCGCGGCTTCCGGTGGTCGACGCTCTCAAGGACCTCCCTGCGCAGTCGCGTCGACAAAGCCGGCGCGTCATCACTGCGGTGGCAGGGCTGGTGCTGCTCATCGCTGCGGCCGTCGCCGGGGCAGCGGCACTGACCGGCGCCGCCCCCAGCGGCGGGTACGTTGCGTCGGGCACGGTGCCCGTCTCCTCGGCGCTACCGCTCGCGATGCTGGTGCTGTGCCTGTTGCTCGCGGTCGCGGGCCTGCTGGTCACCGTCCGTGCACTCCTCAGCCTTGCCTCACGAGCCGCTGGCCGCCTGCCCGCCGTCTGGCGTCTCGCCGTACGCGATGCCGCTGACCACCGCTCGCGGTTCCTGCCCGCCGCCAGCGCCGTGCTCGTCGCGGTGGCCGCAGCATCCTTCCTCACCGTCACGACGGGCTCGTCGGTTGCGAACCAGCGAGACCAGACCGGTGAGATGGTCGCCGCTGGCCACCTCGTCCTCGGCGTCCAGGTACCCGTCAGCGAAGGGTTCGATCGCCTCGTGCTCGCCGACGCGATTGACACGCTCGCCGACGAGCTACCCGTCACCGGCAACGTCGCAATCCGCACCACCGACAGCGACGGCAGACTCCATCTCGGCCTCCTGCCCGCCGAGGGCGCGCAGTGCCCCGACGGTGAGGAACCCGACACCGCTTCCGCAACCAGGCCCGGCACCTCCGTGACGTGCGTGCCCTACGAACGTGCCTACGTTCCCGGACTGTCCGTGGCATGGTGGGGCGGCACCGATGTGTACGTCCTCGACGGCGATGCACTGCGCGCATCCGGGCTGTCCGGCTCTGAGGAGGCCGCGGCAGTGCTCGACGCCGGCGGCGTCGTTGTCAACAACGCCGCTCGGATCGGTGCTGACGGTACCGCCCGCATCGCCGTCAGCACCGAGCGTGCACCTACCGAAGCGGACGCGGATCGGATTGTGTCCTTGGACGCCGTCTTCTTGCGCGGCTTCGCGCCCCCGCTCACGATCTCGGCCGACGCTGCTCAGGCGCTCGGCATCGACTCCTTCGAGTACGTCGGTGAGTACGTCACCACCTCCCGGCCACTCACCTTGAGCGAGATCGCCGCCGCCCGCTCCCTACTCGACGAGCGCACCTCGCTGGTCTGGATCGGCGAAGCACAGAACCCGCGCCCGTGGGGACGCGACGACGCGCTGCTCCCGATCCTCGCCCTCACGCTCCTCGCGACCCTCGCGACTGCGATCACCCTCACCCTCGCCCGGTCACAGGGCGCCAGGGACGCCGCAACCATGCACGCCGTCGGCGCCACCAACGGCTTCCTCCGCCAGTACGGCCTCGTGCAGGCCGGAGTGGTGCTGCTCACGGGCATACCACTCGGGATCATCACCGGCATCGCCCTCGGTACCCTCCAGATCGAATGGAATCGGCGCGCGCAGTCCGGCGGTGCTTGGCTCGACACCATTCCCCTCTGGGGCGTGCAGGCGGGCATCGTGCTCGCCGTCGTCATCCCCGCCCTCGCTGTCGCGCTCATCGCAGCCCGGCCGCCGCGGGGGCTCGTGCGCCGACCCACCGACTGACGCCGTAACCACGAGCCGTCTACCGAGGGCACCGAGTCGTAGCAGACCTGCCCCTCTACGGGATCAGCGACGGACGCCTCCTCGCCGCACACACTCTTCCCGATGATGCGAGCTTTCGTTGTTTGCTCGTCGCCCTGCGTAGCGCTCGGTGAGCTCGCCTTCCGACGTCGGCTGCGTCGACGGTGACAGGTGTGCGCTGCGATCCATCTCAAGTCGTGTGAGATAGGCACGCCCCTCCGTCGTTCAGATCAAACGAGAAAACCCCAGGTCAGCTACCCTGCCACCGGACAACTGTCGTGATATCCGACACGCCGCATAGCTCGCGCCCAGGAATAGTCCGATGGCAAGCCATCTGACGTTTCTGCGATCGATTCTGTGGGGTCGTGGGATGACCTGTAGTTTCTGTCAACCGATTTGTCGTTCGGATGTCGGACGCCACCCCTACGGTGAGCGTCATGCAGGTCATGTCCGAGACGGCGCGGGTGCTCATCACCGTGAAGGCATCGCCCCAGCCGTCAGCGAGGTATGGCGACACGGTGTGCGTCGCCGGCATTCGTGTCGATGGTGGGCGCGCAGAGTGGGTGCGTCTCTACCCGCTTGCGTTCCGGTGGATGGGCGTGGAGCAGCAGTTCAAGAAGTTCGACCTCATCGACGTCGAGGTGCGGCGCGAGACCAAAGACAGCAGGCCGGAGAGTTACCGTCCCGACATCGACAGCATCAGGATCGTCAAACACCTCGATGACTGGAAGGAGCGTCAGCCCTTCATGGAGCGGGTCGCGCGCACTTCAACGTGCGCGCTCAGCGCCGCGGCCGCTGAGCACCACGATGCGCCCTCGCTCGGGATGGTGACGGTCAAAGCGGTCGAGCGGTTGAGGGTCGAGCCGTTCGGCGAGTGGAGCGATGCCCAGAAGGCTCGCATCGCTGCCGCAGCCAACCTTGCACCGCTGTCGCTGTTCGGGGATACGACGAAGACCCCGCCGGAGCTGAAGGCGCCGAGGTTCATCGCCCGCTACGAGTACCACTGCACCGCCGACGGATGCCCAGGGCACGTGGGTCAGATTCTGGACTGGGAGCTGACAGCCCTGCAGGGGCGACTGCGCCGCGAGAGCGACACGGATGCGATCGCGCCGATCGAGCGGAAGTTCCTCACACAGATGTTCGGGCCGGGTCGACAGACATCGTTCTTCATGGGCAACTTTGAGGATGCGCGCAAACGCCACAGCTTCAGCGTGCTCGGGGTCTACTACCCGCCGGAGGGCATCGGAACCAGCGTGGGCTTGTTCGATCTAGACCAGGACGGCTGAGCCCGCCACGGCGGCGATGACCTGCTCGCGGTGACAGTGAGCCTGGTCGGCTTCGAAGCACAGCACGGCTACGGCACGCTCCTCAGCGAGAGCCGCCAAGTCGCGAACAGCGGCGGCGCCGTCGCCGCTGCTGATGATCTCGCGGTAGCGCGCCCGTGCCGTTGCGCCGGCATCTGACGAAGCGTCGGCATAAGCCGCTCGGTTGTCCTTCGGGTTGCCGAGCCTGCGGTCGTGAAGGTAGCGAATTCCCGCCGCCGACAGCGCCTCCGAGAGGGCGCGCTTGGAGAAGCCCGGCTTGCGAGACAAGGGCGTCATCCTGACATCTACGAGCACTTCAACGCCATCAGCCTGCAGGCGTGCGACCAACTGGTCGACGCTGAGGCCCTCATATCCGATGCCGATCACTCCATGCTCCTTCCGACTTGCGCGGACCCGCGCGCGCTGGGCCCGGACTCGACAGGTCGTTGAGCACGTCCGCGCCCCCGCGCGCGCGACGAATTCTCTCCCACAGACGCTGCACATGTGCGTGCGGCCGCGTCGACGGAGTTGTTCCTGCCGAACCTGAAAAGCGAGCGCCTGCAGCGACTCGTCACTCCGGGCAGCTAGCTTCATGTAACGAATATATTCGTTACAACGCACGCTCGGGCATGCCCTGGCGGCAACACTGTGCGTGGCGGTCGAGCTCTTGCGGCGTCAGGAACTCTCCAACTAAACATCTCGTCGAGATCAGAGAGCAGATGACGTTGAAGCACTGGGAGCCAACCACCTAGACGAACGCGCCGCACGCGCGCGTGGATCACCGCCGTGAATTGACCGACGTGGTCGAGGTCGCGTTCGAGACCGTCGACCGGGTTCGGACTCCGAAGTCATGGAAGCACAAGAAAAACGACACGGGCCAGTACTGAGCGGCGACGACCGGAGGCATGTCTGGTTCGCGTCGCTCTACGAGCGTGTCGCGCTCAGGCAGCTTGACCGCGACCCGCGGGTCGCAGCGATCTCATCGCAGCCGATGGGGATCTACTGGACAGGAACTGCGCGCAGCTTTGTGCCCGACTTCTTCGTACGGTTCCGCGACGGATCGGCTGCGCTTGTCGACGTGAAGCCCCTTGCTCGCATCGAGCCCGATGATGCTGAAGCCTTTGACTGGACATCAGGATATTGGGGCGCATTGAGGCCGAATGGAGCACGCTTTCGCCGAATGCACGTGTGCCGCCGATATTTCAGACCAGTAGTGCAACCGTGACGAATACGTCGGTGCGGATAAGGTGGAGCGTGATCGATCGACCTGAAATCGTCTGCATCTGCGGCTCCGCCCGGTTCGTCGATGAGATGCGCGCGGAGAATCGCACGTTGACACTCGGCGGCATCATCGCCCTCGCGCCAGGCGAGGTGGGCGGAGTTGTGTCGGAAGAGCAGAAAGCGGCGCTCGACGCACTGCACCTGTCGAAGATCGATCTGGCTGATCGCATTCTCGTGGTCAACCCTGGCGGCTACATCGGTGAGTCGACGAGCAGGGAGATCGCCTACGCGCGAGCGGCCGGCAAGCCGGTCTCGTTCACCGACCGCGTCGCACAGTGATCCCAGCGCCTCGGCCGCGCGTCACGCGCGAATCTCGACGCCGGGCAGATCTCTGAAACGTGCTCTGGCATCCCGGGAGATGAGTAGGCGGCCCGACTGCCGGGCGTGTGCGGCGATGATGAGGTCATGCGCGCCCCGTGGGCGCCCGCGCTGCCTCACGTGATCGAGCAGCACGGCGTGCTCCTCGGCGGTCGACGTCGTGTAGGAGAGCACCTCGATCGCCTCCTCGACGTCGTCGACGAATAATTCGCGCGCTGACCGGCGGCGCTCATCCGAGGCGAGCACGCCGTGACGGAGTTCGGCGAGGGTGATCGCTGCGATCGCGAGGTCGTCGGACTCAGCGATCTGCCAGACGCCGGTCCCGTGCCGATCGAGCTGGATGAGGGCGTTCGTGTCGAGGATCAGTCGCGCCACGGGTCCCCGTTGTCCGGGGTGAGTATGTCGCGGGCACTCTCCGCATCGGCGGCGAAGTCGTCATCGAGAGCCAGGTGTCCGGCGCGCCGCTGGAGAAAACTCCCGACGGTTCGGGCGGCAGCAGGCATGATCCGCGCGACGACGCGGCCATCGCGGACGATCGTGAACTCCTCGCCGTCGCGTTCGATCCGATCGAGCAACGCGGAGAACCCTCGGGAAGCGTCTCTCGCGGTGATGGTTGCCATGCCGCGATCATACCCCGATGTCAGACACGTCTGACAGGCATCGCGCTGGCGAGGATGCCAAGATGAACACAGCCGCGCGGGCCTTCGCGGGGCATCGGAGTCAGGAGGTACGGCAGATGGCTGGCACTCGACCTTTCGGGGTGACCCTCGTCGCGATCATCGCGTGGATCAACGGCGCGTGGGACATCCTCGTCGGGATCTTCTCGATCCTTCCCGGCGGCACGTCGATCTGGGCCGGGCCGTTCCTCATCGTGTTCGGCATCATCACGATCCTCGTGAGCCTCGGCCTGTTCGGCGGACGCAACTGGGCGCGCGTTCTGACGGCGATCCTCTTCGTCCTGAACCTTCTCGGCGCTGTCGCGCTGCTGTTCCAGGGCCAGATCTGGCAGGGCATCGGCGGGGCGATCCTGCCGGTGATCGGTCTCGCGCTGCTGTTCTCGGAGCGCGCCAACGCGTTCTTCCGCAGCTGACGTAGCGGAGCCGCTGACGCAGTCGGCCCGACGCGTCAGGCGACGCGGTACAGCAACTCCCCGTGAAGGACGGAGAACCAGCCGTCGTCATCTGCGGCCCACGCGCGCCATCCCTCACTGATGGACTGCAGGTCGGCGCTCGTGGCGAGGCCGCTGTCGATGATCTGATGGGCGATGGCGGAATCGACCATGCGGTCGGCCCACATCCCGCCCCACCACGCACGCTCGTCGGGAGGTCGATGTCTGGGTCGTGCGGCGGCGTGCGGGAGCTCAGTCCAGCGTGACCGTGTACACGTCAGGCCACTCTTCGAAGCGGATCTCGACGGTGATCGTGTCGCTCGTGACGCCGGCGGGCAGATCGAATTCGTGGGTGGTCGGCGCCATGTCTGCCGAGCAGGGGTCGTTGGGGGAGGGCCCGAACGTCACGGAGACGCGGTCGTCCTCGGCGGCGTCGATACTGCTCGCCACGACCGGGCAACTCGAACTGCCCATGGTCACGATTGCGAACGACTCGCCACGCTCGATCCACGCGGCCGTGGGCGTCCAATCCAGCGGGTCGAGCGTGACGCCGTCCGGGATGCCGGGGTGAACGGATCCGATGCCAGGAGACGGCGCACAGCCGGCAACCGTGACAAGCATCACCGATAAGGCAGCGGCCGACACCAGGCGAGCGACGACAGTCATGCTGTTCATGTTGGCGCATCGCCGGGCTGACGCCGAACTCCCGCCCGGCCGAGGGCCGGGCGGGAGTTCATGCGCGGGGTCGCCCCGGGTCAGCGTCGCGGGTGCGACTCCGCCACGCGGCGTCGGACGAGGACGGTCGCGATGCCGAGCCCGGCGAGCGTAAGGCCCACCCATCCCAGCAGGAGGGCGCCGTGCCGCCCGTCACCGCGAGGGTGCCGCCGGTCCCTGCCGTCCCCGGGCCGACCGGCGCGACCGGAGTCGGAGTCGGGGTCGAGGTGGGCGTCGGGGTGACGCTGACCGGTGCGTTCTCGATCGCGCCGACCGCGGCATCCTGATGCGTGTCGTCGAGGACGATGGTGAACGTCGCGTCCGTGCGCTGGTAGCCGGCGCGGCGGACGCGCGCGCGGAGGGTCAGTACCAGCCGGTGGACTGCGAGTGGCCCCACGCGCCGCACGGCGTGCCATAGCGGTCGGAGATGTAGCCGAGGCCCCACGCGATCTGTGTCGCGGGGTTCGTCTGCCAGTCGGCGCCGGCGGACGCCATCTTGCTGCCGGGGAGCGCCTGAGGGATGCCGTAGGCGCCGCTCGGGTTCGCCGCGTTCACGCGCCAGCCCGACTCCTTGTCCCACAGCGACACGAGGCACGCGAACTGGTCGTCGCCCCAGCCGTAGTTCGCCGCCATCATCGACTGCGCGATGCCCTGGGCCGAGCCCGGGTCGACGTTGATGTTGACCGCCGGCGCGGATGCCGCGGCCGACGCCTTCTTCGCAGCGGCGGCCGCCTCGGCGGCCGCCTCGGCCTCGGCCTGCGCCTGAGCGGCGGCCGCAGCAGCGGCAGCCTCGGCGGCGGCCTGAGCGGCGGCGGCTTCGGCGGCAGCCTTCGCGGCGGCCTCCTCCTCGGCCTTGCGCTGCTTCGCCTCGTCGAGGGCTGCACGCAGTCCCGCGGTCTCGCCGCGCACCGCGGCGGTCTCCGCGACGGCATCGGCGGTCAGCGCGGGAATCATGAGGGTCGGTGTCACATCCAGCGCCTCGAGCTTGTCGACCAGGTCGCTGAGATCGGAGGTGTCCACGACGATGTCGGAGGTGCCGACATCGAGACCGGATGCCGTGATGTCCATCGACACCTTGCTCGCGCCGGCGATCGCCGCCTGCGCCTTCACCAGTGCCGTCTGGCCGTCCGCGGTGATCACGCTGAGCGGTGCCGACACCGTCTGGGCCGCGGCGGAGTCCCGCTGGGCGGCCGGCGCCGCGTCGGCGGCGAAGGAGGGGAGGGCCCCCGAGGTGGTCGTGGCAATTCCGGCGACGAGACCGAGGCAGACGAGCGCAGGCGTGACGGAGCGAAGTGCGAGACGGGGCATAAGAGATGTACTTCCGGGTGAATCAGCACCGCAGCAGCACGGAAGGCCGGCAGTGCGCGTCCTCGGGTGGACACGAAGGTCACAGCTTCACAACAGTTTCTGGACGTCCCCGGCGCAGAACCTGGACAGAACCTGAACGCGCCGCCGTGGGCGACGAGCCTGCGCACCCGCGATCACCCGGTATCCGCCCTCGCGATGGAGGGCCTATCGACGCGTCATCACGCCGGTATAGAGTCGTGAACACAGGCGGTTCCCAGGCGGCATCCGTTCACTCCGGAGGGGCAGAACCATGGCATCGAATTCCGCATCCGACATCGTCGACGCGGTCGGCGGACCCGGCAACATCGCGAGTCTCACGCACTGCGCGACGCGACTGCGATTCCAGCTCCACGACGGCGACAAGGCCAGCAAAGAGGCCGCCGAAGCCGTGCCCGGCGTGCTCGGCGCGGTGCCGCAGGCCGGCGACCGCTTCCAGGTGGTCATCGGCGGCGGCGTGCAGAACGTCTACAACGAGATCATGGCGCTGCCCGAGATGGCCGGCGCCGCCGGTGCTGCGGCGGGCGGTCGCGACGGCGAGTCGGATGCCGACATCAAGGCCCGCGAGCGCGCGAAGGGTCCGCGAGGCACGAACGCATGGCTCGACAGTCTCTTCGAGTTCCTCTCCGACTCGTTTCGCCCGATCCTCGGTGCGCTGCTCGGCGCATCCCTGTTCATCACCTTCATGGCGCTCATGGCGACCCTCGAGGTGATTCCGGCGTGGAACGCTCCGGGTGTCACCCTGCCGCCGTCGTGGGCGTTCGTGAACCTGATGTGGCAGTGCGTGTTCGTCTTCCTGCCGCTCATGGTCGCCTACAACGCCTCCGCCAAGATCGGCGCCGACCCCTGGGTGGGCTTCGCGATCATGGCCGTGCTCATGCTGCCCGGGTTCACCGGTCTCGCCGCCGGGGTCGACAAGACGGCGCTGTTCGGCTTCGAGCAGGCGCAGGTCGCGATCGTGCAGGTGTGGGGCCTTCCCATGCCGATCGCCGACTACTCGTCGCAGGTGTTCCCACCGCTGCTCATGGCGGCCGTCCTCGGCCCGCTGTACAAGGGGCTCAAGAAGCTCATCCCCGACAACCTGCAGCTGATCTTCGTGCCGTTCCTCGCGATGCTCATCATGATCCCGCTGACGGCGTTCCTCATCGGCCCCATCGGCGTCTACGTCGGCGCGGGTCTTGCCAGCGCCCTCGCCGCGATCAACACGTTCTCGCCGTTCATCTTCGCGATCATCATCCCGCTGGCCTACCCGTTCATGGTGCCGCTGGGCCTGCACTGGCCGATCAACGCGATCATGCTGCTGAACATCCAGACGCTCGGCTACGACTTCATCCAGGGCCCGATGGGCGCCTGGAACTTCGCGTGCTTCGGCGCGACCGCCGGTGTGCTCTTCCTCGCCTGGCGCGAGAAGGACAAGGATATGAAGCAGACCGCGACGGGCGCGCTCGCCGCGGGCCTGCTCGGCGGCATTTCGGAACCGTCCCTCTACGGCATCCATCTGCGGTACAAGCGCATCTATCCGAGGATGCTGGTCGGCTGCCTCACCGGTGGCCTCATCATCGGCATCGGTTCGCTGATCCTGGGCCTTCCGAACGGCATCACGACGCAGGCGTTCGTCTTCACGTCGCTGCTCACGATCCCCGCGTTCGACCCGATCGGGCTGTACATCATCGCGGTCGCCGGCGCGTTCATCGTCGCGATGCTGCTCATCATCTTCTCGGGCTACAAGGATCCGGCGGATGCCGCCGCGCCCGCCGCGGCGACCGCGGGCGCCGGCGCGGCCACCACGGGAGCCGCCCGCGACACGATCCCCGCCGTCGCCGGAGGGCAGGAGCTCGCCGGAGTCGCGGGTGAAGGCGCCGCCGTGGCGCCCGCCGCCGCGACGGCCACCGCCGTCGCCGAACCGGATGCCGGGGTCGGCGCGCTCCTACAGGTGGCCTCGCCGCTGGACGGCACCGTCGTCCCCCTCGACACGGTGCCCGATCCGGTGTTCGCCGGCGGAGTGATGGGCCCGGGCGTCGCGATCGAGCCGACGGGCGACACCGTCTACTCGCCGGGCGCCGGTGTCGTCGCGGCCGCTCAGCCGACCGGGCACGCGTTCGGGCTGCAGCTGGACAACGGCGCCGAGGTCCTCATCCACGTCGGCATCGACACGGTGAACCTCAAGGGCGAAGGCTTCGACGTCAAGGTCCGAAACGGGGACCGCGTCGAGGTCGGCACCCCGCTCGTGAGTTTCGACAGGGCCGTCATCGAGAAGGCCGGCTACCCGCTCATCACCCCGGTGATCGTGCTCAACGCCGACCAGTTCGACACCGTCGACCCGGTCGCGCTCGGCCCGACGACGCACGGCGCTCCGCTCCTGGTCATCCAGCAGAAGGCGTAATCGCCGGTCCTCTCGTTTCGGGGAGCGCAAATGGCTCCCCGAACCGGGTTTCGGGAACCGTTTGCGCTCCCCGAACGGGGTCAGCGCGCCGCGGCGACCGCGTCCCAGACGGCATCGGCGACGGCGCGTTTGGTGCCCGCGGCATCCGCCACGACCTCACCTCGGGCGTCGAGCAGCAGCACGCGGTTCTCGGCCGCCTCGAAGCCCTCGTCCCACGAGACGCGGTTGACGGCCAGCAGGTCGACGCCTTTGCGGGCGCGTTTGCGGCGGCCGCGCTCGAGCAGCTCGGCGTCGTCCGACGCGGTCTCGGCGGCGAACCCGACGATCGTCTGGCCGGGTCGGCGGGCGGCGACGAGCCCCGCCAGGATGTCGGGGTTCTCCACGAGGTCGAGCTGCAGGGGACCGTCCTCTTTGCGCAGCTTGTGCGCGGCGACCTCGGCGGCCCGGTAGTCGGCGACGGCGGCGACCATCGCGACGATATCGGCGCGGGCCGCGGCATCCGTCATCGCGGCCTCGAGGTCCGCGGCGGTCGACGCGTGCACGAGGGTGATGTGCGGATGCCGCGTGGCCGCATCGAGCACGCCGTCGTCCACGTGGGCCGCGACGAGCGTCACGTCGGCGCCCCGGTCGGCCGCCGCCAGCGCGAGCTCGGCGCCCTGCCGTCCGCTGGAGCGGTTGCCGAGGAACCGCACCGGGTCGATGGGCTCACGCGTGCCGCCCGTCGACACGGCCACGCGTCGGCCGGCGAGGTCGTCGTGCGCGGCGGTGCCGGCGGCGACTGCGAGCGCTGCCGCGACGATCTCGTCGGGCTCGACCATGCGTCCCGGGCCGCTGTCGCCGCCGGTGAGCGGACCGTCGGCGGGGCCGACGACGTGCACGCCGCGCCCGCGCAGTGTCTGGATGTTCTGCTGCGTCGCGGCGTGCTCCCACATCGCGGTGTGCATCGCGGGCGCGACGACGACCGGCGCCGTGGTGGCGAGGAGTGTCACCCCGAGCAGGTCGTCGGCGATGCCCGCCGCCATGCGGGCGAGGGTGTTCGCGGTCGCCGGCGCGACGATCACGAGGTCGGCGGACGTCCCGAGCGCCACGTGGCGCACCTGCGCGACGTCCTCGTGCACGCTCGTCGTGACAGAATTCCTGCTGACGGCCTCCCACGTGGCCGTCCCGACGAACCGCAGCGCATCCGCCGTGGGTACGACGTGCACCTCGTGACCGCTCGTCACGAGGGTGCGCACCACCTGCACCGTCTTGTACGCGGCGATGCCGCCCGTCACACCCACGACAACGAACATGGTCCGATCCTCCCACGCGCCGGGAGGCGGGCGGAGAGGTCACGAGCACCGTGTGCACCGTCATCGTCCACGTCCCCGAGTCTCCGGCGGCGACCGGGGAACCGGTGCGCCTGCTCGCCGTGCGCGACGAGGATCCGGCCCGCACGTGGGACCCGCTGGGGGAGCGGTGGCCCGAGCATCCCGGTGTCATCGGCGTCCGTGATCGCCGCGCGGGGGGCGCGTGGCTCGCGGCCGACCCGGCCGCCGGGCGCGTCGCCGTCATCCTCAACCGTGCCGACGTCGTGACCGAGCCCGAGGAGACGCTCGGCTCGCGCGGGCACGTCGTCCTCGACGCGCTCGCCGAGACGGCGGGTTCTGCGGTGGGTTCCGCGGGGGAGCGCCCGCGGACGCACGGCTACAACCTCGTCGAGGTCACCGCCGCCGGCGCCCGCGTCACGATGTGGGACGGCGCCACCGTGCGCACCGTCGATCTCGCGCCCGGCATCCACATGATCGCCCACGACGACGTCGACGACCCCGCGACCGCCCGCATCTCGGCGTGGCACGACGCGTTCGGAGACACCGACCCGCATGACGCGCACTGGTGGGAGGGCTGGCTCGACGTCCTCGAGCGCACGAGCGCGGTCGGATCGGTCGACGACCGTGCGATCGTGCGCGACAACCGGCCGTTCGGCTATCCCACGCTGTCGCTGCTCGTGTGCGCGGCGTCGGTGGGTCCCGACGGTGCCGACGTGCGGTACGGCGAGTTCGACGAGCCGGGACGCTGGAACCGGCTGACCCTGCGCTGATGTCGGATGCCGCTGCTACCGTCAGCGGCATGGGTGACGACGTCGAGGTGGTCTTCTTCGCGGATGCCGCGGCCTTCCGCGCCTGGCTCGAAAAGCACCACGCCACCGCCACCGAGCTGTGGATGGGGCTGCGGCGCAAGGGCCACCCCGACCGGGGGCTGACGTGGGAGGACGCCGTTCCCGAGGCGCTCTGCTTCGGGTGGATCGACTCCACCAGCTACCGGATCGACGACGAGGCGCGCCGTCAGCGGTGGACGCCCCGCAAGCCGACGTCGAACTGGAGTGCCGTCAACATCGCGCACGTCGAGCGCCTGCTGGCCGAGGGGCGGATGCATCCGGCGGGCACCGCGGCGTTCGAGCGGAGAGACAAGAGCGTAGCGGGGTATTCGTACGAGACCCGGCGTGAACTCGGCGCCGACGGGCTCGCGGCGATCGCCGCGGTTCCCGCCGCGCAGGCGTTCTGGGAAGCAGCGCCACCGTCGTACCGCCGCGTGGCCGGCAACTGGGTGCTCTCGGCCAAACGCGAGCAGACCCGCGCCGACCGGCTCGCGACGCTCGTCGCCGACTGCGCCGCTGGCCGGCTCATCCCGCCGCAGCGCTACGGCGACGAGCCCCGCTGGGTCGCCCGCGCCGCCGCCGCTGGTCGTTGAGCGAGAAAGCGCCAGCGACCGAGACGAAACGTCGCAACCCTTCCGCGACCGTTTGGGGCGTTTCGTCTCGCTCGTTCCTCGCTCGCTCAACGACCGGCGGGGACGCCCCGGGGTCGCTCAACGATCGGGGTCGCGGGCGTTCCCGAAGCCGAGGGGCTGGACGAGCACGTGTCGGCGGTCGCGGAACCACACGGCGCCCGACACGCGGTGCTCGGCCCTCGTCGTGAAGCGGTAGCGGTACGAGACGACCCGCACCCACCGGGGCGGCGCGCCGCCGAACGGGTCGTGGTGCAGCATCCGCAACGTCGCGGCATCCGCTTCGAGGAGGCGCACGAGGAACGCGGTGAACCAGTCCTCGAGCGACCGCCCGAGCGGGAGGAACCACATCAGCCAGTCGAGCCGCAGGTGATACGGCGCGAACTGCCGCGGGATGCGGTGGAGGTCGCCCGGCTTGCCCTTGAACGCGTACTCGCGCCATTCGGCGGTGTCCGGGTCGGCATCCGTCGTCCCTTCCACGACGTACTCGATGCGCTCCTTCGTGACCGTGCCGAACGCACCGTAGGCGTTGGCGAGCTGCCACCGATTGAAGCTCGCGTTCATGAGTTGACGGCGCGAGAACAGGTTTCGCGCGGCGGGCACACTGAGCACGACGTACCCGAGCGCCACGACACCGGTGACGACGACCCAGTACGGCGGGATGCCGCCGAACGGCGCGGCATCCGGCATCCGCTCACCGGACCCGGGCACCGACACGGCCGAGAACGCCAGCACGATCGTCGCCCAGTTCAGCCATGCGAAGTTGCCCGTCAGCACGAGCCACAGCTGCGTCGCGATGACGACCGCCGCCGCGAGGTTTCCGACGACGGCGGGCCAGGGCCCGGGGATCCACAACCCCAGGATCGGCGCGAACAGGAACCACGGCACGATCAGCTGCGCGAAATGGTTGCCCAGGACTTCGCCGCGGTGAAACCACGTCGGCAGGAGGTGCGCCTGGCGGCTGAGGGGGCCGGGCATGGGCTGCGTCTCGTGGTGGTACATCAGCGCCGTGAGGTCGCGCCACTCCCGCCCGCCGCGGATCTTGATCATTCCGGCGCCGAACTCCAGGCGGAACACCAGCCACCACATCAGCACGATCACCGCCGTGGGCGGCGGCTGGGAATCGGACCCGAGGAAGGCCGCGAGAAACCCCGCCTCGAGCAGCAGCATCTCCCACCCGAACCCGTAGAAGGTCTGCCCGATCGAGGTGATCGACATGTATCCGAGCCACAGCGCGAGGAAGGCGAGCATCGGCAGCCAGGGCGGGCCGAGCTGAGGGATCCCGGCGACGAGCAGCGCCGCGACGACGATCCCGGCGGCGCACAGCGCGACGAGGCGCCGGTCGGTGTAGCGGACGCGGCGGAACAGCGTCGGCCGCAGCAGCTTCGCGCGCGACGGGTTCGCGGCCGCCCACGCGAGCAGCTCCGGCGCCGGCAGCAGTCCGCGCTCGCCGAGAAGGGGCCGGAACTGGTTCAGGCTCGAGACGAACGCGACGAGGAACAGAGCGGCGATGCCCCGCTGCAGCACCTGCCGCGCGAGCTCGAAGTCGACCGCCGCGAAGCCGTCCATGCGGTCACCCTACGCCGCGGCATCCGTCGGGAAAACGGTGGCAGCGGCCGGCGGGATTGCGCGGCTCGAGAAACCACCCTGCGCGCCGAAAAACCACTTGCGGTTTGAGAAACCACGTCAGGCGTGGTTTCTCAAGCGCGGAATGGTTTCTCGAGGGCGGATGCCGCGGCGCGAGCCGCGGACCTACGCGCGGAGCGGATGCCGCGGCCCGCGGCCCTACGCGCGGTGCGCGCGGTAGTAGTCCAGCAGCGCCCGGGTCGAGGCGTCTTGGGCGGCCGCGGCATCCGCGTCGCCCTCGATCGCGGGCGCGATCTGCAGCGCGAGCTGCTTGCCGAGCTCGACGCCCCACTGGTCGAACGAGTTGATGCCCCACACGACGCCCTGCGTGAACGTCAGGTGCTCGTACAGCGCGATGAGCTCGCCGAGCACGCGCGGGGTGAGTGCGGGCGCGAAGATCGATGTCGTGGGGCGGTTGCCCGGGAACGTGCGCGCAGCGACGAGGGGGCCCGTCGTGCCCTCGGCCTTCACCTCCTCGGCCGTCTTGCCGAAGGCGAGCGCCTTCGTCTGTGCCAGGAAGTTCGCGAGGAACAGGCCGTGCACGTCACGCCCGTCATCCGTCAGGGGATACGCCGGGTTCACGAAGCCGATGAAGTCGGCCGGGATCAGGCGCGTGCCCTGGTGGATGAGCTGGTAGAACGCGTGCTGGCCGTTCGTGCCCGGCTCGCCCCAGAAGATCTCGCCGGTGTCGGTCGTGACGGGCGACCCGTCCCAGCGCACGCGCTTGCCGTTGGACTCCATCGTGAGCTGCTGCAGGTACGCCGGGAAGCGCGACAGCTGCTGTGCGTAGGGGAGCACCGCGTGGGACTGCGCGCCCAGGAAGTTCGTGTACCAGACGTTGAGCAGGCCCATCAGGACCGGGACGTTGCGCTCCAGCGGCGTCGTGGCAAAGTGCTCGTCGACGGCGTGGAGGCCCGCGAGCATCTCGCGGAAGGCGTCCGGGCCGAGTTCGAGCACGAGTGACAGGCCGACCGCCGAGCCGACGGAGTAGCGCCCGCCGACCCAGTCCCAGAAGGCGAACGCGTTCGCGGGGTCGATGCCGAAGGCGGCGACCTTGTCGAGGGCCGTCGAGACGGCGACGAAGTGGTGCGCCACGGCATCCGTCTTCTGCGTCTCGGACCCGTCGATCGCACCGGACGCCGCGAGCCCCGACCACAGCCAGTCGCGCGCGAGTCGCGCGTTGGTGAGCGTCTCGAGCGTCGTGAAGGTCTTCGACACGACGATGAACAGCGTCGTCTCGGGATCGAGGTCCTCCGTCTTGTGGGCGAGGTCGAAGGGATCGATGTTGGAGATGAAGCGCGCCTGGATGCCCGCGGTCGCGAACGGCTCGAGAGCCGCCGAGACCATCGCGGGGCCGAGGTCGGACCCGCCGATGCCGATGTTGACGACATGCGTGACGCGCTTGCCCGTGATGCCGACCCAGTCGCCCGAGCGCACGCGCTCGGCGAACGCGGTCATGGCGTCGAGCACGCGCTGCACGTCGCCGTCGATGTCCTGCCCGTCCACGACCAGTCGCGGCTCGGCGCCCGCCGGGCGGCGGAGGGCCGTGTGCAGCACGGGGCGGTCCTCGGTGGTGTTGATGTGCTCGCCGCGGAACATCGCGTCGCGGCGCTCGGTGAGGTGCACCTCGTCGGCGAGCTTGACGAGCGAGGCGAGGATGCCGTCGTCCACCAGGTTCTTCGACAGGTCGATCCGCAGGTCGGCGAGATCGAACGTCAGGCGCTCGACCCGTCCGGGATCGTCCGCGAACCAGCGGCGGAGGTCGGGGGCGAACCCGTCGGCGCGGGCGGTGAGCTCGCCCCAGGCGGAAGTGGTGGTGGCATCGATCGGTGTGGTCACGGGACCCACGCTAGCGCGCCGCGGCCGGAGGCGCGTGCGTCAGGTGAGGCGGCCGTCGGCGAGGCAGGGAGGGGGAGATCAGCCGCGGTCGAGGATCGCCGCGCCGGCGGAGACCTGCACGCTCACGCGGTGCGGCGAGGCGGGGTCCTCCGTCAGCGTGTGGCGGAACTCGCCCGCCGACACGTCGGAGGCGATGGCGTACGCCGTGTCGGGCAGGGTCAGCTGCAGCCTGCCCGCGGAGACGTCGGCGGTCACCTCGGTCGGCGCCTCCCCGGTGAGCGTGCCGGTGACGGCGCCGGCGCTCAGGATGATGTCGGCGGTGTCGACGTCATCGAGGTCGAAGACGGTGCGCCCGGCGGAGGCGTCGACATCGAGGTCGTGCGCCGTGCCCGACAGCTCGATCGAGCCGGCGGCGAGCTCGATGTCCAGGTCCTTGTAGGTCCCGTCGGCGTGCAGCACCCCGCCGCTCACACCGAACTCGGCGTCGATCGCGGTCCGCTGGAGCGCCGACGGCAGCGTCAACACAGCCTCATCGGTGCCGCCCCAGTGCCAGCCCGTCCACCACGACCGCTCGTTCGTCACGCGCAGCACGTCGCCGTCCCGCTCGAAGCGCCAGTCGCCCGCGGCGCCGTCGACGGTGAGCGCGGCATCGCGGCCGTACTCGACCGTGAGCGACGCCCCGGAGATGTCGATGTCGAGCGCGGCGATGCCCGCGGCATCCGCCGTGAACGTCTCGGTGCGCAGGGTCGCGGCGCGGACCGCGGAGAAGATGCCCGCCGTCACCGTGCCGAGGATGAGGATGCCGCCGACCACGATCGCGAGGATGGCGATGACGCGGGCGGTGGTGCGCCGCGGCGGCCTGCCGGGCCCCTCGGGCGAACCAGGCGCCCCGGGCGAGCCGGGCGTCGTGGGCGGGCCGGCCACCGGCGGCGGGGTGAGGGCCGTCGTCGTGCTCATCGGAGTGCTCCGTTCTGGGGCGCCGTGCCGGAGCCGCCGTGGTCGAGGTGGACGAGCGCGGCGAGCACGCGGCGGTTGCCGTGCTCGTCCTGCTCGAGGTCGAGTTTCTGGAAGAGCGAGGTGATGTGCTTCTCGACGCTCGCCTCGCTGACGAACAGCGTCTGGGCAATCGCCTGGTTGCTCTTGCCTTCGGCGATCAGCGCGAGCACCGAGCGCTCCCGCTCGGTGAGCCGCGCCATCCGCTCGTCGCGGGACCGGCGGGTCAGCAGCTGAGCCACGACCTCGGGGTCGAGCACCGTGGCGCCGGCCGCGATGCGCTCGACGGAGGCGAGGAAGTCGCGGATGTCGGCGACGCGGTCCTTCAGCAGGTAGCCGAACGCGGCCGACTGACCGGTGATCAGCTCGCTCGCGTAGCGCTCCTCGACGTACTGGCTGAGCACGAGCACCGGAAGGGCCGGGTCGGCTGCGCGCAGCGCCAGGGCGGCGCGGATGCCCTCGTCGGTGAACGTCGGGGGCAGGCGCACGTCGAGGATGCACAGCTCCGGCGCGGTCCGCGCCACGGCGGCGTCGAGGTCGGACGCGTCGGGCAGGGCGGCGACGACCGCGTGGCCGGCGTCCTCCAGCACGCGCACGAGTCCTTCGCGCAGCAGGGCGGAGTCTTCGCAGATCAGGATGCGCACGGGACGCTCACCTCCAGGGCGGTCGGTCCGCCGGCCGGGCTGTCCAGGCGGGCGGTGCCGCCGGCGGCGAGGATGCGGTTGGTGATGCCGTCCAGTCCGCCACCGGGTAGCACCCGTGCGCCGCCGATGCCGTTGTCCTCGACGCGCGCCCAGAGGGTCCCGTCGTCGCGGCGGCGCACCACGACGCGCGCCTCCGAGCCGCGGGAGTGCTTCGCCGCGTTCGTCAGCGACTCCGCGATCGCGAAGTACACGGCGGCCTCGGCCTGCGCGCTGCAGCGTCCCTCAACGCGCACGTCGAGCTGCACCGGGATGGGGGAGCGGGCCGCGAGCGCGCTGAGCGCGGCATCCAGCCCACGATCGTCCAGGACAGAGGCGTGGATGCCGCGGGCCAGCTGCCGCAGCTCGGTGATCGCCGCCTTCGTGGAGGTGTGCGCCTCGTCGACGAGGGCTTTCGCGGCGGCGGGGTCGTCGTCGATCTTCTGCTGGGCGAGACCCAGGGTCATCGCGACGGAGACGAGCCGCGGCTGCACGCCGTCGTGCAGGTCGCGCTCGATGCGGGTGCGCTCGACCTCGCTCGCCCGCACGGCTCCCGCCCGCTGCGCGCCGGCGACCTGCGCCTGCGCGGCGAACTGCGCCTCCTGCGAGGGGACGAGGATCGCGCGGGTGAGCACGGCGTGCAGCAGCGCGACGCCGAGAAGCACGGCGAGCGAGATGACGACGCCGAGCACGCCGAGGCCGACCGCCCACCCGTCCTCGATCTGGAAGCCGGTGCCGGGGACGCGCACGGTGTCGGCGGCCCCCAGCGGAGCGAACGCGAGGCCGACCGAGGCGACGAGCCCCGCGACGGTGGGTAGCACGACGAGGCCGAGCACCGTCGCGATGGCGGCGCTGGCGACGCCGCGCCACATCTGCCCGTCGATGAACTGCTGCCACAGGGTGCGCATCCAGCCGCCGAACCCAGGGACGCCGCTGCGTCGTGCGCGCAGCGTGGGAACGCCGAAACCGTACAGACCCTCGACCCGCTCGTGCTCGAGCCACGAGGTCGCCCACAGCAGATAGAGGAAGGCGAGGAGGAACAGGATGCCGATGCCGAGCACCAGCAGCAGGCTCACGCCGAGGCTCAGCAGCGTCGCGAGTGCGCCGAACAGGAGCGAGCCGACGAGGCCGGCGGCCGCCAGCTGGGCGATCGCGCCGAGGTGGGAGGCCAGATGGGGCCGCGTGGCGCGCGCGACCGACGGCGGCGCGGCGACCGACGGGGAGCCGCTGGCGGATGTGGCGATGGTCATGGCTCCACGGTAGGGGTGCGCCGCGCGCGCCGCCCCAGAGCCAGCCCGACGAAGCGCTTCGGGTTATCCCTACGCAGCGACTGGGAAGATGAGGAGGTGACCGCACCCGACATCCGCCTCATCGCCGTCGACATGGACGGCACGCTGCTCCGGCCCGACGGGTCGATGCCCGACGGACTGTGGGCGCTGCTCGAGCGACTGCGGGAGCGGAAGATCGCGTTCGCGCCCGCCAGCGGGCGGCAGCTCGCGACACTGCAGCGGATGTTCGCCGGTGTCGACGCCGAGCTCGACTACATCGCCGAGAACGGTGCGTACGTCGTGAGAGGGGATGCCGAGGTCAGCTCCGACGCGATGGATCCGGTCTTCGCGGCCGCCGTGGTCGCCCGGTTGCGCGGCCTCGTCGCGGACGGCGCACTGCGCGCCGGGCTCGTGGTGTGCGGCAAGCGCTCGGCGTACATCGAGGACACCGCGCCGCAGTTCGTGGCCGAGGTCGAGAAGTACTATGCGAGGCTCGAGGTCGTGCCCGACCTGCTGGCGGTGTCGGACCAGATCCTCAAGCTCGCGATCTTCGACATCGACGGCGGCGAGGCGCACACGGCGCCGGCGTTCGCCGACCTCCGCGAGAGCCATCAGGTCGTCGTGTCGGGCCGGCACTGGGTCGACATCATGAACACGACCGTGAACAAGGGTGTGGCCCTGCGGAACCTGCAGGCCGCTCTCGGTGTCACGCCCGCCCAGACCGCCGCCTTCGGCGACTACCTCAACGACCTGCAGCTGCTGCAGGCGGCGGACTGGTCGTACGCGATGGCCGACGCCCACCCCGACGTGGCTGCCGTCGCGCGGTTCCGCGCGGGCTCCAACGCCGAGGCGGGCGTCCTCACCGAGATCGATGAACTGATCGGGGAGTGACCCCGGTCCGCACGCGCCGCGCCGCGTCGACCGGGCGTAGCGTGGAGGCCATGGTCACGATTCCCACGGTCACCCTGAACGACGGCACCGCCTTTCCCGAGCTCGGTCTCGGCACCTACAACCTGCGCGGCGAGGACGGCACGGCCGCCATCGTCGCCGCCATCGAGAGCGGTTACCGGCTGCTCGACTCGGCCGTCAACTACGAGAACGAGGCGGAGGTCGGCGAGGCGGCGCGGCGCAGCGGCATCCGCGACGAGCTCATCGTGGCGACGAAGGTGCCCGGCCGCGATCACGGCTACGACGAGACGATCCGCAGCGCCGAGGGATCGCTCGAGCGACTCGGGCTCGACCGGATCGACCTGTACCTCATCCACTGGCCGAACCCCAGCGTAGATCGCTACGTCGACACGTTCCGCGCCATGATCGCGCTGCAGGGCGAAGGCAAGGTCGGCTCGGTCGGCGTCTCGAACTTCACCGAGCCGATGCTGACCCGCCTCATCGACGAGACCGGGGTCACCCCCGCCGTCAACCAGGTCGAGCTGCACCCCTACTTCCCGCAGGCGGCGCTGCGCGCGTTCCACGCCGAGCACGGCATCCGCACCGAGAGCTGGAGCCCGCTCGCGCGCCGCAGCGAGCTGCTCACCGAGCGCGTCGTCGCCGACGTCGCCGCCGCGCACGGCGTCACGCCCACGCAGGCCGTCCTCCGCTGGCACACGCAGCTGGGCTCGACGCCCATCCCGAAGTCCGCCGACCCCGCGCGTCAGATCGAGAACGCCGACGTGTTCGGCTTCACGCTGACGGATGCCGAGGTCAGCGCGATCAGCGGGCTCGAGCGCGGGCGGCTGTGGGACGGCGACCCCGACACCCACGAAGAGATGTGACGGGCTCGCCGGCTAGGCGCGGGCGACGGCGGGCCGCGGCGCGCCGACCCGCGCCAGCAGCCGGTCGAGGGCGTAGTAGACGTAGCCGACCCCGACGAGGGCGACGGTGAGTCCCACGATCCACAGGATCACGTCGCCGAGCCCGTTGACCTCGACGTTCATGAACGGGTAGGGGTAGCGCACGCCCGGCGCGAACTCGCCGCCGAGCGCACCGTAGGTGAAGGCGAACGCGAGGTAGGCGTAGGGGATGAGGGCCCACAGCAGCGGGTCGTACGCGCGCAGCCTGCCCTTCGGCACGAACAGCAGCCAGTCCACGATGACGAGGATCGGCGTGATGATGTGCACGAGGTTGTCGGTCAGTGTGAACGGCTCGTACGCGCCCGGCTGAGTGAACAGCGACGGCACCAGCACGAACAGGTAGATGAGCATCGTGACGGTGATCGCCTCCATGATCGCCGCCGCCCAGCGGGCGGACGGCGTGGAGACGCCGGTCCATCCGTCTCGCTGCGCATCGCGCACGGTGACGATCGCCGACAGCACCATCCACACCAGGCACAGCACGTTGCTCATGACCGTGTAATAGGTGAACGACGACCAGGTCGGCGTGGCCGTCCACAGGCCGGACACGCGGGCGATGCCGAAGACGATCATCAGCGCCGCGAGGGCGCGGTAGAAGAACGCGAGCAGGCGGGAGCGCAGGACCATGGCGCCCATCGTAGGGGCGGTCGCGGGCTCAGTGCGGAGCGTGATACTCGTCGGTGCCGCGCTTCCAGTAGCCCTTGACCACGACATGGTCGGTGTCGAGCCCCCAGCGATCCAGCAGCAGGGCCCGGCCGTGCGTGACGATCGACTGTTCCGCCGCGACGAAGCCGAAGACATCGCCGGCCGGACGGTCGGCCGCGGTCAGCGCATCCAGGCGGGCGGCGAGAGCGGCCCCGGCCGCCGCGCCACCGCGGTGCACCTGCTCGACGACCACGCCGGCGGGGGCATCGAGGGGCAGCTCGTGGTCGGCATCCGCCACCTCCACGAGGATGCGTCCCACCGCGTCGGCGTCCATCAGGTGCGTGAAACGCCGCATGGCGGGCACGGCGGTCTCATCGCCTGCGAGCAGCCAGCCGTCGGGACGTCCCGTCATCAGCATCGAACCCCGGGGGCCGCCGACGCCGGCGATCGCGCCGATCTCCGCGGTCGCAGCCCACGGTGCGGCGACTCCCTGATCGCCGTGGATCGCGAACTCCAGGTCGAGCCATCCCTCGTCGGCATCCCACGCCAACGGCGTGTACTCGCGGCTGGGAGCCGCGCGCAGCTCCTCGACCGACGCGGGCGGGGTGTCGGGGAAGAACACGCGGATGTGGTCGTCCGATCCCAGCGAGGTGAACCCGCGCAGGTCCGCTCCCTCGAGCCGGATGCGGACGTAATCCGCGGTCAGCCACTGCCGCGCCGCCAGATGCACCTGGCGGAAGCGCAGCTCGAGCCCGGTCCGGGACAGCGTGAACGAGGGCGTGGAGGTGGGGGAGGTCATGAGCTTAGGGTACCCTCACTTGGCGCTGCCGGCGCCCGGCTACCGCGCAGGCTCGTGCCGGTCAAGCCCCTCCGTGTCGACGTCGTCGATCCGTAGCGTCGCAACGGAGAGGCTCGGCGAACCGTCGCCGGCGCCCGCACCGGAAGGGAATGCGACATGAGCGACATCACGGGACAGGACGATCCCGACAGCACCGACACCGACGTGACCCGCAAGGCCGGCGGCCTGGGGCAGGACGGCACGATCCCGCCCGACCCCGACGGCGTCGCGGCCGGTCACACCGACGAGCCGTCGAACTTCAATCAGGAAGAGGACGAGGAGGCGCCGCCGGAGAGCGCGCCCTGACGGGGGAGAGCCCTGGGTCGTCGCGCAGTCAGAGCTGGGCGCCGTCGTCCCAGGGGTCGTTGTCGTTCGGCGTGCGGCCGCGCCACGATTCGTAGGCGATGAGCCAGCCGATCGACGCGAGGTGGCGGTTCCTGGTCAGGTTAGGCTAACCTGACCTGCGTCGGGTCGCCCGTGCGACCCTGTGCCGACAGCGAGGCGGCGTGCGCCTTCCGCTGCGCACGCGTGCCGCGCCTACCCAGGAGAATCACGCATGAGCAGTACGTTCCGTCGTCTGTCCCTTCCCGCGCTCGCCGTCACCGGCGTGCTCGCCCTCGCCGGCTGCGCCGGCAGCGCCCCGGCCGCCGTCGAGAGCGAGACCGCGGCGCCCGAATCGGTGACCGTCACCGACAACCACGGTGAGCAGACCATCGCGCTGCCGCCTCAGCGCGTCGTCGCCACCGACAACCGCACCATCACCGTGCTCGACGAGTGGGGGATCGAGGTCGTCGCCGCGCCGCTGGACATCTTCCCGGCGGGCCTGTCGTACAAGGAGGACGGGGCAGACGTCATCAACCTCGGCAACCACGGTGAGCCCGACCTCGAGGCCGTCGTCGCCGCCGACCCCGACCTCATCATCAACGGACAGCGGTTCGCGAGCTACTACGGCGACTTCCAGACTCTGGTGCCGGATGCGACCATCGTCGAGCTCGACCCGCGCGAGGGAGAGGCGCTCGATGAGGAGCTGAAGCGCCAGGTCACCGTGCTCGGCGAGATCTTCGGCAAGCAGGACGAGGCGGAGAAGATGGTCGCCGACTTCGAGGAGTCGATCGCGCGCGTCACCGCGGCCTACGACGGCACCGAGACGGTCATGGCAGTCATCACCTCGGGCGGCGAGATCAACTACGCCGCGCCGACGAGCGGACGCACCCTCGGGCCGGTCTTCGACATCCTCGGCCTCACGCCCGCGCTCACGGTGGACGGCTCCACCGACCACCAGGGCGACGACATCTCGGTCGAGGCGATCGCAGCATCCAACCCCGACTGGATCCTCGTGATGGACCGGGATGCCGGGGTCAGCGCCAACACCGACGAGGCCTACACGCCGGCGAACGACCTCATCGGCACCTCGGAGGCGCTGAAGAACGTCACGGCCGTCACGGCCGGCCACATCGTCTACATGCCGCAGGGCACCTACCTCAACGAGGGCATCCAGACGTACACGCAGTTCTTCAACGCGCTCGCCGACGCCCTCGAGGCGTGAGCCGAACCGCATGACTGTGACGACCGACGTCGTCGGCGTCCGCCGGCGGTCACGTGGACGCCTGTTCACGTGGCCGCTGGTGGGCGGCCTCGTCGTCGTCGCCCTGCTGGTCGCCCTGTCGCTGGCCGTCGGCGTGTACGACGTGTGGGGCGCGCCCGACGGCGGCGAGATGTTCCTCATCACCCGCATCCCGCGCACCGTCGGGCTGATCCTCGCGGGCGCCGCGATGGCGATGTGCGGCCTCGTGATGCAGCTGCTCACACAGAACCGCTTCGTCGAGCCCACGACGACCGGCACCACCGAGTGGGCCGGTCTCGGCCTGCTGCTGGTGATGCTGCTGTTCCCCGAGGCTCCGCTCATGGCCCGCATGATCGGCGCCGTCGGGATGGCGTTCGTGGGCACGATGCTCTTCTTCTTCTTCCTGCGCCGCGTCATGCTGACCTCGTCGATCATCGTCCCCATCGTCGGCATGATGATCGGCGCCGTCGTCGGCGCCGTCTCGACCTTCATCGCCCTGTCGACCGACATGCTGCAGAGCATGGCCATCTGGTTCACGGGCTCGTTCACGTCGGTCCTGCGCGGACAGTACGAGCCGCTGTGGGTCGTGCTCATCGTCGTGGTCGCCGTCTTCATCGCCGCCGATCGCTTCACGATCGCCGGCCTCGGTGAGGACGTCGCCACCGGCGTCGGCCTCGACTACCGGCGAATCGTCCTCGTCGGCACCGCCCTCATCGCCCTCGCCTCCGGTGTGGTGACCGTTGTCGTGGGCAACCTGCCGTTCCTGGGCCTGATCGTGCCGAACGTGGTGTCGCTGATCCGCGGCGACGACCTGCGCTCCAACCTCCCCTGGGTCGCGCTGGGCGGCATCGCCCTCATCACGGCGTGCGACATCGTCGCCCGAGTCATCAACATGCCGTTCGAGGTACCGGTCTCACTCATCCTCGCGATGGTCGGCTCCGTCGTGTTCATCGCCCTTCTGCTGAGGCAGCGTCGCCGTGCCTGACATCCTCACCTCTGTGCCGCCTGCGCCGCCTGCACCGGTGCGCCGCACCGGCTCCTTCCCGACCGCGGCCCACGCCCGCCGCTTCACCGTGACGCTCGCGGTGCTCGCCGTCCTCGCGGCGGCGATCGCCCTCGGCATCCTCGTGTGGGACAACCCCGCCCCCGCGGGCAGCGACGGCTTCTGGCGCATCGCGCAGCTGCGCGTGTCGAGCGTCGTCGTGATCGTGATCGTGGCGATCTGCCAGTCGCTGGCGACGATCACGTTCCAGACGGTCACCGCCAACCGCATCGTGACGCCCTCGCTCATGGGATTCGAGTCGCTGTACACGGCGATCTCAACCGCGGCGATCTTCTTCTTCGGTGCCGCCGGTGCGCTCATGGTCCAGGGCGCCGGGCCCTATCTGCTGCAGATCCTCGTGATGCTCCTCTTCTCCGGCATCCTCTACGGCTGGCTGCTGTCAGGCCGGTACGCGAACGTGCAGATCATGCTGCTCGTGGGAATCATCCTCGGCGGCGCGCTCGCGGCGTTCTCGACCTTCATGCAGCGCCTGCTCACTCCGACCGAGTTCGACCTGCTGACCGCGCGCCTCATCGGCAGCGTCGCCAACGCGGATGTCACCTACCTGCCCATCGCGGTGCCGCTCATGGTGCTGGCCGCCGCCGGGCTGTGGTGGGGTGCGCGGCGGTTGAACGTCCTCGCCCTCGGCCGCCCCATCGCGCTCGGACTCGGGGCGCCGCAGCGGCGCGACTCGATCCTCGCGCTGCTGATGGTCTCGATCCTCATGGCCGTGTCGACCTCGCTCATCGGGCCCATGACGTTCTTCGGGTTCCTCGTCGCGATGGTCACCTATCAGCTCGCCGACACGTACGACCACCGACGGATGTTCGCGATGTCGTGGCTCGTGGGCTTCGTCGTGCTGGGCGGCGCGTACTTCGTGCTCAAGCACGTCTTCTACGCGGCCGGGTCGGTCGGCATCATCGTCGAGATCGTCGGCGGCACCTTCTTCCTCATCCACCTCCTGCGAAAGGGGCGCCTGTGATCTCGCTCACCGCCGTCGAGAAGCGCTACAGCACCGAGGTCTCGATCGGCCCGGTGGACCTCGACCTGCCGGCCGGCGGCATCACGGCGCTCATCGGCCCGAACGGCGCCGGCAAGTCGACGCTGCTGACGATCATCGGCCGTCTTCTCGACGCGGATGCCGGGACCGTCTCGATCGCGGGACACGACGTGGCCTCGACGAAATCGCGGGAGCTCGCGAAGGTGGTCGCCGTGCTTCGGCAGGAGAACCACTTCGTGACGCGGCTCACGGTGCGTCAGCTCGTCGGCTTCGGCCGCTACCCTCACTCGCAGGGCCGTCTCACCCTCGCCGACGAGGCCGTCATCGACCGCTCGATCGATTTCCTGGGGCTGCAGGGACTCGAGGGTCGCTACCTCGATGAGCTGTCCGGCGGTCAGCGTCAGCGCGCCTACGTCGCGATGGTGCTCGCGCAGGACACCGACTACGTGCTGCTGGACGAGCCGCTGAACAACCTCGACATCCAGCACGCCGTGCAGATGATGCGCCACCTGCACCGCGCCGCCGCCGAACTCGGCCGCACGATCGTCGTGGTGCTGCACGACATCAACTTCGCGGGCCACTACGCCGACCGGGTGTGCGCGATGAAAGACGGGCAGGTGGTCGCGTTCGGGACGCCCGACGAGATCATCCGCGGCGATGTGCTCACCGGCATCTTCGACACGCCCGTCGAGGTGGTCGACGGCCCGCGCGGCCGCCTCGCGGTCTACTACTGAGTCGCAGGTCAGCGGCCCCGGTGGTCCTCGGGCGCCAGACGCGGCCCGCGGCGCGGCTCGACGGCGCCGCTCAGCCCGATCAGGCGGATGACCCGCTGACGGTGGCCGCGCCACGGCTCGAGCAGCGCGCACATGCCGTCATCGTCCACCCGACGGCCGGTCAGGGCGTACCCGACCTGATGGCACAGGTGGTAGTCGCCGACGCTGACGGCGTCGGCATCGCCGAAGGCGCGGATGCGGGCCTCCGCGCTCGTCCAGACGCCGACGCCCGGCAGGCTCGTGAAGACGCGGTCGCGTGCATCGCCGTCCGTCGCGGATGCCGCGGCGCGCTCGATCGAGGCGCGCCGTGCCGCCGCGGACACGACCGTCTTCGCCTGCGGCGGCTCGAGCCCGGCGCGATGCCACGTCCAGCTGGGGATCAGACGCCAATCCGCGGGCGGCGCGAACATGGGCCGCGGCGTCGGTCCCGGCGCGCGCTCGCCGCACCAGGTCAGGATCATGCGCCACGCCCCGAAGGCCTGAAGCCCCGTCACCTTCTGCTCGAAGATCGCGCTGGCCAGCGCGTCGAAGACGAGGTCGGTGCGCCCGATGCGCAGCGCCGGGTGGCGGCGGTGGACGTCGGCGATGAGCGGATGCCGGTCGGCCTCGAACCCGTCGGGATCGTCCGCCGCGCCGCACAGGCGGGGAAGCTGCTGCAGCGCCCATTCCGCCCCTGGGCCCCAGGCCGCGCCGCGGACACGGTCGCGCTTGACGCGGATCGCGAGCGTCGCGACGCCCTCGGGAGTGCGGCTCACCCGCCAGATGATGCCTTCGTGCACGGTGTGCGAGGGATCGTGCGCGCCGCGCTGCTGATACGCGATCGCCCGGCGGGCGTCGATCGCGACGCGGGGTCGGTACTCGGTCTCCAGGGGCCGATCGGGCGCGGCGCGCGGATCGCGCGTCTGCGTCGGCATCCGCACCCCGCTCGTCATGCCGTCAGCCTAAGCGACCGCCACCGACATCCCTCGCGGTCCAACCCCGCCGCGCCCCGGGTTCGGCAGTCGGTTCTGGTGGGTGTTCGGTGTGATGACCGTGCCCGAGCGACTGCTGAATCCGCCGCGCCCCGGTTCGGCAGTCGGTTGTGGCGGGTGTTCGGTGTGATGACCGTGCCGGAGCGACTGCCGAATCCAGCGGCGGGCCGGCGCGGGCCGCCGCGGGCGGCAACGCTCAGAAGCGGTCGGGCGAAGGTGTGCCGTGGCCGTAGCGGATGACGACGTCGGCGTGACGGTCGAACCGGTAGCCGATGCCCCGCACAGTGCGCACGACGTCCTCGTAGCGGCCGAGCTTGGCGCGCAGGCGCCGCACGTGCACGTCGATGGTGCGCTCGCCCGGCGCCTCATCGGCGTCGGCGTGGCTCCACAGCGACGAGACCAGCTCGGTCCGCTCGATCGTGCGGCCCTCGCGGAGCACGAGGTACTGCAGCAGCTCGAACTCCTTGAACGTGAGGGCCGCCGACTCGCCGTCGATGTGCACGCGGCGGCGGGAGATGTCGATGGTGACGCCGCCGGGGACGTGGTCCTCCTCGGGCTGCTCGTTCTTCGTGCGTGCGACGGCGCTCGGCTCGTGCAGGGCGAGGCGGACGACGTCGACGTCACGGCCGCCGGCGCCGACGGGCGCCAGCGCGACGGTCGCGTAGGTCTCGGCGTGTGGGGCGAGCTCGCCGAGCGTGCGGCGCAGCGCCTCGACCAGCGTCGACAGCGAGACGCCGTCGGCGGCGGCTTTGGCCTCGTCGATGCCGACGTACAGCGCGAAACCGCGCGGCGCGGTGCCGACCGGGATGCTGCCGGTGGTCGGAGCCGGGGTGACGGGGGCGGGCGTCTCGACGGCGTGGAGGTGGCGGACGGCGGTGGGCTGGGCGAGAAGAGCGGTGTTCGACATGGTGACGTGTCCTTCGGGAGGAACCCGGAGCTGATGCCTCGACGGGTTCGAGTGTGTTGCGATGGCCGGCGGGAAGGGGTTCCCAGAGCCGATGTGCGAGCGATCCGGAACGTGCGTCGTGGGCGGTTCGGGATGCTCGGGGGTGCGACGGCGCGTTCCTGAAGACTCAGGTCGGCAGCGGCGGGTGCACCCGGCGGGGTTTACCGTGTCAGCGACACATTCGGCAACACATGACAACGCGCGGCATCATGATGCCGGCAGTTCCGTTCGCCTCCCGGGCGGACAGAGTGCGTGCGATGTCAGTCATGCGCCTGATTATGACGAACCGCGTCGCGATGTGTCAAACCGCACGGATGCGGCGGCGCCTGCATGACGGAATATGACAGATTGCTCAGCCCGCGCGTTCCCGCGAGAATCGACGGATGCTTGAACCCGCCCCCGCGCCGCGTCTGGGGGATCTGCTCTCACCCGGCACGCCCGGCGGCGCCGACGCGATCGTGTGGATCGACCATCCCCGCCGGGTCGTGATGCGTCGGGTGGTGGCGCGGCCAGCGCGAGGTCGACGCGTGGCTCGCGTCGCTGCCGCGCACCGGTCACACGGACCCGACGGGCCCGACCGGGCGTACCGTGGAGGAATGACCGCTTTCAGGTTCACGGATGAGAAGGACCAGTCGCGCTACACGCTTCACCGCGGCGATGACCTCGTGAGCGTGCTCGACTACCGCGACGACGGGCAGACCCTCGCGATGACGCGGGCGTACACGATCCCCACCTTCCGCGGGCACGGGTACGCGGGCGAGCTGGTGGCGCGGGCGGTGGAGGATGTCGCGGCGCGCGGCGACCGCGTCGTCAGCCCCGTCTGCTGGTACGTCGCCGACTGGTTCGCCGCGCATCCCGAGCACGCCGGGCTTCTCGCACAGCGTCGCGCCGGCTGAGACCGCGCGGGCTACCCGCGTCCCGCGGTCGGGTCAACCCCCTGCGCGCCCCGCGATCGACCCACGAGAGTGGGTCCACGACAGTGAGGAGCGCATCATGGGCAACGACCTTCCCGAGGGCGTCGTGAACGCCGAGCCGTCCGGCGGCTGGGAGAGCGGCGACGCCGCCGACGCGGAGACCACCGACGCGGAGACCACCGACGCGGAGGAGACGGACGGTTCCTCGGAATCGGCCGTCGAGGGCGGCATCCGCTATACGCCGGAGGATGCGCAGGCGGATGCCGCGGCATCCGGCGCCGGCGCCGTCACCGTGCCGGATCAGTTCGTCGAGAGCGCCGAGATCCAGGCGGGTATGGACCCGGACCTGCAGACCGACGCCCAGTCCGAATCCTGAGCGACCGAGTCGTCCGGCGCCGTCACCCGTCCAGCCAGCGGCGGAGCTCGGCGACGGTGGGCTCGGCGGTGCGGATGAGGGTCTCGTGGTGGTGCCCCTCGACGACGAACGAGGTGGCATCGGGGATGGCCGCGACGACCTCGTCGAACCACGGCTGCGGCACGACGACGTCGAGTTCGCCCCGCACGACGAGCGTCGGAACGGCGATGCGCGGGTAGGCGTCTTCCGGCCGGTGCACGAGCATCGCGTGCATCTTACTACGCAGGTGCGGCCCCGCGCGCAGGTACTCCCGGCCGCCGAGCAGCAGCACCTTGACGCTCTCACCGAGCAGGTCCCGCCCGAGCCGCCACAGCTGCGTCAGCGGGTGGCGATGATGCCGGTCGACGGTGGGGGCGACGAGCACGATCCGCTCGACGGCATCGGGGTGGCGGACGGCGACCTCGGTGACGACCTGCGTCCCCATCGAATGGCCGAGGAGGATCACGGGACCACGGCCGAGGTGGCGGACGTACGCCGCGACGAGGTCGGCGAGGCGTTCCATCGCCGGCGTGCGCTCCGGCTCCGGCGCATCGCCGTAGCCGGGCAGGTCCACCGCGACGACGAGCGCGTCGCCATCGAGGTGCTGCACCAGGTCGGCGAACACTTTGCGCCCCATCCCGATGCCGTGCACCAGGACGAAGGTGCGTGTCGCGGCGCGGTCGCCGCGCTCCTCGGCGATGAGCGTCGCGCCGTCGTGGGAGAACTCCTCGATGCGGCCGTCGTCGGAGGGCACGCCGGTGATCTCGTCGATCGCGCGGTCCACGGCATCCGTCGCCTGCTCGACGACGTCGGATGCCGTGTCGGCGGCGGCCTGGAGGGGGCTGTCGTCGGTGGGCATGGATCGAGGCTAAAGCCTGGTCGGCGTCGCACGCTGAGCGTACGGTGAGGGCATGTGCCGCGCCGAAGAACCGCGACGAGGAGGCGGCGAAAGCGCGCGAGCGCTCCGCCGACCGGTACGAGGCGCTGCGCGCCTTCGAGGCGGCCAAGCGAGCGGAGCGCGCGGCCTCATGAGTCGCCGCGGGGCGGACGCATCGCGGTGCCGACGGGCATAGCCTGGAGCCGATGAGCTCGCCGCAGACCGCCAGCATTCCGCTCGATCACGCCCAGCGCTGGCGCGCGTTCTGGGTGTGCGTCTCCGTCGCAGCCCTCACGATCCTCGACCTCAGCAAGGTCAATGTCGCCCTGCCCTCCATCGAGTCGGCGTTCGGCGCCGGCTCCACGCAGCTGCAGATCGTCGTGTCGGGCTACGTCCTCATGTTCGGTCTCGCGCTCGTCCCGTTCGGGCGCCTCGGCGATCAGCGCTCCCGCAAGACGCTGTTCCTCGTCGGGCTCACCCTCTTCCTCGCGATGAGCGTCGTGTGCGCCCTCGCGCCGACGGTCGAGATCCTCATCGCGGGTCGCCTCGTGCAGGGGCTCGCCGCCGGCATCCAGATGCCGCAGGTCCTGGGGACGATCCAGCAGATCTTCGTCGGCAAGGAGCGCGGCCAGGCTTTCGGCCTGTTCGGTGCGACGATCGGCATCGCGACGGCGATCGGCCCCACTCTCGGCGGGCTCATGATCGCCGTCGGCGGCGCTCAGGACGGCTGGCGCTGGATCTTCTGGATGAACGTGCCGCTGTGCCTCATCGTCATCGCCGGCGTCGTGGGGCTGCTGCCGCGCACCCGGCGTCCCACCCCCGGGAAGCTTCAGCTCGACCCCGTCGGCCTGACGCTCCTCGCGCTCACGATCATCACCCTGATGTGGCCGTTCCTGTTCACGACGGGCTCGCCCGACGACGATCCGCGCCGCTGGTGGACCCTCGTGCTCTTCGTCGTGTCCGCGACGGCGTTCACGTGGTGGGAACGGCGGTACGCGGCATCCGGCCGGTCCCCGCTCGTGCCCTTCCGGCTGTTCTCCATCTCGTCGTTCCGCAACGGCACGCTCGTCGTGACGACCTACTTCACCGCGATTCCGGCGATGTTCCTGCTGACGACGCTGTTCCTGCAGGCGGGCGTGGGCCTCGAGCCGGTGTACGCGGGCATGGTCTCGATCGGCTTCGCCGTCGTCAGCGCCGGATCGGCGTGGATCGGCGGCAACCTCGTGGGGCGCCTCGGGCGTCCCCTCGTCGTCGGCGGTCTCGTCATCGTGCTCGTCAGCATCGTCGCGCTCGCGATCGTCGCGTACACCGTGCCGGCGGATGCCGTGGCGTACGCGATGGCGGGTGTCATGGCGATCGCCGGTGCCGGGGCGGGCCTCGTCGTCGCGCCGAATCAGACCCTGACCCTCGCCGACATCCCCACACGCTCGGGCGGTCTCGCGGGATCGGTGGGTCAGCTCGGCCAGCGGATCGGCACCGCCGTCGGGACGGCGGTCGGCCTGTCGCTGTTCTACTCCACGATCTACCGCGAGAGCGACGCCGACCACCACGGGCTCGAGGTCTACCACGACGCGTACGCGTACGGCATGGTGGCCGTCGGCATCTTCGTCGCCCTGGCGCTGCTGATCGGCGTCATCGACCTCGGCGCCCGGCGGCGCGCGCAGCGGAGCTGAGCTGGCCGGTCTCACGCCGTCCGCCGCGGGTCTGCCGGGCGATGTCGGGGGTCCGATTTAGCGTGGGAGCATGCGCATCCTGCACACCTCCGACTGGCACATCGGGCGGACCTTCCACGGTCACGCCACGCTCGATGCGCTGCGCGGTGTGCTCGAGACCCTGACGGCGCAGGTCCGCGAGAACGAGGTCGACGTCGTCGTCGTCGCGGGCGACGTGTTCGACTCCGCCACCCCCGCGGCGGCCTGCTACACACTCCTCAGCGACACCCTGCGCGCCCTCGCCGACACCGGTGCGCAGGTCATCGTCACGAGCGGCAACCACGACTCCGCGGCGCGGCTGGGGTTTCAGGCAGGACTGCTCCGCGACGGCATCCACGTCCTCACCGATCCGTCCCGCATCGGCGATCCCGTCACGGTCAGCGACGCGTTCGGACCGGTGCAGTTCTACGGCATCCCGTTCCTCGAACCGGCGCTGCTGCGCGCGCAGTGGCCGGGCGTCCGGTCCCAGGCCGAGGTGCTGGGACGGGCGATGGACATCGTGCGCGGCGACCTCGCCGTCCGCGGCGGGCGCTCCGTGGCGATCGCGCACTGCTTCGCGGCCGGGGTCGAGCCGACGCCGCACCTGGAACGCGACATCCAGCAGGGCGGCCTCGACGTCGTGCCGCTGTCGGTGTTCGAGGGCGTGGACTACGTCGCGCTCGGGCACATCCACGGCCGGCAGCAGCTCGCCCCGCGGGTGCGGTACGCCGGCGCGCCGCTGCACTACAGCTTCGGCGAGGGCGACAAGCCGCGCGGCTCGTGGCTGATCGACCTGGATGCCGAGGGGGTCGCCGACGCGACCTGGCTCGCCCTGCCGGTGCCCCGCCGCCTCGTGACGCTGCGCGGGCCCTTCGAGGACCTGCTGACGGGCGCCGCCCACGCCGACGCCGAGGACGCGTGGGTGTGCGTCGAGTACACCGACGCTCTGCCCGCTCGCGACCCCCTGCGCCGCCTGCAGGAGAGGTTTCCGCACTGCGCCAAGGTCGTCCACGCGCCGGAGGTCCTCGCCGCCGGCGACGTTCGCAGCTACGCCCAGCGCGTGCGCGCGGCGCGCAGCGACGCGGAACTCGTCGACGCGTTCCTCAGCCATGTCCGCGACGGCCAGGGGACCACCGACGCCGAGCGTGAGCTGCTGCGCGACGTGCTCGACGAACGGGTGCGCGCGGAGGCACTGGCGTGAAGCTGCACCGGCTCGAGCTGACCGGGTTCGGCCCCTTCCGGCAGACGCAGGTCGTCGACTTCGACGCGTTCGACGATGACGGGCTGTTCCTCATCTCGGGGCGCACCGGAGCGGGCAAGTCCAGCATCCTCGACGGCGTGAGCTTCGCGCTGTACGGCACCGTCCCCCGGTACGAGGGCGGGGAGAAGCGGTTGCGCAGCGACCACAGCTTCCTCACCGACCCGACCGAGGTGCGGCTGGAGTTCACGGTCCGCCAGACCCGCTGGCGGGTGACGCGCGCTCCGGAGTACGACCGACCGGCCAAGCGCGGCGGGGGAGTGACGACCGAGATCGCGCGCGCGGAGCTCGAGGAGCTCGTCGACGGCACCTGGGTCGGGCGGGCGGCGAAGCCCCGCACGGTCGGCGAGGTGCTCGGCGACGTGCTGGGGGTGAATGCGCAGCAGTTCCAGCAGGTGATCCTGCTGGCGCAGAACAAGTTCTCGCGTTTCCTGCTGGCGCCCGGCGAGGAGCGGCAGACGCTCTTGCGGACGCTGTTCGGCACGAAGCGCTTCGAGCAGTACCGCGACGACCTCGAGCAGCGACGGCGCGACGCGCAGCGTGAGCTGTCGGCGGTCGACGCCCGCGCGCGGACCCTGCTCGGCGAAGCGGAGCGCCTCATCGACGAGGGCGGGCTCGCGGACGGCCGCGCCGACGGCGAGGAGCGTCCGGTGGACCTCGCGGATCGCCGCGCCGCCGCCGATCACTCCCTGCAGCGGGCCGAGTACCGCGTCGAACAGGCCGCCACCGCGCAAGACCGGGCCGATGCCGCCCACGCCGCCGCGGCCGCCGCGCATGCTGAGCTCGTGCACCGCGCCCAGCGCGGGCGCGACCGCGCCGCTGCGCGCGCCCGCCTGACCGAGCTGCAGGAGCGCGAGCCCCTGATCGCCGCCGACCGGGCACGCCTCGAGCGCGCACGCGCCGCGGCGACGCTGCGTACGCCGCTGGAGACGGCGGAGCGCGCCGAGCGCGCGCACGCCGACGCGGTCGCTGCGGCCGCGTCGGCGGCTGCCGCCTGGCGCGACGCCGGCGGTGACCCCGGGGGAGACGTGCGCGCCACCCTCGATGCGCTGACGGGCGAGCTCGCCCGCTGGGAGGCCGCCCTCGCGCACGAAGCGGACCTGGGGCGCGCGGCGGCGGCGGTCCGCGACCTGGAGCGCGAGCGGAGCGCCGTCGGCGAACTGCTGACCGCGATCGATCAACAGCTCGCGCTGATCCCCGACGAGCGCGCGGCGATCGATGAACAGCTGGCCGCAGCCGATCACGCCGCGAGCCGCGTCGCGGATGTCCGCGCCACCCTGGCCGGGGCCGTCGACGTGCGCGACGCCGCCCGCGAGGCGGCGACACTGGCGACCGAGGTCGCCGCCGCGGAATCGGCGTACGCCGACGCGGTCGCAGTGGCGGGGGCAGCCGGCGCCCGGGTCGGGGAGCTCCTGCGGCAGCGCCTCGCCGGCTACGCCGGTGAGCTCGCCGCCGGACTGGTCGCGGGGGAGCCGTGCGCCGTCTGCGGGTCCACCGAGCATCCGCGACCCGCGCGCCGCGCCGGAGACCCGGTCACCGACGACGACCTCGCCGAGGCCGAACGGGCCCGCGATATCGCGGCCGCCGCCGAGAAGCAGGCCGCCGGCGTCGCTCACGAGGCGCGACAGCGTCACGCCGCCGTCCGAGAGCGTTCCGGAGGCATCGCGCCCGACGCGGCAGCGGCCGCGGTGGCGGCGGCGGAGGCGCAGCTGCGAGCCGCCGAGGAGGCGGCCGCGGCCGCCGCGGCGCTGCGCGACCGACGCGCCGAGCTGGACGAGCTGACGGCTGCCGCGGAGACCGAGCGGGCCGCGCTCGCCGAGCGCGCCCTGCGCGCAGGGGAGCAGCGCGCCGCCGTCGCGGCCGATGTCGCCCGACTGGAGGCGATGGTCGCCGAGGCGCGCGGCGGGTACGACTCCGTCGCCGCTCGTTTGGCCGCGACCACGGTGCAGCGCGACGCCGCCCGCGCGCTCGTCGACGCCGACGCCGCCCTCGCGGAACGGACCCGTTCTCGCGATGCCGCCCGCGCCGATCTGCAGGCGCTGATCGCCGCGTCGCCGTTCACGTCGGCCGACGACGCTGTCGCGGCACTCCTGGAGGAGTCGGCGCTCGCGACCCTCGACGCGACGATCGCCGAACACCGCGCCGCCCTCATCGCCGCGAAGCAGCGCCTGCTCGAGCTCGAGCTCGACACTGCCGGCGATGACGTCGATGAGGCGCAGCTCGCGGCATCCGCCACGGCCCTCGCCGATGCCGACGCAGGCCGCTCCGCCGCCATTGCCGCACACCGCGATGCGGTGGGCACCGCCGCGCGGCTGCGCGGACTGCTCGCGCAGACCGATGCCGCCTACGCCGACGTCGCCGAGGCCGCCGAGGCCGCCGCGATCGTCACACGACTGGCCGACACGGTGGCCGGCCGGGCGCCGAACACGATGAAGATGGACCTGGAGACGTTCGTGCTCGCCGCGGAGCTCGAGGAGATCGTGGCCGCCGCCAACATCCGCCTCGCGGAGATGTCGTCGGGGCGCTACACCCTGCACCACTCCGACGCGCGCGCGGCGCGGGGCCGTGCGTCCGGGCTCGGCATCGACGTGCTCGACGCGCACACCGGCCGACTGCGGCCGCCGCAGTCGCTGTCGGGAGGCGAGACCTTCCTCGCGTCGCTCGCGCTGGCCCTCGGTCTCGGTGAAGTGGTGACCGCGCGCGCCGGCGGCATCCGCCTCGACACCCTCTTCGTCGATGAGGGTTTCGGCTCACTCGACCCCGAGACGCTCGAACTGGCGATGCGCACGCTCGACGAGCTGCGCGCCGGCGGCCGCACCGTCGGGGTGATCAGCCACGTCGAGGCGATGAAGGAGCAGGTGCCGGCCCAGGTCCTCGTCGAAGCGACGCCGGAGGGCCCGAGCGTCATCCGACAGGATGCCGCGGTGCGCCGGTAGTCCGGCCCGCCCGCGTGTCCGGGCCGGCGCCCCAGCCCGCCGCTACTGCAGGTGCGCCTGCGCGGAGGCGAGGATCTCCTGGTACAGCGAGCGCAGCTTCTCGATGTCCTCGTCGGACGCGCCGCTGCCGGTGAAGGTCTGATCGACGATCTGGTCGATGCCGGCCTCGCCGCTGACCAGCAGCGCCTGCCCGATCATGACGAGAGTCTCATCGGGAAGCGCCTGCGCGACGACCTCCGGCGTGGCGGTCGGGTCGATCTGCGCCATGACGTCGTTGACCTTCGGTCGGACCTCTGCGATGAACGCCGCCTCGTCCGCCGTCGCGGCGTCGTCGGTGGCACCGTCGCCCTCCGCACCGCCCTCCGCGCCGCCGGAGATCTCGGCGGTCGGGGTCGGCGCCGGCACGACGCCCGTCGAGCCCGAGTCGAGGCTCGTTCCCGCAGCCGTCAGTCCCGTGACGACGATGGCCCAGATCAGGGCGAACGCGCCGATGGTCGCGCCGACGACCGACAGCACCAGAGCCGTGATGCTGAGGGGTTTGCCGCCGTTGCGCTTGCCCGCCAGGCCCACGATCGCGAAGACGAACGCGGCGAGCAGGACGAGGCCGCCGATGATCACGGCGATCAGGCCCACCCATGCGACGGGGATGAGTCCGATGAGGCTGAGCACGATGCCGACGATGGCGAGGCTGAGGGCGGTCCACGCGATGCCCTTGCTCCGCGTGTCGGGGTCGGCCGGAGCGGGCGCGTACCCCGGCGCCTGCCCGTAGGGCGCCTGCGGCGCCTGTCCGTACGGCGCTTGCGGGGCCTGTCCGTACGGCGCTTGCGGTGCGGGCGGCGCGGGCGGGTACGCCTCGGTGGGCTGCTGATCCGCGGGCGGGTACGCCTCGGTGGGCTGGTCGTCCGCGGGGGTCGGGCGGTCGGTGGGGTCGATGGGCGGGGTGGTCGACATGGCCATCTCTCGTCTGTCGGGGGCATCGATCGTGCCCCGGCGTCGCCCGCAGCGGATGCTCGGGCGGTACATCGAGACTACCGAGGATGCGGGGACGAAGGTTTGACACGTCGCTCCTGCGCCCGCGTCAGCGCGATCTGGGACAAGATGTGGGGCAACGGCATCCCCGGTGCCGCCGAGACGGTGAAGGAGCGACATGACACTGCAGACGGTTCTGCTCGACACTCCGGCCGGCGTCGACGCCCGCCTGGGATGGGACCCGGGCACGACGGTGCACGACCGCCGCCGGATCATCGCGAAGGAGCTCATCGCGGCGCGCCTGCACTGCGAGGTCACAGACGTGCGGATCGAACGCGAAGCGCCCCGCGGCTTCGGGTATCACACGCGCCTCATCGCCTCCAAGGACGGCGAGGAACTGCCGATCGCGATCGTGACGGCCAGCTACCGCGCCGCCACGGTCGTCGCCATCTGCGACCCGGGTCTGCCGCTGGGCATCGACATCCGCGACATGACACCCGAGCCCGCCGACATCCGGCAGATGCAGAAGCACTCCCGCCTGTTCGACGAGAGCAACATCCCCGACCTGCTGCAGCACTGGGTGCGGGTGCAGGCCGTGCTCGAAGCCGACGGCCGGGGCGTGCGCGTCGCGCCCGAGCACGTCCGGCTGGATGCCGGACGCCACCGCGGCTGGATTCCCGATCGCAACATGAAGTACACCCTCGTCGACGCGTCGCGCGACAGCTGGGTCATCACGATCGCGGTGGGGGCGCTGCCCGCCGCCTGATCCGGCCCGTCAGCCGGCGAGATCCGGCAGCGCCGCGTCGAGCTCGGCGAGCCACACCGCGGCGTTGCCGTCGCTGGGGGCGCGCCAGTCGCCGCGCGGGGACAGCGAGCCCGCCGGCAGCACCTTCGGCCCGTTCGGGATCGCGGTGCGCTTGAACTGCGCGAAGCCGAAGAAGCGCGTGAGGAACACCCGCAGCCAGCGCACGATCTCCTCACGGTCGTACGCGTAGCGGTCGGATGCCGGGAACCCGGGCGGCCAGGCGCCGGCATCCGCATCCCGCCACGCGTGCTCCGCGAGGAACACGATCTTCGACGGGCGGAACCCGAAGCGCGGCACGTGGAACAGCGCGAAATCGTGCAGCGCATAGGGGCCGATGGTGTCCTCGGTCGACTGCACCTTGCCGTCTTGCCCCGCCGGCACGAGCTCGGGGCTGATCTCGGTGTCGAGCACCGACTGCAGCACCGTCTTCGCGGCATCCGTCAGGTCGGTGCCCGACTCATCGGACGCGGAGTGCGCGATGACCCATCGGATGAGGTGCTGGATGAGCGTCTTCGGAACGCCCGCGTTGACGGCGTAGTGGCTCATCTGGTCGCCGACGCCGTACGTCGCCCAGCCGAGGGCGAGCTCGGAGAGGTCGGAGGTCCCGACGACGAAGCCGCCGTTCTGGTTCGCGAGGCGGAACAGGAAGTCGGTGCGCGCACCCGCCTGCACGTTCTCGAAGGTCACGTCGTACACCGGCTCGCCGCCGGCGAAAGGATGCCCGATGCCCTTCAGGATCTCGGTCGCCATCGGGCGGATGTCGATCGTCTCGATCGACGCGCCGATCGCCTCGGCGAGCGCGATCGCGTTGGAGCGCGTGTGGTCGCTCGTCGCGAAGCCGGGCATCGTGTACGCGAGGATGTCGCTGCGCGGACGGCCCATCCGGTCCATCGCGCGCGCGACCACGAGGAGGGCGTGCGTCGAGTCGAGGCCGCCGCTGACGCCGATGACCGGCTTCGGCGACCCGATCGCGCGCATGCGCTGCTCGAGGCCCGACACCTGGATGTTGAACGCCTCGTAGCAGTCCTGATCGAGCCGGGCGGCGTCGTCGGGGACGAACGGGAACCGGTCGAGCGGGCGCCGCAGGCCGAGGTCAGACGCCGGCGGCTGCACCTCGAACGCGATGCGGCGGCCGTTCGGCCAGCTCTGCACGCGGTTGTCGTCGAACGTGCCCTGACGCAGACGCTCCTGGCGGAGCCGGTCGAGGTCGACGTCGGCGTACGCCGTGCGCGGCCCGTCGGGGAAGCGCTCGGTCTCGGCGAGGAGGTTCCCGGCCTCGTAGATCATGGTCTGGCCGTCCCACGACACGTCGTTCGTCGACTCGCCCTGCCCGGCGGCCGCGTACGCGTAGGCGGCGAGGCAGCGGAAGGACTGCGACTTCGCGAGCAGGTGGCGGTCATCTGCGCGGGCGACCGTGATCGGGCTGCCGGAGAGGTTCAGGAGCACCGTCGCTCCGGCCAGCGCCGCCCGCGACGACGGCGGCACCGGCACCCACATGTCCTCGCACACCTCGGCGTGCACGACGAGCCCGGCGACGTCGGTCGCCTCGAACAGCAGGTCGGTGCCGACCGGCACCTCCTCACCGGCGAGCGTCACGGAGTCGGGCGCCTCGGCCCCGGCGGCGTACCAGCGGGCCTCGTAGAACTCGCGGTAGGTCGGCAGGTAGCTCTTCGGGGCGACCCCGAGCACGCGCCCGCGGTGGATCACGACGGCGCAGTTGTACAGCCGGGCACCCAGGCGCAGCGGCGCGCCCACGACGAGGAGGGGGCGGAGGTCGGCGGATGCCGCGGCGAGGTCCGCGAGCGCGGCGAGGACGGCGTCGAGCACGGCATCCTGCATCACGAGGTCGTCGATCGCGTACCCCGTCAGGCACAGCTCGGGAAAGAGGGCCACGGCGGCCCCCGCCTGGTGAGCCTCGCGAGCAGCGGCCAGGACGGCGTCGGCGTTGCGGGCGGGGTCGGCGATCGCGACGGGGATCGTGCACGCCGCGACGCGCGCGAAACCGTGACGGTACAGACTCTCGAACGGCAGGTCCTCGCTCACGGCTCCAGTCTGTCAGGTACGCGCGCTCGTCAGGGTGCGGGCGGCGCGGCACCGTGTCGGCGCCCGCGGCTAGTGTCGATCGCGGAAGGGTGACATGCGATACATCGAAGCAGGCGCGGCCGGGCCGGCGCGGATCGTCTGGAGCGCGAGCGACCTGAAGGCGGCGGCGGAATGCGAGTTCGCGTGGCTGCGCGCCATCGACGCCAAGCTCGGACGCGTGCCGGCGGTCGTCGAGCCCGAAGACGCGACGCTCGCCCGCGCCGGCCGTCTCGGCACGCAGCACGAGCTGCGCCAGCTCGAGGCGTATCGCACCGCCTTCCCGGGGGAGGGTCGCGTCGTGGAGCTTCCCGAGACCCGGTCGTCGGATGCCGAGGCCGTCGCCGCGGCGGTCGCCGCGACCACCGCCGTCCTCGCCGATCCCGCCGTGGACGTGGTCTACCAGGCGGTGTTCGCGACCGACGAGTTCGTCGGCTTCGCCGACTTCCTCGTGCGCGACGCGGCGGCAGGCGCGCCGGGACCGTGGGTCGTGCAGGACACCAAGCTCGCACGGCACGCGCGGGTCACGGCGCTCATGCAGCTGGCGGCATACGTCGATCAGCTCGATCGGCTGGGCGTGCCGCACAGCGACCGCGTCGAGCTGCTGCTGGGTGACGGCAGCACCTCGGTCCACGCGGTGCGCGACCTCATGCCGGTGTTCCGGTTGCGCCGTGAGCGGCTCCGCGCCCTCATCGCCGACCGCGACCTCGCCGCGGGTGCCGGCGGCGCGCCGATCGCGTGGGGCGATGAGCGCGGAGCGCTGCGCGTCGTCGCGTGCGGCCGCTGCGCGACGTGCGACGCCGAGGTCACCCTGCACCGAGACCTGCTGCTCGTCGCCGGCATGCGGCCGGTGCAGCGCGACCGGCTGCGACTGGCCGGCATCCGGACCATCGATGACCTCGCCGAGGCGCGAGAGGCGCCGGAGCGGATGTCGGGGGATACCTTCACCGGGCTCCGCACCCAGGCGCGGCTGCAGCTGACGAGCCCCGCGGGCGGCGTGCAACCCGCGCCGGACGAGGGGCACGCGGTGCCGACGTACGAGGTCGTGCTCCCGCAGGCGATCGGTGCGCTGCCGCGCCCCGACCATGGCGACCTGTTCTTCGACTTCGAGGGCGATCCCCTCTACACCGAGCCCCCCGCCGCCGGCGGGACACCGCAATGGGGCATCGACTACCTGTTCGGCTGGGTGGACGACGCCGAGCAGTACTCCGCGCTGTGGGCGCACGACTTCGCACAGGAGAAGCAGGCGCTCGAGGACTTCCTCGACGTCGTGGCGCTGCGTCGGCGGCAACACCCGGGCATGCACATCTATCACTACGCGCCGTACGAGCCGACGCATCTGCTGGCGATGGCCGCGCGGTACGGCGTGCGCGAAGCCGAGGTGGACACGCTGCTGCGGGAGGGCGTGTTCGTCGACCTGTACCCGATCGTGCGGCGGGCGCTGCGCGTGGGATCACGGTCGTACTCCATCAAGAAGCTCGAACCGCTGTACATGGGCGACGAGGTGCGCACGAGCGACGTGCAGCGCGGCGACGACTCGATCGTGAAGTACGTCGAGTCCCGCGCGCTCAGCGATGCCGGGGAGGATGCCGAGGCGCAGACGATCCTCGACGACCTCGCCGACTACAACCGCTACGACTGCGTCTCGACCCGACGCCTGCGCGACTGGCTCGTCGAGCGGGCGCGCGAGGCGAACCTCCTGCCGTCGGCCGACATCGATGCAGCGGAGCGTCCCTACGAGCCGTCGCCCCGGGCGGAGGCGCTCACTCGCCTCGCGGACGCCGCGGCATCCGCCACCGATCTCGACGAGCGCGCGGTCACCGCGCTCCGGCTGGGGGCCGCCGCGATCGACTACTATCCGCGCGAAGCGAAGACCTTCTGGGCGACGCATTTCCTGCGCCTGCGGGAGCCGGTGTCGATCTGGGAGGACACCCGCGACGTCGTCGTCTTCGACCATGACCGCTGCCGCGTGCTCACCGACTGGCACATCCCCGAGGGTGCGCGCGTGCAGCGCCGTGTCGTCGAGCTGCGGGGCGACCTCGCGCCGGGCACCAAGCTCACCGCCGACTCGTCGACGTTCGTCGTCTACGAGCTGCCGGCGCCGTTCCCCATCGACACGAGTCCGCGGTGGATCCACGCCGCCCGCACCGTCCGCGTCGTCGACGTGCTCGATGACGGCGTCGTCGTGGAGGAGAACTCGATCCAGGGCTTCACCTGGCAGGATCTGCCCATCGCCCTGACGCCGCCCGCGCCGCCGCAGGCGGGCAGTCAGCAGGCGGCCATCGACCAGTGGGCGGACACGCTGATCGAGGTCGCGCCGACGGCGTCCGGTTCCTTCCCGCACGACGCCGCCACCGATCTGCTGCTGCGGCGGTCGCCACGCACCGCGAGCGGCGTACTGCCGCGGGGCGGCGCCGACGACGTCGAGAACATCGTGCGTGCCGTCCACGAGCTGGACCGCAGCTACCTCGCCGTCCAGGGGCCGCCGGGCACCGGCAAGACCTACGTGGGATCGCACGTCATCGCGCGTCTGGTGGCCGAGCGCGGCTACCGGGTCGGGGTCGTCGCCCAATCGCACGCCGTGGTGGAGCACATGCTCGACCGCATCGTCGTCGCCGGCGTTCCGAAGGCGCAGGTCGCGAAGGCGACGAAGGGCACACCCACCGGCGCGGAGTGCTTCACCCCCATCGCGAAGGACGGCTACGCGGCGTTCGCCGACGAGCATCCGGAGGGGTTCGTCATCGGCGGGACGGCGTGGGACCTCAGTCATGCCGGGCGGGTCCCGCGCGGCAGTCTCGACCTGCTCGTCATCGACGAAGCCGGCCAGTTCTCGCTCGCCTCGACGATCGCCGTGTCGGTGGCCGCGCAGCGGCTGCTGCTGCTGGGCGACCCGCAGCAGCTGCCGCAGGTGAGTCAGGGCACCCACCCCGAGCCGGTCGACACCTCCGCGCTCGGCTGGGTCATGGACGGGGCCGCGGTCATCGCCGACGACCGCGGGTACTTCCTCGCGCAGACCCGGCGCATGAGGCCCGAAGTCGCCGCTCCCGTGTCGGAGCTGTCGTACGAGGGCCGGCTCGCGGCGCACCCGAGCACCTCGGCGCGGCACCTCGCCGGCGTCACGCCGGGGGTCGTCCCGGTGCCGCTCGGTCACACCGGCAACGCGACCCAGTCCGCCGAAGAGGCCGCCGCGGTCGTCGGGATCGTCCGCGACCTCGTCGGGCGGTCGTGGACGGCGGGGGAGGATGCGGCGCCACGCCCGCTCGCCCCCACCGACCTCATCGTGGTGACCCCGTACAACGCGCAGCAGGTGCTCGTCGAGGAGGCGCTCGTCGCAGCCGGGTTCGGCGCCGTGCCGGTCGGCACGGTCGACAAGTTCCAGGGGCAGGAGGCGGCGGTCGCGATCGTGTCGCTGGCCGCGTCCAGCGGACGCGACGCGCCGCGGGGACTGGAGTTCCTGCTGCTGCAGAACCGCCTCAACGTCGCTGTCTCCCGGGCGGAGCACACCGCATACATCGTGTACGGAACCGGACTGCTCGACGACCTGCCCCGCACGCCGGACGGCGTCGCGAGGCTCAGCGCCTTCGCCCGGCTCGTCGGCGCGGATCGGCCGTAGACTCGCCACAGCCCGCACGCCGCGGCCACGGACAGGGGGAAGTCATGACCGATGAGGTTCCGCGCCAGTTCGAGATCGAGGTTCCCCCCGACGTCGTGCCGGGCAACTACGCCGACTTCGCGAACGTCTGGCACACGTCCGACGTGTTCGTCATGGACTTCGTCTCGCTCGCGCGTCCGCCGCAGGCAGGGGCGGATGCCGACGGCAACCCCGTCACCATCGTCCCCGGGCGCGTGGTGCAGCGGGTGCGGATCCCGCCGCAGCAGGTGTTCGAGCTCGCCAAGGCGCTCACGCAGCAGCTGGAGTTCTGGGAGCAGGAGACCGGGCGGCGCTCCGGTTCCTGAGGGTTCCTGAGCGCACGGTTCACGGGCGAGGGCTATACTCGCCGAGGCCCTCGATGAGCGGGCCCCGACCCGAGGCGGTGAGACACCATGGCAGACGACAGTAGACGCGCCGCGGTGCACCCCGCTCGCGTCCTCGCACGCTGAGAGCCGGCTGCTCCGCGGCATCCTCGCGCGTCCCGATCCGGGGCGCCGATGACGCGCGCCCCGGCGCGCCCGCCCGGCAAGGAGACCCCCTCATGACCCTCATCGACAACGCCGTCTACGTCGACGGCATCCGCGTCGCCACCCCTGTCACGCTGGACGAGGCCTACGCGCTCCAGGAAGCGCACCAGGGCTTCGCGTGGATCGGGCTCTACCGCCCGTCCGACAAAGAGCTCGCCTCGGTCGCGACCGAGTTCGACCTGCATCCGCTCGCCATCGAAGACGCGACCGGAGGCCACCAGCGTTCCAAGGTGGAGTGGTCGCCGAGTACGAGCCGGTCGTCGCCGGCATCGAGAACGACATCGACGAGATCGAGGACGACCTGTTCGGCGATGCGGACGATGACGCGCTGTCGCGCCGCATCTACGAGCTTTCCGGCGAGCTCGTGCGCTTCTCGCGGGCGACGCACCCGCTCGTCTCGATCATCGAGTGGCTGCAGCGGGGGCAGGAGGCCTACCACGTCGACATCGAGCTGCAGCGAAAGCTCCGCGACGTGCGCGACCGCGCAATCCGGGTCACCGAGCGCATCGACGGCTTCCGCATGGTGCTCGACAAGGCGCTGACCGTGCACTCCGCCCTCGTCGCGCGGCGCCAGACCGAAGTCAACCTGGAGCAGAACGAGCAGGTGAAGAAGATCTCGTCGTGGGCGGCGATCATCTTCGCGCCGACGCTCATCGGCACCGTGTACGGCATGAACTTCGACGTCATGCCGGAGCTGCACTGGGAGTACGGCTACCCCGTCGCGCTCACGGTGATGATCGCCTTCCCGACGCTGCTGTACGTGCTCTTCAAGCGGCGCCGCTGGCTGTGACCGACGCCACCGGCGCGGTCGCCGGTGCGGGCGCTCAGACCGTGCCGTAGAGGCGGTCGCCCGCGTCGCCGAGACCGGGCACGATGTAGCCCTTCTCGTTGAGGCGCTCGTCGAGCGCGCCCAGCACGAGCGTCACGTCGCGGTCACCGACCTGCTCCTCGATCTTCGCGAGGCCCTCGGGAGCGGCCAGGATGCAGATCGCGGTGACGTCCTGCGCGCCGCGCGCGAACAGGAAGTCGATCGCGGCGCCGAGCGACCCGCCGGTGGCGAGCATCGGGTCGAGCACGAAGCACTGCCGGTCGCTGAGGTCCTCGGGCAGGCGCTCCGCGTACGTGTACGGCTGCAGGGTCTCCTCGTTGCGCGCCATGCCGAGGAAGCCCACCTCGGCGGTCGGCAGGAGCTTGACCATGCCGTCGAGCATGCCGAGTCCCGCCCGCAGGATCGGCACGACGAGCGGCCGGGGCTCGCCGATCCGCACCCCCACCGTCGTCGTCACGGGGGTCTCGATCTCGATGTCCTCGACGCGCACGTTGCGTGTCGCCTCATAGGCGAGGAGCGTGATGAGCTCCTCTGTGAGCTGGCGGAACACCGGCGAGGGCGTGCGCTTGTCGCGCAGCACCGTGAGCTTGTGGGTGATGAGGGGGTGGTCGGCAACGTGCACGCGCATGGCGTTCAGCCTACGCTGGGCGCGTGCCCCTTCCTGCTCCGGCTCGTGACGACGCCGCGATGGGACGTGCACTCGAGCTCGCCGCCGCGGCGGCAGCGGCGGGTGAGATCCCGGTGGGGGCCGTGGTGACGGATGCCGCGGGCACCCCGCGCGGCGAAGGACGCAATCTGCGCGAAGCGACGGCCGATCCCACCGCACACGCCGAGATCGTCGCCCTGCGGGCGGCCGCGGCATCCCTCGGCTCATGGAATCTCGAGGGCTGCACGCTCGTGGTGACCCTCGAGCCCTGCCTCATGTGCGCCGGCGCGATCCTGCAGGCGCGGGTCGGGCGCGTGGTCTTCGGCGCCTGGGACGAGAAGGCGGGCGCGGCGGGATCGGTGTACGACGTGCTGCGCGACCGGCGGCTGCCGGTGCGGGCGGAGGTCGTCGCCGGGGTGCGCGAGGCCGAAGCGCAGGCCCTGCTGCGCACGTTCTTCGACGCCCGCCGCTGACCGCCCCGAGGTCGCCGGTTCCGCGTCGAGGTCGCCGGTTCCGCGCCGAGATCGCCGGTTGCGCGCCGAGGTCGCCGGGTGCTCAGTCCGAGGAGCTGAGGATGATCGCCTCGGTCGGCGGCGCCGGATCGGCGGGACGCCCGATGTAGCCGATCACCTCGAGCAGTGCGCGGCGGAACTCCGCGGGGCGCTCCAGATGCGGCGAATGGCCCACGCCCTCCAGCACGACCTCGGTCACCTCGCCGCCCGCCGCGCGGTACGCCTCGAGGACGTCGCGGGTCTGCGACACCATCTCCTGCGCGGGAGCGACCTCCGGCCCCGGCCACGCCGGCATCACCCCGATCGCGCCGAGGTGGTTGAGGTCGAAGAACGAGGCGTCCGAGACGATGGCGTCGGCCGTGCCGTGGATCCACAGGATCGGCGGCTTGACGGGCAGGTCCACGATCCCCGAGGTGTTGAAGTAGCGGGGCGCCATCGTGTTGAGGACGCCGATCGTGCCCGCCGCGAATCTCGGCCAGTTCGGGCTGTCGACGCCGTCGCCGGGGTAGTTCCCCGTGGCCGTGGACGTCGTGTTCATCGACTCCACCCAGATGTCCTCGTGCTCGCTGGTGTACCCGTCGGCGACGTAGCCCGAGCGGAAGACGCTGCGCGGTGAGGTCGGCGACTCGTCGGTCATGTCGCGGTCGGTGAGGCGCTGTACGAAGTCCGGGTTGGCGCCGCCGCCTCCGCAGCCGGCGTCGTCGTCGGTCAGGCGCGATCCGTCGCGGCGGGTGCCGCCGAAGCCGTAGGGCGACACCGGCGCCTGCAGCGTGAGCGAGAGGACGGGGTGATCCAGCGCGTACTGCATCGCGACGCCGCCGCCCATCGACCAGCCGACGAGATGAGCCGTCTCGATGCCGAGCGCGGTGAGCGTCGCGTGGACGTCGTCGCTGAAGTCGCGGACGCCACGCGTCGCGTCGACGGGGAGGCTCTCGGTCTCACCGAAGCCGCGCAGGTCGATCGCGATCACGCGCAGATCGCTCGGCAGATCCTGCATGAGCTCCTGCCAGAACAGGCTCGACGACACGTTCCCGTGGATGAGGACGACCGTCTGCTCGGGCGCGGTCGCCGGGTTGTCGCCGACGCGCTCCAGGATGCCGACCGTCAGCCGGTCGGTGTCGACGAGGCGGGAGGTGATGCCGTCCAGGAGGGTCATGACGGCATCCTACGATGTGCGGGTAGGCGTGCGCCGGGTGCATCCCAGGGGATTCCCCCCGACCCTGCGCGGCAGATCGTCCATAGGATTGAGGGCATGGCTGAAGACCTCCCCTCGATCGCGATTCTCGGTGCCGGTTCGATGGGTGGCGCCATTCTCCAGGGGCTCGTCCGCTCCGGCCGTGCGCCGCGGATCGTCGTCACCAACCGGACGGCGGCCAAGGCCGCAGACCTCGAAGGACTGGCCGGCGTGACGAGCCTGGCGCTCGAGCAGGATCCGGCCGCCAACACGACCGCCGCGGCGGGCGCCGACATCGTCCTCATCGGCGTGAAGCCCGTGATGGTTCCCGACCTGCTGCGCGAGATCGCCCCGGTCCTCCGCCCCGGTGTGATCGTCGTGAGCCTCGCCGCCGGCGTCACCCTCGCGACCTTCGCGTCGATCGTCGGGGACGACGTCGCCGTCGTCCGGTCGATGCCGAACACGCCGGCCGTGGTCGGCAAGGCCGTCACGGGGATCGCTGCCGGTCCCGCGGCATCCGCTGCCGACGTCGCCCTCGTGCGGGAACTCTTCGAGACGTGCGGCGTCGTGATCGAACTGGCCGAAGATCAGATCGACGCGCTCGGCACCATCTCGGGGTCGGGCCCGGCGTACGTCTTCCTGCTGATCGAGGACCTCACCGAGGCCGCGCGCGGCAAGGGCTTCTCCGACGCGGATGCGCGCCTCATGGCCGAGCAGACCTTCATCGGCGCCGCCGCGCTGCTGGACGCGACCCGGGAAGACCCGGCCGAACTCCGCCGCCGGGTGACGAGCCCGAAGGGCACGACCGAAAGGGCGATCGCCGTGCTCCAGGGGGCGAACCTCGCCGGCATCTTCGCCGAGGCGACGGATGCCGCGCTCGCGCGCTCCCGCGAGCTCGCCGCCGGCGCCTGACGCCCGGCGCCGGACACCCACCGCTGACCTCCCGCGGGTGGTTTCTCGCGGGAGGTCAGCGGTCGAGCGACGCGAACCGCTCGATGTCGGAGTTCGTGCCCGAGACGATGATGAGGTCGTGGTTGGTGACGACGGTGTTCGCCTCGGCGTAGCGGAACGGCTTGCCCGGGCTCTTCACGCCCACGACGGTGACGTTGTACTTGGAGCGCACGCCCGACTCGTCGAGGCGGATGCCGCGGATGAACTTCGGCGGGTACATCTTGGCGAGCACGAAGTCGTCGTCGAAGCGGATGAAGTCCAGCATCCGGCCCGACACGAGGTGCGCGACGCGCTCGCCGGCCTCGCGCTCGGGGTAGATGACGTGGTTCGCGCCGACGCGGGCGAGGATCTTGCCGTGGCTCTGCGAGACGGCCTTCGCCCAGATCTGCGGCACCTTGAGGTCCACGAGGTTCGCGGTGATGAGCACCGACGCCTCGATCGACGAACCGACCGCGACGACGGCGACCTGGAAGTCCTGCGCGCCGATCTGCTTCAGCGCCTCGATGTTGCGGGCGTCGGCCTGCACGGTGTGGGTGACCCGCTCGGACCACTTCTGCACGAGCTCGAGGTTGTCGTCGATCGCGAGCACTTCGCGGTCGAGCCGGTCGAGCTCGCCGGCGCACGCGGCGCCGAACCGGCCGAGGCCGATCACCAGGACGGGAGCATCGCTCCGGATCTGCTCAACCAACGATGGGCCTTTCCACGGGCAGCGAGTAGTGCTGCGAACGGGATGTCGCGGCCACGGCCGCGGCGAGTGTCACTGTACCAACGCGCCCCATGAACATCGTCAGGGCCATGACGTAGACGGCGGAGTCCGGCAGCTGCTGCGTGACCCCGGTCGACAGGCCCACGGTCGCGAACCCCGAGATGACGTCGAACAGCACGTACTCGACCGGCTGCTGGGTGATCTGCGTGATCGTGACGGTCGACAGCGCCACGATGGTCGCTCCCCACGCCACGACCGACAGGGCGACGCGCTGCACATCGCTCGGGATGCGGCGGCCGAACGCCTCCACGCTCGGGCGGCCCTTCGCCTCCGACCAGACCGCGAGCGCGAGGACGGCGAGCGTCGTCACCTTGATGCCGCCCGCCGTGGACGCCGAGCCGCCGCCGACGAACATGAGCATCGAGCCGACCACCAGCGACGAGCCGTGCAGCTCGCTCATGTCCACGACCGAGAAGCCGCCGGAGCGGGTCATCGCCGACAGGAAGAAGGCCTGGAACGTGGTGTCCCAGGCATCCATCCCGCCGAAGGTCTCGGGGTTGTCGTACTCCAGCAGCAGGAACACGCCCGCGCCGGCGAAGAAGAGGACGACCGTCGTGATGACGGTGAGCTTCGCGTGCAGCGACCAGCGGCGCACGTGGAAGTGGTGCCGCCACAGGGTGAAGATCACCGGGAAGCCGATCGACCCGAGGAAGACGCCGGCCATGAGCAGCGTCAGCACGACGTAGTTCTGCGCGAAGGGCTCGAGGCCGCCGGCGTTGGGGGCGAAGCCGGTGTTGGTGAACGACATCGCCGCGTAGTAGGGCGCCTCCCACAGCGCGCTGATCGGGTCGATCCCGCTCAGCAGCAGCGACGGGTACAGCAGGATCGCGAGCCCCGCCTCGATGACGAGGGTCGACAGCGCGACCGTCGCGAGCAGTTGACCGACCTCGCCGAGACGGACGGTCTGCCCCTCGTTGACGGGGCCGCCGTGGGCGCGCAGCGGATTGGTGTCGCCGGCGGCGATGAGCTTCGCGCGCAGGCCCAGCCGCTTGGAGATGACGAGGCCGAGGATGGATGCCAGGGTCAGCACACCGAGCGCGCCGACGTTGACGCCGATGTAGACGAGCACATGCCCGAACGGGCTCCAGTGCGTCCCCATGTCGACGGTCGACAGTCCCGTGACGCAGATCGTCGAGACCGCCGTGAACAGCGCGTCGGCGAATGCCGTGGACTGCCCGTCTGCGGCGGCCGCGGGAAGCATGAACAGGGCGGTGAACAGCAGGATCAGCGTGAGGAAGACGCCCACCGCGAAGCGGGAGGGGGAGGCGGTCGTCAGGTCGCGCAGGCGGTCCCAGGACTCGGCGAGCACGCTCCGCATGCTGCGCCACGCACGGGCGCCGACGGTGTCGCCCGTCATGACCGTCTCCTCCCCTGGTCGTGCATGCTCTTCGAAGAATCCATGTCATGGTACTCCGGGCGCGGCGCGGGCTAACCTAAGGGGATGGCGGACATCTTCGACGTGATCGCCGACGGTACCCGTCGGGACATCCTGCAGCTGCTGCGCGAGCGCGCCTCCGCCGGGGAGCGGGGCACGAGCGTCTCGCACATCGTGACCGAGCTCGGGGTGAGCCAGCCGACGGTGTCGAAGCATCTCAAGGTGCTGCGCGAAGCCGAGCTCGTGACGGTCCGTGAAGAGGGGCAGCACCGGTTCTACTCGCTGTCGCCGGCACCGCTGGACATCATCGACGACTGGCTCGTGCCGTTCTTCGACGACGGTCTGATCGACGACGCCGACCCCGCGACCACCCTGCCCGATTCCGCCGTCGCAGCCGCGGATCTCGTCGGGCGGGCCGCGGCATCCGCCAAGCACGCCTGGGACAGCGCGTTCAAGCGGATCCCCGGCCGCTGATCCGGGTACGTCACAGCGGTCACAGAGGTTTACAGGCGTCCCACAGAAGCCGTACTGTTGGTCGATAGTTTCACTGGATCTGGGGGAGTCTCGATGGCGGACCTGTCTGACGTGCGCTTTCTCACCGTCGCCGAGGTGGCGGAGCTCATGCGCGTGTCGAAGATGACGGTGTACCGCCTGGTGCACGCGGGAGAGCTTCCCGCCGTGCGCTTCGGGCGCAGCTACCGCGTGCCCGAGACCGCCGTCACCGACGCCCTGCAACGGCCCATCGCCGACGTCGGCTAGACTGTTCCGAGGGCATTTTTCGAGGTGCCCGATCCCGGACGTGGCGATCCGCGTCCAGACCCCTGACATAGTGAGGTTTTCCGTGGGTTCTGTCATCAAGAAGCGCCGCAAGCGCATGGCGAAGAAGAAGCACCGCAAGCTGCTTCGCAAGACTCGCCACCAGCGCCGCAACAAGAAGTAAGCCTTCTCAGCGGCACGTACACCGAGCGCCTGTCCTCACGGACGGGCGCTTCGTGTCTATGGGGGAGGATAGATGCCGTGACCACCCTCACGATCATCTCCAAACCCGACTGCCACCTGTGCGACGTCGCCCGTGAGATCGTCGACGTCGTCGTCGCCGACTACGATGAGGACGCCGTCTCGGTCGAGGAGGTCTCGATCCTCGACGACCCGTCACTGTACGACACGTGGTGGGAGAAGATCCCGGTCGTGCTCATCGACGACCGGCTGCACGCGCACTGGCGCCTCGACGCGGCGCGGCTGCGCACAGCACTGGATGCCGCGACGCAGGATGCCGCGACGCGCACCCCCTCCGGAAAGGACACCGCATGATCCGCCACGTCGTCGCTTGGAAGCTGCGCACCGAAGACCCCGCCGAGCGCGCCGCGCAGGCCGCGAAGGTCTCGGCCGATCTCGGGGCGCTGCGGGAGGTCGTGCCGTCTATCGTCGACCTGTCGATCGGGCCCGACGTCGTCGGGGGCGGCAACTGGGACGTCGCCCTCGTCGCGGACTTCGCCGATCGTGCCGGCCTGGACGCCTATCAGACGCACCCCGACCACCAGGCCGTGGCAGGCTACATCCGTTCGGTCGTCTCCGACCGCGTCGCCGTCGACTTCGAGGTCTGAGCGGGTCGCACCCAGACCTCGAAGGATGTCGTCAGGACGCGACGCGGGCGAGCACCGGAACGGGGTCGATCGACACGCGCACGACATCGTCGTAGGTGATCGCTTCGCCGACGGGGTGCTGCAGCGTGATCATCTCACCGTCCGAGGTGCGCACGAGCGTGCGGCGGAAGCTGCCGAGGAAGGTCGACTCCTGCACGGTGGCGTCGATGCCGGGCACGGCGGTCGTGACGAGCCGCACGTTCTCGGGGCGGACGAAGATCTCCACCGCACCGGCATCCACAGGGCGCAGCAGCGGCAGCTCGAGGCCCCACACGCGGGCGACGGCGCCGTCGGAGACCGCAGGCACGACGCTTGAGAGCCCGACGAACGCCGCGACCTCGGGAGAGGAGGGGCGCTCGTACAGCTCGCCCGGCGTGCCGATCTGCTCGATGCGGCCCGCGCTCATGACGGCGATGCGGTCGGAGACGGCGAGCGCCTCCTCCTGGTCGTGCGTGACGAAGACGGTCGTGATGCCCAGGCGCAACTGGATGCGGCGGATCTCGTCGCGCAGCTGCACGCGCACCTTAGCATCCAGCGCCGACAGCGGCTCGTCGAGGAGCAGCACGCGGGGCTCCGTGACGAGGGCGCGGGCGAGGGCGACGCGCTGCTGCTGACCGCCGGAGAGCTGATGCGGGAACCGGTCGGCGAGATGTCCGAGCCCGACCAGCTCGAGCGCATCCTGCGCGCGCTTCGCCGCTTCGCGGGCGCCGATACCGCGCCGGCGGAGCCCGAATGCGGTGTTGTCGAGTACCCGGAGATGCGGGAACAGCGAGTACGACTGGAACACCATGCCGATGTCGCGCTTGTTGGTCGGCACCCGCGAGACATCCTTCCCGTCGAAGGAGACGGTGCCGTCGGTGGAGTCCTCGAGCCCCGCGAGGATCCGCAGGAGCGTCGTCTTGCCGCAGCCGGACGGTCCGAGCAGCGACACGAACTCGCCGGGGGCGATGTCGAGGTCGACGCCGTGCAGGACGCGCGTCGCGCCGAACTCCTTCACGATGCCGGCCAGCTGCACCGTCGTGCCTTCGCCGGTCTCGTGCAGAAGCAGGTTCTCGGAGGTGCGCGGCAGCGCGCGCGCGGGGGAGTCGGCGGTGGTCATGACGAGGCCTTTCCGGCGCGGCGGCGTCCCCGTGAAGACGAGGAGGCCGCGCGACCGACGAGGAGGAGTAGGAGGAAGACGAACAGGAGCGAGAGCAGCGTGAAGATCGCCGACGCGTACGGGTCGATCTTCTGCGCCACCACGAGCGCGGTCTGGAACACCTGACGGTTCAGCAGCGACGCGATCGTGAACTCGCCGAGGACGACGGCGACGGAGATGAGGGATGCCGCGAGGAGCCCCTGTCGGAGGTTCGGCACGAGCGCCCGGATGACGACGGCGAGCCAGCCCGCGCCGAGCGAGCGGGCCGCCTCGGCGAGCGTGCGGAGGTCCACGGCATCCATCGCCGCCTTGATCGACCGGTAGGCGAACGGCAGCACGGTGATGCCGTACGCGAAGGCGAGGGTCCACGTTCCCGTGCCGAACATGCGCCCGATCTGCAGGTAGATCGGCGCGAGACCGACGACGAGCACGATCGCGGGGATCGAGATCGGCAGCAGCACCGCGAACTCGAAAACGCGTGCGAGGTTCGGGAAGCGCAGCTCGATGAGGATCATCGTCGGAAGCAGGACCACGAGCACGATCACGACCGTGACGACGGCAAGGACGACCGAGTTGCCGAGTCCTGTCCAGATGGGCGTGAGCACCTGGGTGTTGGAGGGGTCGAACACGCGCACCCAGTTGGCGAACGACAGCCCGCCGCTCTCGCGGTCGCGCAGGGTGAACAGGAACGTCGACAGCAGCGGGATCGCGAACAGGATGCCGATCACGATGCCGATCACGGTGCGTGTCACCCGCGAGGGCGCGATACCGGGCCCACTCACGACTGCCACCGCGCGGCGCGCCGCTGGACGAGAGCGTAGATGGCCATGACGACGCCGACGACGACGATCATGCCGAGCGCGAGGGCGCCCGCGAGGTTCTCCCGCCCGAGCACGGTCTCGCTCGTGAGCGCCGCGCGGATCTGCAGCGGCACGATCTGAGAGCCCTGGCTCGCCAGGGCGGCGGCCGTCGCGTACGACGAGAACGCGTTCGCGAACAGCAGCAGGAAGCTCGCGAGGAACGACGGCGCGAGCACCGGCAGGCCGATGCGCAGCCAGAAGCTCGCCCGCGTGCCGCCGAGCGTGAGGTTCGCCTCCGACCACTGCGACTTCAACGCCGACAGGGCGGGGAGGAACGTGATGACCATGAGCGGCACCTGGAAGTATATGTAGGGGAGGATGAGGCCCGGCACCGAGTAGAGCCAGGTCCCCGGCTGCAGGTCGACGCCGAAAGAATCCTTGAGAAGCAGGGTCACGACACCCTGCACGCCGATCGTGGCGATGAAGACGAATGCGAGCATGACGCCGCCGAACTGGGCGAGGACGCCTGTCGCGGCATCCAGTGCGCTGCGTAGGGCGCCCTGCGGGGGAAGGCCCATCGCGGCGTAGCAGACGAGCGCACCGAGGATCGCGCCGATGGCAGCGGTGAGCAGCGACAGCCACGTGCTGTTCCAGAACGCGGTGAGGACGACGGGGTCGACGAGGGCGGAGATGTTCGCCCAGGTGAACGTGCCGTTCTTCTCGAAGAAGCCGGTGCCGATCGCGAGGACGGTCGGCAGGGCCAGGAAGAGGAGGAGGTACGCGGCGAAGGGGACAAGCCCCAGCCACGTGAGGGACGGTGCGCTGCGACGGGACCGGCCCCGGGCCGGAGCGTGGTGCTCCGACCCGGGGCCTGTGCTCGTCGCAGCGGGTGCGACGGTCGCGGATGTCACTGGACGGCCGAGGCCCACTTCTCGCCGAGGAGCGCGCCGGCGGCCTTGCTCTGAGCCTCGGTCGGAACGACCGTGTCGGAGGGAGCTGCGGGGAGCTTCGCCGCGGCGGTCTCGTCGATCGTGCCGGCCTTCGTCATGGCCTCCATGCGCACGGGGCGGGCGCCGCCGGCGAGCCAGAGGTTCTGCACGTCGTCGCTGTAGAGGAACTCCTGCCACAGGCGGGCGGCGGCCGGGTTCGGCGCGTCCTTGTTGATCGCCTGGTTGTAGTAGCCCGCGTAGCCGGTGCCCGAGAAGACCTTGACCTTCCAGTTGGCGTTGTCGGCGGAGTGCGTCGCGTTCAGGTAGTCCCAGTCGAAGACGACGGGGGTCTCGCCCGATGCGATCGTGCCGGTGGTCACGTCGACCTTCAGCAGGTTGCCCGCCTTCTGCAGCTCGCTGAAGAAGTCGATGCCGGGCTGGAAGTCGTCGAGCGTGCCGCCGTTCTGGACGGTGGCCAGACCCACGGCCGCGAAGGCGGCGCCGGCCTGCGTCGGGTCGCCGTTGATCGCGACCGAGCCCTTGTAGTCCTCACCCAGCAGGTCGGTGATCTGGGCGGGCTCGGGGAAGCGGCTCGAGTCGTAGCCGACCGACATGTACCCGCTGTAGTCGCCGACGAACAGGCCCGTGGGCTCCTTGAGTGCGTCGGGGATCTCGTCGAACGTCTGCACCTTGTAGGCGGCGAACTTGTCGGTGTTCTGCAGGGCCACGGTGAGGCCGAGGTCGAACACGTCGGGGGCGGTGTCGAGACCTGCGTTCGTCGTGGCTGCCTGGATCTCCTCGGCGCTCGAGACGTCGGGGGACTGCTCGGTGACCTCGATCTCGGGGTACTTCTTCTTGAAGGCGTCGATGATCTCGCCGTAGTTCGCCCAGTCGCGCGGCAGCGCGATGACGTTGAGCTTGCCTTCGGCCTTGGCGGCGGCCTCGAGGTCGGCGAACGTGCCGAAGTCGGCGACGCTCGTCGCGGCGGCGGCGTCCGACGCAGAGTCGGAGGCGCCGTCGGTGGCATCCGAGGACGACGAGCAGGCGGCCAGGGCGATGGCCGAGGCGGTGAGCAGAGCGACGGCCGGAGCGATCCGGCGCAGCGCATGACGGGACATACGGGTATTCCTCTCGGGTGGTGCACGCGCGCGGGAGCGTTCGTGCAACGGGGACGAGAGGACGTTAGGGGCGGAGGATGGACCGTTCGTGCGTCGCAGATGAACGATCGGCAAAGGAGAGGGAAAGACGACGAAGGGCCCGCCGGAGCGGACCCTTCGCTTACGGGGCGAGGCGCGTCGGCCCGCGGAACAGGAAGGTGACCTCGCGGATGGAGTCTTGCCCGAGCATCAGCATCAGCACGCGCGCGAGGCCCATGCCGAAGCCGCCATGCGGCGGCACACCGTAGCGGAAGAAGTCGAGGTAGTGCGCGAGGCCTTCCAGCGACAGACCCTTCTCCAGGGCCTGCGCCTCGAGCACGTCGATGCGGTGCTCGCGCTGCGCACCGGTCGTGATCTCGGTGCCGCGGTACAGCAGGTCGTAGCTGTTCGTGAGCCCGGTCTCGGCGTTGCGCATGTGGTAGAACGGCCGGATCTCGGGGTGGTAGTCGGTCACGAAGACGAAGTCGCTGCCGTACGTCTCCTTCACGTGCGCGGAGACCTGCCGCTCGCCCTCGGGGTCGAGGTCGCCGTCGGTGCGGGGGATCTCGTAGCCGCGCGCCTTCACGATCTCGCGGGCTTCGGCGAGCGGGATGCGCGGGAACGGGAGGGTCGGGACCTCGACGGTCTGCCCGAACAGCTCCTCGATCTCGGCGCCGTGCTTCTCCTTGACCGCGGCGAACGCGGTCGCGATGAGCTCCTCCTGCATCGCCGCGACGTCCTCGTACGAGTCGATCCAGCTGATCTCGGCATCCACCGAGGTGAACTCCGTCGCGTGGCGGCTGGTGAAGCTCGGGTCGGCGCGGAACACGTCGCCGATCTCGAAGATCTTGCCGAACCCGGCCGCCTGCGCCATCTGCTTGTAGTGCTGCGGGCTCTGCGCGAGGTAGGCGGTCTGGTCGCCGAAGTACTCCAAGGCGAACAGCTCGGCGTTGCCCTCGGCGGGGCTGTCCATGAGCTTGGGCGTGTGCAGCTCGACGTAGTCGCGCTCGATCCAGTAGCTGCGCATCGCGTGCTCGAGGGTCGTCGAGATGCGGAAGATGAGGGCGTTGCGGCGCTGGCGCAGGTCGATGAAACGCCAATCCATGCGCTTGTCGAGGCCGCTGTCGGCGGCGATGGGCGTCTCGGGCAGGGCGGATGCCGCGATGTCGAGCGAGGCGATCTTGATCTCGACGCCGCCCAGCTTGACGCGCTCGTCGTGCTTGAGGTCGCCCGTCACGGTCAGGAACGTGCCGGTCGACAGCTCCGAGATGAGCGCGGTCAGCGCGAGCGCGTCGGCATCCTGGCCGCTGGCCTCGGGGTCAGGGCGGGTGGCGGGGTTCACGAGCTGTACCGCGCCGGTCTCATCGCGCAGGATGACGAACTGCACCTTCTTCTGATCGCGGACGGTCTCGACCCATCCGGAGACCGAGACGGGACCGTCTTCGCGGGACTGCAGCTGGCTGACGAGGGTGCGTTCACTCACGAGGGATCAGTCTACGTGGGGGCGAGAGCGCGACCACCCGGGCGGATCCACAGGAACCGGCAACCTCGGCGGCCTACCGTCGATGACATGACGATCGCGTTCGCCCTCGCCGCTCCCACCCGCAGCCCCCTCGCTCCGGCCGCCGACGCCTCTCACGACGGGTCGTGGCTGAGCGCCCTCGCCGACTGGACGGTGGGCCTCATGGAGATCATCGGCCCGGCGGGGGCGGGCATCGCGATCGCTCTCGAGAACCTCTTCCCGCCGCTGCCGAGCGAGGTCATCCTGCCGATGGCGGGCCTCGCCGCTTCGCGCGGCGCCTTCACGATCGTCGAGGCGATCGCCTGGACGACCGCCGGTGCCGTCGTGGGCGCCTTCCTGCTGTACGGGCTCGGCGCGTGGCTGGGCCTTGACCGGCTGCGGTCGATCGCGGCGCGCGTGCCGCTGCTGCATCCCGAAGACATCGACAAGACGGTCGCCTGGTTCTCGCGTCACGGGGGCAAGGCCGTGTTCTTCGGCCGGATGATCCCCATCTTCCGCTCGCTCATCTCCATCCCCGCCGGCGTCACCCGGATGCCGCTCTGGCGATTCGGGCTGCTCTCCGCGGCGGGCTCGCTCGCGTGGAACACCGTGTTCGTGCTCTGCGGGTTTTTCCTCGGCGAGGCGTGGCCGGTCATCGAGCAGTACACCGACATCCTGCAGTACGTCGTCATCGCCGCGGCGATCGCTGCCGTCGCGTGGTTCGTCCTCGCCCGCGTGCGGGGGCTCTGGGCGCAACGCCGAGCCGCGAAGGTACCGGGGGAGTAGGCCTCCGCCCGCTCCCAGCCCAGCCACAGACGCGGCCCCCGTAGACTTGGCGCATGCCCGCAGATCGCCTCCACCTCGTGCGCCACGGGGAGGTCCACAACCCCCAGCGCGTGCTCTACGGGCGGCTGCCGAACTTTCGGCTCAGCGACGACGGCCGCGCGATGGCGCAGCAGGCGGCCGATCACGTGAAGCGCCTCGGTCGCCCTGTGACGGCGCTGTACGCCTCGCCGCTGCAGCGAACGCGCGAGTCGGCGGAACCGTTCACGGCCGCCTTCGGCCTCGAGCCGACGCTCGACGAGCGCGTCATCGAGCCGACGAACGTGTTCGAGGGCAAGCGCATGCGCCGCGCCCTGATGAACCCGGGCAACTGGCACTATCTGCGCACGCCCGCCCTGCCGAGCTGGGGCGAGCCGTACACGCAGATCGTCGACCGCATGGACGCCGCGATGCGCGAGGCATGGGATGCCGCGGCATCCGGCGACGTCGTCATCGTCTCGCACCAGCTGCCCATCTGGATCACCCACCTCGCCGTCCAGGGCGAGCCGCTGCGGCACGACCCGCGCCGCCGGCGCTGCGCGCTGTCGAGCGTGACGAGCTTCGAGCGCGACGGCGACCGCTGGCGCGAGGTGTCGTACGCCGAGCCGGCATCCCTCGCCGGCGCCGTGGATGTGGGGGCGGTATGACCGGGCGCAGAACCGCGGCCTCCGCCGTCGCGCTCGCCGCACTGCTTCTGACGGCGTGCACCGGCGGCAACGACGGACTGGTCGAGCAGTACCAGCAGGGCGGCGACAAGGGCTACATCTCCGGTGACGGCACCGTGCAGGAGATCGCCCCCGCCGACCGCGGCGACGCCGTCGCGTTCACCGGGACGGCCGTCGACGGGTCGACCGTGACGAGCACCGACTACGCCGGCGACGTGCTCGTGCTGAACTTCTGGTACGCCGGGTGCGGTCCCTGCCGTGCCGAGGCGCCGACGCTGGAGTCGACGTTCCAGGAGGTCGAGCCCGCGGGGGCGCAGTTCCTCGGCGTCAACATCTATGACGGCCCCGAGACGGCGACCGCGTTCGAGGAGAAGTACGGCATCAGCTATCCCTCGCTGCTCGCGAAGGAGGATGCCGACCTCAAGCTCGCCTTCGCGTCGTGGACGCCGCTGCAGTCGGTGCCGATCACTCTCGTGCTCGACGCGCAGGGCCGGGTCGCCGCGCGCTTCATCGGCCAGGTGGAGAGCGGCTCGATCCTCAAGACGATCGTGAACGACGTGCTGGCGGAGACGACGTGACCGCGGCGGTGCCCGCGTGAACCCCGGATCCGTCGTCTTCGACGGCGCGCTGTGGCTCGCGATCCCCATCGCGATGCTCGCCGGGCTCGTCTCCTTCCTGTCGCCGTGCGTGCTGCCGCTCGTCCCGGGCTATCTCGGCTTCCTCGGCGGCGCGGTCCCGACGGGGTCGCGTTCGCGCGCCACGGGTGCCCGCGGCCGGCTGCTCGCGGGCGTGCTGCTGTTCATCGCCGGGTTCACCGTCGTGTTCGTGGCGATGGGGGTGCTGGCGGGCACCCTCGGTCGCTTCTTCATCCAGTACGGCGACCTGCTCACCCGAGTGCTGGGTGTCGTCGTCATCGTCATGGGCCTCGTCTTCCTCGGGATGTTCGGGTTCGCTCAGCGCACGATGAAGCCGCAGGTGCGCACCGGGCTGGGACTCGTGGGGGCGCCGCTCCTCGGCATCGCGATGGGCATCGGATGGGCACCGTGCATCGGCCCGACGTACGCCGCGATCCTCTCCATCTCGGCGACGCAGGCCGATCCGGTGCGGGCCGTGCTGCTCGCCGTCGCCTACTCGCTGGGCCTCGGCTTCCCCTTCGTGCTGCTCGCCGTCGGATTCGGCTGGGCGACGCGCTCGGTCGCATTCCTGCGACGGCATATCCGCGTCGTGAACATCATCGGCGGCGTGCTGCTCGTCGCGCTCGGCGTCCTGATGGTCACCGGGGTATGGAGCACGCTCATGTCGCAGCTGACGGGGGTGATCGGCAGTGTCCAACTCCCGCTCTGACCTGACGGAGCCGCTCCGGCCCGCTGATCACGCCGACGCGCCGGAGCGCGCCGACGACATCGCCCAGCCGAAGCTCGGCGTCGTCGGCTGGCTGCGGTGGGGCTGGCGACAGCTGACCAGCATGCGC